>DCUF01000051.1 GCA_002328485.1 Deltaproteobacteria bacterium UBA2221
GCCTCGATGGGAGCCCCCTTCTTAAAGGCATCGGCAGTCAGATTCTTTCTTCTCGACCAGGAGATCTCCGACACATGAACAAGGCCGTCGACACCGTCGTCCAGGCCGACGAAGAGGCCAAAGTCAGTGAAATTCTTTACTTTTCCTGCGACCACCGTTCCAGGGGGATATTTTTCGGCGAGCTCCTTCCAGGGGTCGGCCTTCAGTTGTTTCATGCCCAGGGAGATTCGCTTCTTTTCTTTGTCGATGTCAAGGACCAGCAACTCAACCACGTCGCCTTTAGCCACCAACTTGCTGGGGTTCTTCATCTTCTTATCCCACGTCATCTCACTGACGTGTAAGAGCCCCTCGAGGCCAGGTTCAAGCTCGACGAAAGCCCCGTACTCAACAACGCCCACAACCTTGCCCTTTACCCGTGTTCCGATCGGGTATTTTTCATCTACCTTCAACCACGGGTCACCTTTCAACTGCTTGATGCCAATGGAAACCTTCTTCTTTTCTTCGTCCACGCTGAGCACTTTCACCTTGATCTCGTCGCTCAGCTTCAGGTATTCCTTGGGATGGTTGATCCTGCCCCAGGTGATATCATTGACGTAAAGAAATCCGTCCACACCGCCAAGGTCAACGAAAGCGCCGTAGTCGGTGATGCTCTTCACGAATCCATACAGGACCTGACCTTCCTTCACATTCTTCCAGAATTCAGCCCGTTTGCGGTCCCGCTCCTCTTCGAGAAGAAGACGCCGCGATACGATGACGTTGCCTTTCTTCTGGTTAACCTTGATCACCTTGTATTTCAGGTGTCTGCCAATGAAGGAGGCAGGGTTCTTTACCGGTTTGATATCTACCTGCGATATGGGGAGGAAGGCACTCACCCCTATGTCCACAAGAAATCCTCCCTTGACCTCGGAGGTCACGGGGCCTTCCAGGGGGGAACCATCTTCCATGGATTGGTCGATCTTCTGCCACGTCTTGATACCGTCCACTCGCTGCTTCGACAGGGCAAGAAGGCCATCCTTTTCTTCCCGGCCCACGACCATGACTTCCACGTCGTCTCCAACCGCAACCTGGACCTCGCCTGTGGCCGGATCGGTAAACTCACTGATCGAGACCTTCCCTTCGGACTTTAAACCCACGTCAACGATCACCGAATCATCGTTTATGTTGATCACTGTACCCGTGAGTATGTTACCTTCCTGAAGATTTCTTATGGATGTCTCATAGAGCTCCTTCATCTCCTCTTCAGTTTTGTCCTTTTGAATGCTGGTATCAGTCGTGTCTACCATGCCCCGTCCCCCTAAAAGTTTTTTACGCGTTTCTCCACTTTTTCTATGATTGAATCAGGAGTGGAAGTGCCGCCTGTTACGCCGACCTTCGTCACCCCTGCAAACCATTCCGGCTTCAGTTCCTCGTCCGTCTCAATGTGATGGGAATTCGGTTGCGCCTTCTCGACGAGATGGAAAAGTTTGGTTGTGTTGGCGCTATTCCTGCCTCCAACCACCAACATCACATCCACGCGGGCTGCCAGGGCAACGGCTTCCTCCTTGCGTGAGCGTGTGCTATCGCAGATGGTGTTGAAGGCCCTCAATTCCTCCGCCTTTCCCACCAATCCTTGAACAATATCGACGTATGTAGCTTGATCTTGAGTGGTTTGACTGACAACTCCTACCTTGCTGGATTCGATGGAGGATGGATTTTGTAATACGATACCATCATTGTCCAAATAACTCAATACGCTTTTCACCTCAGGATGTTCAGGATCGCCCACGATTACAACCCGATAGCCCTCCTTCCGCAGAAGCATGGCACATTTCCGAACCCGCTTGACAAAAGGACAGACAAGATCGATGGCACTCAGCCGCTGTCTCCCTATGTACTCCTCCTCCTCTCTCAATATACCGTGGGACCGATAGGCTATCGTGCCGCTTTTGACGCTTCTCACATCAGACACAGGCACGATGTCCTGGCTCACCAACTCCTGGACCACCTGCGGATTGTGCAGTAACGGACCAAGGGTATAGATCGGTCCTGTCGTCCGGCCACGTTCCTTCAGAACGGCTTTCACGGCCCTTCGGACGCCGAAGCAGAAGCCGCAGTTCTTTGTCTTGATGACCTCTATCATTGCTTCGCTTAAAGGAAAATGTGCGAAATTATAAAATGGTGAAATGTTAAATGGGCCTTGAGAACAAGAACGGTTTTCCCGATTTCGCCATTTCTCTATTTTGCCACTTCTGCATTTATGGCCTTTCTCCGAGAGCCTTTACCAGCAAATCCACCACCTCATCGATACCTTTCTCCGTCGTATCGACATAGACAGCTCCTTCCGGCTTGATCAGAGGCGCCAGCGAACGGGAAGAGTCATCTCGATCCCTCTTTTCAATTTCTGCCTGTATCTTCGAGAAGCTTTCATCGCTCCCCGTCTCTGAAGCCGTCACTTCGACATGCCTTCTCCTGGCCCGCTCGGCCACATTGGCATCCAGGAAGAATTTTCTGTCCGCGTGGGGGAACACTACGGAGCCCGTATCCCTGCCCTCCAGCACGACCCCGCCTTCCTCGCCCAGTCGTCTCTGGAGCTGGGTACAGTATTCGCGAACTTTTGGATCCTGGGAGATACGTGAGGCAGCCAGCGATATCTCCGAGGATCGTATGGAGGTCGAGATATCCTCCCCGTTGAAACACACCTTGGCCCCCTCATCAAATGAAAAGGATAGGTCAAGGTTCCCGAGGAATCGGCCGATTTCCTGTTGATCACCGGTGGCGCGGTAGGCGTAGGCAACGGCGCGGTACATGGCCCCGCTATCAAGATAGCGGTATCCGATCCTCTCGGCGAGTTTCCTCGCCACAGTACTCTTCCCGGCTCCGCTTGGGCCGTCAATAGTGATAATCAGACCCTTCCGGGAACTCAAGGCAGAGACCTGCGCAAGGCTTCGATGAAGGCTCGGTTCTCATCAGCAGTACCCACGGTAACCCGTATGAAATCGGGCAGATCGTAGGCCGACATGGATCTCACCAGCACTTTGGCTTCGAAAAGCCTCTTCGTAACATCGTCCGCGCCTGGTCCGACCTTTATGAGAAAGAAGTTGGCTTCGGAAGGGTAGAATGGCACGCCCATTTCGGTGAGCGCCCTGTAAAGGTAGGATTTACCGCTGCGATTCCCCTCCAGGACGGTCTTGAGATATCGCTCGTCGGTTAAGGCTGCTTTTGCTGCAACCAGGGCCATCATATTCACGCTGAAAGGCTGCTTGGTCCTTTCGAGATAGGAGACTATTTCTTGACCGGCGATGCCGTACCCCACCCGGAGACCGGCCAGACCATAGGCCTTTGAAAAGGTCCGCAGGATGAGCACGGGGTGATCGGCGATATAGTCAGTTGACCGAGGAAAGGCGGGACTGTCCACAAATTCTGCGTATGCCTCGTCCACAACAACCAGGATCTCATCAGGCAACCGCTCCAGGAATCGGCGGAACTGGGCGTCTTCAAAGATGGTGCCCGTGGGGTTGTTGGGGTTATTCAAAATGACGATGCGCGTCCTTTCGCCGATCTCGTCCGCCATTGCCTCCGGTTCGATCTTTAGATCCCGCAGGGGAACGATCTTTGGCCGGTAACCGTATATTTTCGCAGCAATCGGATAGAAAGCAAAGGAAGGCGCAGGGAGGAGGGCTTCATCTTTTCCCTCATACCGCAGCGCCCTGAAGGACGTCTCGATAATCTCGTTCGATCCGTTCCCAATGATGATGTTCTCGGGTTTGAGGGCATACTTGCCGGCCAAGGCGCTTTTCAGTTCATACTCGCTCTCGGGATAACGGTTCAGGGCAAACACCGATTCAACGATGCTCTCCACCGCCTTGGGGGAAGGCCCGTTCGGGTTCTCATTTGATGAAAGGCGTACCCACCCCGAATCGCCCCCATAGAGGGCCGCTTTGGGGTAATAGGGTATTTCCTTAATGCTCTTGTCGATGGTAAGTCTCATTTCGATCCTTTGATCACCCTGTTCACAAGTTCTAGCGCGTTCTGCTGCATCTTCACAAAATCACCAGGGAACAGCCCTGCCCCCACAACAATCCTCTTTGCGTCCTCCGCATTGGTCAGATCGGACGACTCATGGGCGTCGGTATTGTACACCAATTTTGCCCCCGTCAGACCCGCCACCCGCGCAAGGTGCCCATTTGTCAGGGAATGTCCCTTTCGAGCCGATATTTCGAGCAGGACACCCCTTTCTTTTGCGAGGGAGGCGAGCTCCTCGGTTATGAGCCCTGGGTGAGCCAGTATGTCGGCTCCCCCTTCGATGGCCTCCCGGTTGGTGCCCTCCTCGACGGGTTCCGCTATCGTCTCGCCATGGACGACCACATAGCCGATACCCAATCTCCGAGCGTATCCGATCATCTCCTTTATCAACCCTTTCGGTACATGGGTCAGCTCCACGCCCGGCACGATGACAATGTTCGTGTAGAACGCCATCTTCGCTCTGACGGCGAGGATTCCGGCTGCCACCTGCTCTATGTTCGAGGGATCGACGTGATCCGAGATGCCGATTACCTGATAGCCCTTGACGCAGGCCCTCCGGGCCAGCTCCGAAGGGAGATATTCCCCGTCGCTCAACAAGGAATGGGTATGTAGATCAATCATTCCAGTCATATCGAGCCGCCGCCTGACCGCTACATCTTATACTTACCAAAATCGTCGGGGCCCAGGTTCTCAAGTATCTCTTCCCATTCCGTGGTATCGACCACCACTTTGTCTTCTTTTTTGGCAAGATCGACTTTGGCTGACCTCTTTATCACGCTCTCTTCCACAAATATAGAGGCCTCAACCCTCAGGGCAAGGGCAATGGCGTCCGAGGGTCTAGAGTCAATAACCATCCGCTTTTTGTCGACCTCCATGTGGATGACGGCAAAGTAGGTATTGTCCCTTAGATCGTTTATCTCGATCTTCACGACCTTCACCCCCAGTTGGTCGAGGATGCTCTTCATGAGATCATGGGTCATGGGCCGTGGTGTCTGCACGTTTTCAAGGGCGGTCGCTATGCTGGAAGCCTCGAGAAGGCCGATCCAGATGGGCAGAACATCCTTCTCCTCCAGATCCTTGAGAATCACAATCGGTGTATTGGTAAAAGGGTCGACGGTGATACCCGCAACTCTCATCTCTTTCAACATGTTCCACCCTCCTTAGGTCTGGGTATAGCCCCTCTCAGTGAATTAGCATAACCCTTGACGACCTTGAGTTCAACCAGGGAGCCGACCAGATCTTCGCTGCCCGCGAAATTGACAATCCTGTTTGTTCTCGTTCTCCCTGCAAACTCTTCAGGAGAGCTCTTACTCGAACCTTCCACCAATACCTCTACCGTTGACCCCTCCAACCCACAGTTCTTTTCCCTTGTTATGATTTTTTGGGTGGCCTGAAGCCCCTTGAGCCGTTCCATGGCAATCTCTCTCGGCACCCGGTCCGGCAGTGTAGCGGCACGTGTTTCAGGCCTCGGCGAATAACAGAAGGAAAAAAGGCCGTCAAATCTGACCTCTTCAACCAGCGCCTGGGTATCACTAAAATCCTGCCCTCTTTCACCGGGAAATCCGACGATGCAGTCGGCTGTAATCGCTATGCCTGGGCACTGCTTTCGTAAAGAATGAACCAGTCCCAGGTACTCCTCCGCCGTATAGCCCCTATTCATCAATCCAAGAATGCGGTTCGAACCCGATTGGAAAGGCAGATGTATCTGCTCGCAAAGCTTCTCGAGCCTGCCGAAACAACGGATAAGATCGGGCGACAGGTCCTTGGGGTGGGAGGTCACGAAGCGGATCCTCTCCAACCCATCGATATCGTTTATCTTCTCCAGGAGCTGAGCGAAGGTGCAGTCGTCTGAGCCTTTGTTGTAGGAGTTCACGTTCTGACCCAGAAGCGTAACCTCGCGCACGCCCCCAGCGGCCAGCTCCTTCACTTCCTCAATGATATCGGAACTTTTTCTGCTCTTTTCACGACCCCTCACGTAAGGCACCACGCAGTAGCTACAGAAGTTGTCGCACCCCTTCATGATAGTTACAAAGGAGCGAAGCCTCCCTTTTCCGCCAGGCCGGACGTGCAGCGAAGCCTCACAACCATTCTCGGAAAAACTGAGGAGTTTTCTCTTTTCTGTTCTGGCTATCCGTATGGCCTCCTCAACCCGGTGAACATTTGAGGTACCCAGAGAGAAGTCTATAAAGGGAAGCTTCTCGAGGATATGTTCCTTCTCAAGCTGGGCCACGCAGCCCATGACGCCCAGGACGACCGTAGACTTTGCCTTGAGTCGGCGTAACCTCCCCATAAGGCTGTAGAATTTCTGCTCGGCCTTTTCCCTGACGCAGCAGGTATTGACGATCACCACATCCGCATCCGTCGCGGCCGATGCGGCCTCAAAACCGGCGACATGGAGAAGGTGCCTCACCTTCTCCATGTCGTGCTCGTTCATCTGACATCCGAAGTTTTCGATATGGTACTTCACTTACCCTTGACCACAAATTTTTTATCGAGTTTTCCAAGCTTCTGAACGATTCCGCCGTATTCAAGCTCGGAATAGGGCAACATAGCCAGTCCGGAAAACCCTTGCTGTCTGATCTCGGTCGCCTTTCTGGACACCTGGGCCCGTACGTACTCCCAGTACGGGTGGTCAAAAGCATCGGCAGGCTCGGTCAGTTTGCCGTTGTGAACACAGAAGGCCAGGGCGGAGACAACAGGCGGGCCATCGAAAAAGGAGATGGTCGAATTCATCTTCACCGGCATAAGGGGTCCGGTGTGGCTCCCTCTCATAAAACCGGCAACATAGTGTCCAATATTGAAGGGGTGGAGCATTTCACCGGTGGCGGGAAAAGCACCCTGGACACGCACCAGCATGACGGGGTCATCTTTACCGGTATATTTTCCGGCGATATTATGAAGCCGGGTCGTGCTCGCAACGGCAGCGATCTCGCCGGTCTCTCTCGAATAAACGGACTCTACGACAAAGCGTTCGTTGTCGCGCAGAAGGGCTGCAATGTCATACATCTCTTCCGGGGCATTCAGCTCGATCAGACGGTCACCTTCGGTATAGGCCACGTCCATGATACAGAACTTGAATCCCTTGGCCATATTCGGCGACAGGATGAGTCCGGAGTTGTACATAGGGTCTGCAAAGGCCAGATAGACAGGAAGGTTATAGGCGCCAGGATCGGTCTTGTCTGCCGCAAAAAATAGAAAAGGCTCGTTCGGCCTCTCCTCGATCTCCATCTCTGCCACAGCAGGCCCCATACCTTTCACATTGCCAGAGAAGGAATCCTTCAGCAGATCCTGTCCGGCGCCGTACAGGCCCTGCTCCTTTGCGCACTCCGTTCCAGCCACAAAGGCATCCCACGCCAGTTTGTGCACCTCGTCGCTTCCGACGCCATGGGTGTGGGTCATGAGGATAGCCACATCATCGCCGGTGTGGGAGACAAAAAAATCGTTGATGATACGCCCACACTGGCTCGCCACATGAGATTTCACGCATTCCAACAAGCGCTGGCTAGGACAGATATGGCCTCCGACGCTTCCGATGTCCGCTTTGATTATAGAGACGGTCGTCTTCATAGCTCTACCCTCCATGGAAAATTTTTT
>DCUF01000077.1 GCA_002328485.1 Deltaproteobacteria bacterium UBA2221
CAGTTGCCGGCGAGGATCATGAGATCCGCCCAGGAGATCTTGCGGCCGTACTTCTGTTTGATCGGCCAGAGGAGGCGCCGTGCCTTGTCGAGGTTTGCATTGTCGGGCCAACTGTTGAGGGGTGCAAAGCGCTGGTTGCCGTGGCCTCCGCCCCCACGGCCGTCGCCAATGCGGTAGGTGCCCGCGCTGTGCCAGGCCATACGGATGAACAACGGTCCGTAGTGGCCAAAGTCTGCTGGCCACCAGTCCTGGGAGCTGGTCATCAATTCCGTGAGATCCTTCTTCACGGCGCCCAGGTCGAGAGTCTTGAACTCCTTGGCGTAGTTGAAGTCCTCGCCCATGGGATTGGACTTTGAGGAATGCTGATGCAGGATATCGAGGTTCAACTGGTTCGGCCACCAGTCACGGTTTGTCGTACCGCCGCCTGCAATGTGTCCGGGAAGTCTGCCCGTCCTTTCTTCATCCATGATGTACCCTCCTTTCGCTGTGTAAAGTGGTGAACTGCACTGCTATTAATTACGAGACTGATTCTCTGCCCCTATAGCTGACAATCAAAGAGCGAAACCGATGCCAAGAAAAGGAGAGGACGCAGAGTCTTCAGCCAATTTCCTTCCCCCCACGATTATCCCCGCCGTCCATTGTTTCTCCCCGGCATGCCCTGCAATACCCATAATACTCCAGCCTCGTATCCGTTACCGAGAAACCCGTTTCCCTGGCTATCTCGTCCGGGTCGGCAAGACGAGGTACCTGATAGTCAAGGATCTTACCGCAGCGCCCGCAGACCAGATTGAGGTGTTCTTCGATGTTACCTTCGTAGCGGTTTTCCATGGTATCGAACTGGAGCGTCTTGATGAAGCCCAGTCGGGAGAACTCGTTCAGCGTTGCGTAAGTAGTCGAGAGGCTTAGGCCTTTCTTTCTCTTTTTTGCCTCATCGTACACAGAATGGGCACTGGGATGGGAATCCCCCATTTCGATAAGCACCTCGATGATAACCAGCCTTTGTGGGGTAAGCCTCAACCCCTTCGCTCTCAGCTCTCGCAACAGTAATTCTTTGGTTTTTCCGATCAATTTGGAATCATTCCTGATAGCAGTTAAATGGTAAGCCCCGTTTCCTCATCCGTCAAGGGGTCTTCCGAACAAATATTTGGCGTAGATACGCAGAAACCGGTGGTCAAGACAAAATAAGAATGCACAAGGATGGGCAGCCGACACTGCGGACCTCATGGCCAAAGCAGCCGGGCGTGGCACTCGATTATTCAGACAGGATACCCCATGAGGGATCCCTCGGGGTGACGCTTTAGCTCGACGATATACAACTCTCAGAAAGAATCCGGGCTCTTTTCCAATTACCGATTGTCTTTTTGCTCCAGAGAGGGGAAGGTGTATTTGACCACGGGAAGAGAATCCGATTGAGGGAAGGAGAAATCCTCATTGGGGTAGTGCACGAGGGCCTTGGACATAAACTCCATCCAGATGGGAAGGGCTGTTGTAGCTCCAGACTCTTTTTTGCCCAGGAAGGCCCCTTTGTCGTATCCCACCCAGACCAAACAGAGTAGGTCCGGGGAAAAGCCGACGAACCAGGCGTCGCGGTAATCGTCGGTTGTTCCAGTCTTTCCGGCCAGAAAGTAAGGCATTGAGGAGGCCCTCCGGGCAGTCCCGTTTTTGATAACACCCTTCATCATGTTGATCAGCATGGATGCTGCTTCGGAAGAGATTACTCGTTGCTCCTCAGAGGATTTATGGCCGAAGAGGTCACTACCGTCGGCAGCTATGAGGCCTTTGAGGGTAATGGGCGCGACGTAGTTGCCCCCTTGGGCTATAGTGGCGTAGGCGGCTGCGAGCTCGAGCGGGGAGACTTCTGCGGCCCCAAGGGCAAGAGCCAGGTTTGGCTGGAAATTACTCGTCATATGCAGTCTTTTCGCCAGCTCTATCACGTTTGAAACGCCAACCCCGTCAAGAAGGCGAACCGTGGCCGTGTTCAGAGACATGGCCAAAGCTGTTCTGAGTGGCACATCCCCGTAGTACTGATTGTCGTAGTTCTTTGGCTGCCAGGTCTTTGCCGAACCAGGGCTCGTATAGGAAACGGGTGCGTCCTTCACGATCGAATCGGGCCGATAACCGGCCTCAAGAGCGGCAAGATAGATTATCGGCTTGAAGGCGGAACCTGGCTGCCGTTTCGCCTGCGTTGCCCTGTTGTAGGGCGACGTCGTAAAGTCCCTGCCTCCTATGAGCACCTTCAGCTCCCCTGTTTTGACCTCCATGGCAATGAGGGCCACCTCGGGCGGATTTTGGGCTTTGGGGTTCCTTTGCTGGTAGAGCTTCATGCCTTTATCTATTGCCTCATACCCATACTGGGTCATCTTGAGATTAATCGTTGTGTGGGCGGTGAGGCCGCTAGTCATGATCTCGTCCCGAGTAGGGACGTAATCTTCTATCTGTTGCTTGGTGTACTCAATAAAGAAACCCGTCCTTTTTTCATGTATCTTAAAAGGGGCAAGAACCAGGGCGGACTTCACTGCATTCTCGTATTCGTGCTGAGAGATGAATCTCGCCTCGAGCATCTTCTTCAACACAAGGTTACGCCGGTCGAGTGTCTTCGAAAGGTTTTTGAAGGGAGATGAGCGGGAAGGTGCCTTAACCATTGCCGCCAGGGTAGCCGATTCTGCCAGGGTTAGGTCCTTTGCGGACTTGTCAAAAAAGGTATGGCTCGCCGATTCCACGCCATAGGCCCCTTCGCCGAGATAGATCAGGTTGAGGTACATGTTGAGGATCTCGTCCTTCGAATAGCTCCGCTCGATATTGACAGCGAGGATGAGCTCCTCCATCTTTCTCTTCATAGTCTTGGTGGGGGTTAGGAACAGATTCCGCGCGAGCTGCTGCGTGATAGTCGAGGCCCCTTCGGACATGCTCCCTCTGAGGGCATTCCTATAGGATGCTCGAAGCATACCGCGGACGTCGAACCCCGAGTGCTGGTAGAATCTCACGTCTTCTATGGCAATAAACGCCTTTTTGAGGTGATCCGGCATCTGTGTGAGGCCGATGGGTATGCGCTTCTCGACTGCGAGCTCTGCAAAGAGGCTTCCATCGTCTGCATACAGCCGTGTGGCGGAACGAGGAGTGTGGCTTGAGATCTGCCTGACATCCGGGATCTCCAGGTAGTTCACCAGACCGTAGGCCATAGCTGCCCCGAAAAAGGTGGGAAGCAAAAGAATAAGTAATGCGAGCCGTATAATCCTTGACATGGCGGACATAGTATACTTTATATTCGCTGATGGTCGCAAACAAGGGGAAGTTGGTAGCGATTCTGGGCCCCACCTCTGCAGGAAAATCAGAACTGGGAGAGAGACTTGCACAGGATTTCGGCGGAGAAATCGTCAACGCCGATTCCATGCAGGTGTACAAACATTTCGACATCGGTACGGCGAA
Organism: Deltaproteobacteria bacterium UBA2221; assembly: GCA_002328485.1. GTDB lineage: Bacteria > Desulfobacterota > Syntrophorhabdia > Syntrophorhabdales > WCHB1-27 > WCHB1-27. The sequence continues at coordinate 3,427 of DCUF01000077.1, forward strand.
ACCGACCCGTGAGAGCCAGACTCGGATCAGGCATCATCTCATTGACATAATTGATCCGAGCGATTCCTTCGACGTTGCCCGTTTCAAGGATCTCGCCGATGAGGCCATCCGGGACATACGGTCCCGGGGGATGACCCCCATTGTCGTCGGAGGGTCAGGGCTCTATCTGCGGGTGCTTTTCCACGGCATATTTCCTATCCCCTCAGACGAGAAGGTGAAGGCAGACCTGCGAGAGCGCTTCCTGAAGGACCCGGACGAGCTGTACGAAGAGTTGAGGAGGGTGGATCCCCTTTATGCATCCAGGATCAGCCATCGGGACCGGGTGAGGGTAGTGAGGGCCCTCGAGGTTTCGTATCTATCGGGCAGAACCATGTCCCAATGGGAGGAAGAGCACAGTTTTCGCGAGGAGCGGTACGAGACGTACCGGATCGGATTAACAAGGGAGAGGGAGGAACTTTATCAGCGCATCAACGGGAGGGTAGAGACGATGCTTGCCGCGGGATGGGTCGATGAGGTGAGAGGTCTCTTGGCAGCGGGGAACGATCCTTCGTGCAAGCCTTTCTCGAGTATAGGTTACAAGGAAATTCTGCTTTACCTCAATGGTTCCATTGGATATGCTGATATGGTAACAAGTATCAAGCAGCAGACCAGAAGATACGCCAAGCGACAGTTGACATGGTTCTCGAAGGATCACAAAGATCCTGTCTCATGGTTCCATTACCCCGAGGACCGTAACGACATTTGGGGGCAGGTGGATAGATTCCTCCTCACAACGAACTAATCCGCATTGTTGAGGCCATCCTTTTCTCTTCCTCACGGCCTATCGGCCTCAAGAAGCTGACCAAGAAGTTAGGGGAGTTTACGGCGCTCGAGATCTCCGCTGCTCTGCATCACCTTGTCCAGGAATACCAGGATTCGGAGCGGGCGGTTGAGATCGTCGAGGCGGCCGAGGGGTTCCAAATAAGGACAAAAATCGAATTTAAGGAGTGGGTCAAGAGGTTTGCGCGAGAGAAGGACCCCGGCCTTACCAAGGCTATGCTCGAGACCCTTTCGATCGTGGCCTACAAACAGCCAATCACCAAACGTGACCTCGACCTCCTGAGGGGCGTCGATTCGGTTTGGGCCCTGAAGCAACTACTGCAGCGTCGACTTATCGAGATCGCGGGCCGGGCGGACGAGCCTGGCCGCCCAATGGTTTTCAAGACAACAGACCGATTTCTCGAGGCATTCGGACTTAAACATATCAAGGATCTGCCGACAATAAAAGAGATTGAGGCAATTCAGTCCTAAAGGAGATCCCGAGAAATGGATGTTTCAGAACTACTCATATTCGCAGTAGAGAATAAAGCTTCGGACATACACCTCAGTTCAGGTGAACCCCCTATAATCAGGATCCATGGCGAGATGCGGAAGCTGGATTCCCCGGTTTTGGACAGGGAGAAGGTCCACAAGATGATCTACGACATCCTCAATGACGAGCAGCGAAAGGTCTACGAAGAGACCTTCGAACTTGATTTTTCCATGGCCCTCGGGGATTACGGAAGGTTCAGGGTAAACGTATACAAGCAAAACCGGGGCGACGCGGCCGCCTTCAGACCTATTCCTCAAACTATACCAACGTACGAGGAGCTTGGACTTCCAAAGGTCCTCCAGACCATAGCACGAGCTGACAAGGGGCTTGTCCTGGTAACGGGTCCTACCGGAAGCGGCAAATCGACCACCCTGGCCGCCATGATCAATCAGATAAATTCCGAATTTCAGGGCCACATCATCACCGTGGAAGACCCCATAGAATTTGTCTACAAGTCCAATGCCTCACTGGTTAACCAGCGGGAACTGGGCCCTCATACCAAGAGCTTTGCCAACGCCCTTAGGAGCGCCTTGAGGGAGGACCCGGACGTCATTCTGGTGGGCGAGATGAGGGATCTGGAGACCATCGCCCTGGCGTTGACAGCCGCCGAAACCGGTCACTTGGTCTTTGGAACCCTCCATACGAGCGGGGCGCCCAAGACCGTGGACCGTATCATCGACGTCTTTCCGGCAGGCCAGCAGAACCAGGTCAGGGCCATGTTGTCCGAGTCACTCGAGGCTATCATTACCCAGGCACTTTTCAAGAGGAAGGATGGAAAGGGGAGGGTGGCAGGCTTCGAAATCATGATTGCCACGCCCGCTATCAGGAATATGATTCGGGAAAATAAGATCGCACAGATGCCATCCATCATGCAGACCAGCAAGGGACTGGGTATGCAGACGATGGATGCAGCGGTCAGGGATCTGGTGGCACGAGGGTTGGTGACCACCGACGAGGTTGCCTACTACATCAAGGAATTCGGAGGCGGAGGGAGGAACTGAGATGGTATCGCTGCGACAGCTCTTGCGTTATATGGTTGAACAGGACGCCTCTGACGTGTATCTGACGGTTGGGGTCCCCCCGATGTACCGCGTCGAAGGCGTGGTGAAACCTTCAGAGGCGCAGGCCCTCACACCTCAGGAGACTGAGGAGATGGCCTACAGTATCATGAATGAACGTCAGAAAACGAAGTTCGAAGAAGAATACGAGATGGGCCTGGCCCTCTTTTTCCCCGAACTGGGCAGGTTCAGGGTTAGTATCTTCAGGCAGATGGGCTACGTGGGTATCATCATTCGTCAGATCAAGCTGAGGATTCGAGGGATCGATGAGATGCAGCTTCCACCGATCCTAAAAGACGTATCCATGACGAAGCGTGGTCTGGTGCTGTTGGTGGGTGCCACAGGAACCGGCAAGTCCACGACACTTGCGGCCATGATAGACCACCGGAATACGAATGAGCACGGTCATATAATCACGATTGAAGATCCCGTTGAGTTTGTCCACCCCCACAAAAAGAGCGTCATCACTCAGAGAGAGGTCGGTTTCGATACCCTTTCCTTTGCCAACGCGCTCAAGTACACGGTTCGTCAAGCCCCGGACGTCATTCTGGTGGGAGAGATCAGGGACGTGGACACCATGGAGGCGGCCATAGGCTTTGCGGAGACCGGCCACCTCTGTCTCGGTACTTTGCATGCGAATAATGCGAACCAGGCTCTCGAACGAATCTTAAACTTCTTCCCGGCCGAGCGGCATATTCAGTTGTTCATGCAGTTGTCTCTCGTGCTTCGAGCGATCATCTCGCAGCGCTTAATCCCGTCCACCGATGGTAAACGGGTTGCGGCCATCGAAATCCTGCTGGATACCCCGAGGGTAAAGGACCTCATCCAGAAACAGGAGGTCTCGCTGCTCAAGGAGGCCATGGCTCTCGGCTTCGATGAAGGCATGCAGACCTTCGATCAACACATCTTCCAGTTATATATGGAGGGGCGGATCGATTACAAGATGGCTATCGGCTATGCAGACAGTCAGAACGATTTGAGACTGCGTATTAAAATGGCGGAGATGGGCAAAGGTCAATCGGAGCAAAAGGAATCGTCGACGCTCAGGCTCAGGACCGAAGAGCGAGGGTATTAGGGACGGGCGCAGTCCTCCATATCCCCTTTTATCTTTGACAGGGCGTGCGGAATGGCTTTCTGAACGAAAGAGAGACATTCTGCGGCGGCCTTCGGGCTTCCCGGCAGATTGATAATAACACTCTCTTTTCTGATGCCGCAGATGGCGCGGCTGATCAGGGCGAAGGGTGTGATCTTGTAACTTTCTGCCCTCATGGTTTCAGCGAACCCGGGCAGATCCTTCTCGATGACCAGTTGCGTGGCCTCAGGCGTCACGTCACGTTTTGACACCCCGGTACCCCCCGTTGTGACGACCAGATCAACGCCTCGCTCGTCGATCTCATTCCGGATGGCCTGGGCGATGAGGTCAACCTCGTCCGGCACTATTATTATCTCTGATACATCGTATTCTCCCTCCAGCATGGACCGGAGAAGAGGTCCGCTCTTATCCTCCCGTTCTCCCCGTGACCCTTTGTCACTGATGGTGATGACCGTTGCCCGATACCTCATTGAACCACCTCTATCTCGTCCCCCACCTGAACCTCGCCACCCGTCAACACCTCCGCGAATATCCCTTCCCGAGGCATGACGCAGTCGCCCACGGCGTAGAAAATGGCACATCGGTTGTGGCAGACCTTGCCGATCTGGGTCACCCTCATCACCACATCGGTTCCTATCTTGAGAGTTGTTCCGATGGGCAGAGAAGGGAGATCGATACCAACAGTCGTAATGTTTTCCGCAAAATCACCGGCATTTACGTCTAGGCCCGCTTTTCGAATCTTATCGATGCTTTCTTCGGCCAAGAGGCTCACCTGGCGATGCCACTTACCGGCGTGCGCATCATCAGCAAGCCCGTGCTCCTTGAGGAGCATGCACTTCTCGACGTTATGCTTTTTTTCTCCCTTGTTATCGCTTATGTTGACGGAGATTACCTTTGCTTTCATGCCTTACCTCGTTGGCTGTGGATCGTCGGGAATGAGTGGGAACCTGTTGGCGCCGCCTTGCCCCGCTTGCGGCTCATCGCTTACACCGTTTCTTTGGCTCGCCTGTATATCCCGCTTTTTCCGCCCCTCTTCTCCAATAGATAGAAGGGTCCCAACTCAATGCCTTTGTCGATTGCCTTACACATGTCGTAGATCGTGAGGGCTGTTACCATGACCGTGGTCATGGCCTCCATCTCCACACCGGTAAGGGCCTTGGTCTTGGCTGTTGACCTGATCTCGATGGTGTATTCGTCATCCTTAAACACGTAGTCCACATCGATCACATTGATAGGGAGCGGATGACACAGAGGGATAAGATCGCTTGTCCTTTTGCCACCCATGATTCCAGCTATCTTAGCTACCGTGAATATGTCGCCCTTCGGCCCATAACCAGATCTCACCTGTTTGTATGCCTCGGGGGACATCCTGACGCGGCCAAAGGCATGGGCCTCCCGCGTGGTCTCACTCTTCTCACCTACATCCACCATTCTGGCCTTGCCTTCGCTATCTAGGTGGGTCAGTTCCACATTATCCTCCGATATTCCTCATGGGTCTTTGACATTTTTTGATCATGCCGCCCTCAAATTTCCTTTCCGGCTTGGCCCGGACAGTCTCGGCCACGAAATGGGCAATCTCATCGTCGCTTGCCTCTCCTCTCAACAGGCGTTTTACGTCATACTCCTGATCGGAGAAAAGGCAAGGTTTCAGTTTTCCGTCCGAGGTGAGCCTGATCCTGTTGCAATCCTTACAGATATGCGAGGACATAGGGCTTATGAAACCGATCTTGCCTGGTCCGCCCTTCATGGTAAACACGGCGGCTGGTCCTTTGTGGGCGTTCCGGTAAGGTGCTATCTCGTAGACTTCCCGGATGATCTGCATGAGCGCGGCGGAGGTTATAACCTTTGAGGCGTCCCACAGGCTCGTCTGGGAGAAGGGCATGAACTCGATGAACCGAACCTCCACCTCCCAGGCATTCGCAAACCTGGCAAAATCGAGAACCTCGTCGTCGTTAAATCCCTTGATGATAACCGTGTTGATTTTGACGGGATTAAGCCCTGCATGCTTGGCCTTTTCGATCCCGTCCATAACCCGGTCGAACACGTCAAAGCCCGTTATGTAGGCAAACCTATCAGGCTTCAAGGTGTCGAGGCTGATGTTTACCCGTGTGAGCCCTGCCTCCGTCAGTTCGTCGATACGATCCGGGAGGAAGACCCCGTTTGTGGTCAGGCTGATATCTTCTATTCCGGCAGTGTCCCGTATCTGGCTAATCAGATGGGGGAGATTTCTCCTGCTCAACGGCTCACCTCCTGTGAGCCGTACCTTTTTGACCCCCAGGGCGGCGCTTATCTTGACGAATCTGATTATCTCCTCGTAGGTAAGGATTTCATCGTGCGGGATAAAGGGGAAATCTTTATCAATGCAGTATCTGCAACGGAGGTTGCATCGATCCGTGATGGAGATTCTTAGATAATTGATGATTCGGTCAAAACGGTCACGTAACATACTTTCATTTTTCCTGTATTTCTATGGCATAGCCGGTGATTACCCAAAAAGATTGACCTCCAGCCATTCTCCCTGTTCCAGACCCTCCCTGCCTTCCGCAACAACGACATAGCCATGAGCTTTCGAGAGGCTTGACACAACGGAAGATTTCCCAAAAAGGGGGCTCACAGCGAGGCCCTGGTCGGAATTTTCGACCCGGACACGCACATATTCCTCGACGCCATAGGACGACGGGACGTTGGTAGAGAGGACGCCCCGGAGGGGAGGAGTGATCTCAGCCCTTTGACCTGCCATGTCTTTTACCAACTGAGCAACAAATCTGATGACCACCATGGAGCACGAGACGGGATGGCCGGGGAGGCCAAAAATCGGCTTGCTCCAAAGGCTGCCGAATATGGTCGGTTTACCGGGTCTGATATTGATACCGTGGAAGAGAATCTTGCCTCCAAGGCGTTCGATACAATCAGTAATGAAGTCGGCCTGTCCCTTGGAACTACCCCCTGACACAAGGATAAGGTCAAATTCTTCAGCCTTCTTCAGTTTTTCAGAGATATCGTCGAGAGTATCACGCGCTATGCCAAGAAAGGTGACATCACAACCGGTCTGTTCCAGAAGGCCGGTTATGGCGTAGCGGTTAATGTCCCTTACAGTCCCCGGAGGCGGACTGGCGGTTTCAATGTCTACTATCTCGTTGCCCGAGGAGATCAAACCCACGCGGGGTTTGTCGAAAACCTCGACCTTTGTAACCCCCAGGGCCGAAAGGACACCGAGATCGAAAGGACCCAGCCTGGTCCCCTTAGTCAGAACAACAGTCTCCCTCTGGATATCCTCGCCGGCGAAAACGATGTTCTCGCCCTTACGGAGTGCCTTGGTCACCTCCACTGCATCCGACGTGACTCTGGTGTATTCCTGCATGACAACGGCTTCAGTGCCAGCCGGTATCATTGCGCCGGTGGCAAGGTAGATCGTCTGTCCCTCATGGAGGGATAGAGTGGCGTCCTCGCCTACCGCCACTTGACCGATAAGGGAGAGGAAGGCCGGGCTCGTTTCCTTCGCTCCGTAGGTATCCTTCGCGACGACGGCATAACCGTCGACGAGCGAGCGGGAGAAGGGTGGAATATTCTCTGCAGCCTTGACGTCCGCCGCAAGCACTCTTCCCAAGGCTTTTCCTGTCTCAATAGCGGAGGATCTTGACTGATGCAGGGGGAAGGAACGGATCTGTTCCAGGGCCTCCTGCGCGGTGATGGCGTTTAAGAATTCCATAAGGCATATCCGCGCCAGGTATTGAAAATGGCCGGAATTAAATATAACTGATTTACTCAAGCATTGTCAATGAACGGCAATTATTGTGGTTCCCTATGGACACGCAGACAGAGAGGTTGTAAACTATGCCTCGTCGTTCGATTTTGAATTCTTGATTCCTCTTCCCGACAAATCAAGGTTCGAACATCATAACGCAAATAATCATATAAATAATAGGACGGAGTGGCATGGCAGAAGAAGAGAAGAAATTGGAACAGGAAAATGATTCCCCCATCCAGGAGACCGTGAAACCGGTCGAGGAGGTCGAGGAGGACTTTGAAGTTCTTCTAAAACAGGAGGCTTCGGGTGCTGGAAGGCTCGCGCCGGGGCAGAAGGTGCGGGCGCAGGTGATCGCTATTTCGGGTGATGCCGTCTATATCGACCTGGGTGGCAAAAGCGAAGGTACTATAGATAGATCGGAGTTCGTTGATGAGGAAGGCGTAGCCCGCGTTCAGACGGGGGATACGGTCGAGGCCTTCTTCGTCTCGGTTCAGAATGGGGTGAGAAGACTTACCACCCGGATTCGCGGCTACTCGACCTTAACCCTGGCCGAAATTCGTGATGCCTTTGAGGCTGATCTACCGGTCAACGGAAAGGTAAAAAGCGAGCTCAAGGGCGGATTTGAAGTAAATGTGGGAGGGGTGCGGTGTTTCTGCCCCTTTTCACAAATCGACTTGAGGAATACAAAAACCAATGGTGAGTATATCGGTGAGACCTTCGCCTTCAAGGTTCTGGAGTATGGTGAGGATGGAAAGAATGTCGTCCTGAGCCGTCGACTCCTTCTCGAGGAGCAGAAGCAGGCAGAGGCTGAAAAGCTGAAGGCTACTCTCGAAGTCGGCATGGAGCTTCAGGGAAAGATCCGATCAGTTCAGAAGTTCGGTCTTTTTGTCGATTTGGGCGGTCTGGATGGGCTTGTCCCGGCTAGCGAGATAGGGTGGAGCCGGACGGAAAACCTTGGCGAGCAGTTCGCGGTTGGGCAGGAAGTGACCGTAAAGATTATCGGTATCGATTGGCAAAAGAATCGGCTGACCCTCAGCCTTAAGGCACTGCTGGCTGATCCTTGGGAGGATATCGAACAGAAATATCCCGTGGACAGTAAGGTTTCAGGAAGCGTCGTGAGGCTGGCCCCATTCGGCGCCTTCATCAACCTCGAACCGGGTGTTGACGGCCTGGTTCACATCTCGAATCTGGGTGCCGGACGGAGGGTCCAACATCCCAAAGAGGTACTCGAGGTCGGCCAATGGGTCGAAGCCCACGTGCTATCGGCCGATCGTGCCGCAAGAAAGCTTTCCCTAACCTTGGCGCCCAAGGTCAAGCAGGAGGAACTGCCGCTCCCTGTGGTCGGTGACATCATGGACGGAACCGTGGACAGGGTTATGCCCTACGGTCTTTTTGTGCGACTGAGCACCGGAGTGACCGGCCTTATTCCGAACGCTGAAATGGGCACCGTGAAGGGGACTAACCACAGCAGAATGTTCCCTCAAGGGACCGAGATCCAGGTTTTGGTGACCGGTGTGGAGACGGATACCGGCAAGATCCGACTGAGCAGAAGCGGCGTGTCTGATCGCGTTGAAAAGGACGAGTACAAGCACTACAGCGAATCGGTCAAGGCTGCCGAGAAGGCATCCGGAAGCCTCGGAAGCCTCGGAGACCTGCTCCGAGAGAAGTTTCAGGGAAAGGCGTGAGGCTTTCCTCTACTCGATCCACCTGACAAAGGTCTGAGGTGCTTCCTTAGAGGAGCGAAAGCGATTGACAGGTGATTCCCAGTCGGGATACCCGAGGGCAGCGGAAATCACGACATCCTTATTCTGGGGGATGTCGAGGGCCTCTTTCACATCCTCTTCGTAAGCGGTGATCAATCCGATGGGGCACGTGTGAAGCCCGAAGTGGTGGGCGGCAAGGACCAGGTAGCCCAAGGCGATGCCCACATCAACGTAGCGGGCCTTGGAAAAAGCATTGTCCAGACAAAGAATGACGGCCACCGGTGCCCCGTAGAAGTTGCAGCTCCCTTCATTGATAAAACGGTTGAAGTCCAAACCCATCTCGTCGAGATAGGGCTTCATGCCCTCGAAGGATTGAACTCCTCGCGATGTGAAAGTGGCTGCCAGCGGCTTCACGTTGCCGGGGCTGCATGATATGTTCTTTTCCCGATAGGCTTTGAGCAGTCTTCGACTGAGCCGTCTCCTCTCTTCGCCAGCGACCACCACAAACTCCCAGGGCTGAAGGTTAATCGCGGAAGGTGCCTGAGCCGCAGCGGCGAGAATCTGGCGGACCAAATCCTCGGGCACGGGATCAGACTTAAAGGCCCTGATGCTTCTTCTCTCCTCTATGATTTTCAGCAAGTCCATCATTTCCTCCTGATCAAACGGTCGTCTGTTTCTTTCCCATGGACACGAGATAGACCTCCGAGCTTACCCCTCGGGAGGCATCGGGCTTGTACACGGTAACGCTTGAGAATAGGGATCTCAGTTCGTTGATCCTCGGTTTAAACTCCGGTCCGAAGAAGGACTTGAGAATGAATACTCCACTCGGTTTAAGCCCCTCCTTCACGATTCGCAGGACCGACTCGTATAGTTCCCCAATCCTTGCCTCGTCAACATCTCTGATACCGGAAAGGTTAGGGGCTATATCGCACGTAACGACATCGAAGGCCGGAGCCGCTGCTTGTGCCAGCAATTCGTCGGTACTGATGGTGCGGATATCGGCGGTCATCGTTACGACGTTGTCCTGATTCAAAGGGGCAACGGGGGTGATATCGATGCCGACAACTATCCCTTTCCCCCCGATCTGCTGAGAAATCACCTGGAGCCAGCCGCCAGGGGCCGCGCCGAGGTCCAGCACCTTGTGGCCCGCCTTGATCGCGTGGAAGCGCTTCTGAATCTCCATCAGCTTGTAGGCGCTCCGAGCACGGTACCCTTCTTTCTTGGCCCTCTCGTAGAACGAGTCCTTGACAATGAATCTTCCCATACCGGTCCTCGGAATATAATGTACCGCTCTTGTTCGGCGAAAATCAATTTGCATTGACAGGTTGTGGTTTTAAGTCATGGGTGGGCACAACCGATAAAACCTTTGGTGTGCGCCGAAGGGGGACATCCAGGCAACCGAAAGACAGCCGGCAGGTTGCGTCGGGTTGTTCCGGCGGTGCCAATATTGTGAGGTTTGACACAACAGGGGGTCTGTGGTGAGAGTCGAACAGGCTGTATGGAAGGATTCGAAGGGGTGGCAGCCGGAATTTAGACCAGAGATGGGAGAATCGGCCCAACTCGTGTTGTTGTTCGGGAGTAGGTCCATCATAGAGAAACAACAGTTCTTCGAGGAGGTAAAACACACCTATCCCAAGGCGTATGTCTTCGGTTGCTCCACTTCCGGTGAGATTCATGGAACCGAGGTGGAAGATGACTCCTTGGTTGTGACTGCCGTACACTTCCAACAGACGCCTTTGAAAGGGGCCTGCGTCAATATCGCGGATGTTGGGAATAGCTACGGTGCCGGAAGGGCACTGGCGGACTCTCTTCCCTCCGAGGGACTCCGCCACCTCTTTGTCCTGTCGGATGGACTCAACGTAAACGGTACGGAACTGGTCAACGGGATGACCGATTCCCTCCCGAAAGGGGTTATCATAACGGGAGGGCTCTCCGGGGACGGAGACCGCTTTGAGCGGACCTACGTGGTATGGGATGGGACGTCGCGGAAAAATACCGTAGCCGCCATCGGGTTCTACGGCGATTCCTTGCAAACGGGATACGGTTCCCTGGGGGGATGGGATCCATTCGGCCCTGAGAGGCTTGTGACCAAATCCAAGGCAAACGTGCTCTATGAACTGGATCGCCGCCCCTGCCTTGAGTTGTACAAGAAGTACCTGGGGGCGCATGCTGCAGGCCTGCCCGCAGCGGGTCTCCTTTTCCCGCTCAGCCTCAGAACCTATGACGGCCAAGAACGAATTGTCCGCACTATTCTGGGCGTTAACGAGGAAGAACAGAGCATGACCTTTGCCGGTGATCTACCGGAAGGATCGTATGTCCGGTTGATGAAGGCGAATCTGGATCGATTGGTCGATGGTGCCATCGGGGCGGCCCGGATCAGTTGGCCGGATCGCGGGAGTTCCCCCTGCCTTGCCATACTCGTGAGCTGCGTGGGGCGGAGGTTGGTCCTGAAGCAGCGGATAGAAGAGGAGACTGAGGGGGTTCAAGATGTATTGGGTGAAGGCGCCTTTATGACCGGCTTTTATTCCTACGGCGAGATATCCCCTTTTAGACCGGGTGCATCGTGTGCTCTTCACAACCAGACGATGACCGTCACCACATTTGCGGAAGAGGGGAGACCATCTTAGATGCACAGCCTCTTGAGGCGTCAGCTAAGGCAACACCGCATTGACTTTGAATCCCTGCCCGTTGCCGTGAAGGGATTATTGGAGGTTGTCGACAAGGCGTACCAACAGTTCGATGATGACCGAGCTATGCTTGAACGGGCCTTCGAGTTGAGTTCCGAGGAGCTTATTCAGGTTAACGAGGAACTTTCCAATCATCGGGAGCAGTTGGAACGGCTGGTGAATATGCGTACCAGGGAATTGACGAAGGCAAATTCGCGGTTGATAGGTGAGGTTGCCGAGCGAAAGAGGCTCGAGGAGCGTTTGGCGAATCTCAGCGAGTGTCTTATCAACCTCACCGAGAACCATGCCGAGAACACGGGACGGCTCGTCAACCTCTGCGGGACCAGCCTCGATGCATCCCATGCATTCTATAACCATGTTGCAGGAGATCATGTGGACCATATTTGCTCATGGAGTGCAGACGGAGAGCCTGCCGGATGCTTTCACCATGTCGACCATGGATTCTGCCTCTCCTTCATCAATGATCTCTCAGCGGGGGTATGCGTGAACACCATCCGTCGACCAGCGCGAGAGGAGTTTTCCGACGAGATTGCCGACCGATTCGATCCCTGTGTCGGGATCCCTGTCTCGCTGGGCAGCGGAAAGAGAATTGGGGCATTGTGTGTGGTAAATCGTGATTATCAAGTCGTAAGCGAGGCGGACAAGAGATTCCTCCGTCTATTGGCGTCGGCCCTCGGAAGTGAGGAAGAGCGAGAGTGGACGGCAAATGCCTTAAGGGAAAGTGAGGAGAAGTTTAGAAGTATCAGTATGTCGGCCCAGGATGCCATTGTTATGGCGAATAGGGGCGGCAACATCTCATATTGGAACCCTGCGGCCGAAGGAATAATCGGGTATGACCGGGAAGAGATACTCGGGAGATCGATACGGATCTGTATTCCATCTCCTGCCTTTGATCAGGCATTTGCCAGCCTTTTCACAGACGACCGGGGGGTGAGAGATCACGAAAGACCCAAGAGTGGGATCATTGAGGTTGAGGCGAAACGGAAAGATGGAGGTGCCGTTGCCATCGAGTTGTCTCTTTCAGCGGTTGCCTTCGACAATGAACGGCATGCCATCGTGATATTCAGGGACGTCTCCAAGAGAAAGAATGCCGTGCAGGAATTGAGGAATGCCGCTGCCGCTGCAGAAGCAGCCAGTAGGGCAAAAAGTCAGTTTTTGGCCAATATGAGTCACGAGATCCGCACCCCCATCAACGGGGTGCTTGGCATGTCGGAGCTTCTACAAGGTACCGAGTTGACGCCCGAACAAAGACGATTTGCCAATACCATACAACGAAGCGGTGAAGCGCTCCTGGGACTGATCAACGATATTCTCGATTTTTCCAAGATAGAGGCGGGCAAGATGGAACTTCGGTCGGTAGACCTTAGTCTGCGATCAACCGTTGCCGAGATGGTGGAGATGCTTCTCCGACAGGCTCAGAGAAAAGGTTTGAGCCTGACTGCCCATACCGACCGAGGCGTGCCCGACTCCTTCATCGGCGATCCTTTACGAATTCAGCAGGTGCTCATGAATCTGGCCACAAACGCCGTGAAGTTTACGGATAACGGCGAGGTGTCGATCTCTGTTTTTTGTACCGAGCAGGATGAAGAGAGGGCAGTTCTCCGTTTCGAAGTCAGGGATACCGGTATCGGTGTGCCGGTCGAGGCACAATCGGCCATATTCGATTCTTTTTCTCAGGCTGATGGTTCGGCAACGAGACGATACGGTGGGTCGGGCCTCGGCCTTGCCATCGCAAAGCAGTTGTGCGGGATGATGGGGGGTAGCATAGGTGTGAACAGCACTCCTGGGAAGGGATCCGTTTTTTGGTTCACCATCAAGCTTCTGAAGCAGCCCAACGGTGGAGTCGGCGCTGAGGGATCTATTTCTCCCCCTGAAAACACAGCGCGGAATCGGGATGATGTGCTTTCTCTTCACGTCCTCCTGGTAGAGGATAACCGGGTCAACCAGCAGGTGGCGAAGGCCATGTTGGAGACCATGACTTGTCGTGTGGATGTAGCGGGGGATGGGGCGGAAGCGGTTGCAGCGGTCAAGAACAAGCACTATGATGTGGTCCTGATGGATTGTCAAATGCCGTCAATGGACGGCTACGAGGCAACCAAGGCGATCCGTGAATGGGAGAGCGAAAGGTATGCAGGGCGAAAGAAGCCTAACCATATTCCCATCATCGCCTTGACGGCGCACGCCATGAAAGGGGATCGAGAGCGTTGTATCGAGGCAGGGATGGATGACTATCTGAGTAAGCCATACAAACTCAAGGCGTTGTCTGAAGTACTGGCCCCGTATGTTAGCAAAAATGGCGAGGAGCTTCCCACGGCCCATCCGGCCAATGACGGAGACAATGGAGGAGTGCCCGAGGCTTCGTGGCTGACCGGCGGCGGCACGCCTATCGAAGGGTCGGTTGATTGGTCGGTGCTGGATCGGCTCCGAGGGTTGCAGATGGAAGGAGCCCCCGATGTGGTGGCCAGTATCATTAACATATATTTGGTCAACTCACCGACCCTTCTTGGTCAGGCTCAACAGGCCCTGACAACAGGTGATTCAGAAACGCTTCGACGAGCATCTCACACCCTCAAATCGAGTAGTGCCAATGTCGGTGCCCTGATGCTCTCGGAGATGTGTCGGGATCTAGAGACGCTAGCGAGGGCGAATGCCCTTGCCAATGATGAAAAACAGGCTACCAGGCTGTTTGCGAAGATTTCTGATGAATTTACCAGGGTTCGGGATGCCTTGTCCACCGAACTTGTCTTGTGATGCCACGAGCAGAGGCACCTCGTCGGCAGTCGGTAAATCGAGGAGTATGATATGAGCCTATCGGAGGAAACCCGGCGCCCACTGGTGCTGGTTGTGGACGACGACCAGACGATTCGCTATTTGGCGAGAGTAGCCCTTGAACAGCAGGGGTGCGTTGTCCATGGTGCCGAGAACGGTGCAGCCGGTCTCTCCTTTCTCAGAGAGATGAAACCGGATCTGATTCTCCTCGACGTCATGATGCCGGAGATCGACGGATTCACCTTTTGTCATAAGCTCAGGGATTTGCCAGACATGAAAAGGGTCCCCGTGCTTATGATGACTGCTCTCGAAGATACCGATGCTATCCGCAGGGCCTATGACGCAGGGGCGACTGATTTTATAACGAAACCAATCAACTGGCTTATAGTTGGTTATCGTGTGCGCTACATGCTGCGCTCAACCAGAACCCTCGACGAATTGATCAGGAGTGAATCCAAGAACACAGCTCTGTTGAATGCCATGCCAGACACGATGCTTCGGGTTTCTCAAGACGGGACGCTGCTTGAGTTTAGGGGCTCGTCAGACGGCATGCTCCCCTTTCCAGGGCAGAGGGGGACCAAGGTTTACGAGTTTATGCCTGCACAAGCTGGTGGACAGGTCATGCACTATGTGCGGGAGGTCCTTCGGACCGGTGAGATGCATGTTTTTGAATGCGAGCAGTATGCCGAAGGGCTGCCCATCCAGTGGGAGGCACGAATAGTCAAAAGCGGGGATTACGAGACGCTGGTTATCCTTCGCAACATAACCGAGAGAAAGCTCACGGAAAAGGCACTGAAAGAGAGCGAGGAGCGCTACGCCCTCGCCTCACTTGCCGCCAACGACGGTCTGTGGGACTGGGACCTGAAAAACGATGAGGTCCATTATTCGACAAGATGGAAGTCGATGCTCGGGTATGAGGACGATGACATAGGTAAAGGCATCGAGGAATGGTTTAAGAGGATTCATCCAGCAGACTCGGAGCAGGTGGAGCAGGAGATCCGCAAACATCTTGAGGGCTCGTCGACCCATTTCGAGAACGAGCACAGGGTGATGCACAAGAATGGCAGCTATCGATGGATGCTGACGAGGGGCATCGCCGTGCGTGAAGATGATGGCACCCCGACCCGCATGGCCGGCTCTCAAACGGACATCAGTCTTCGGAAGAGAGCGGAGGAACAATTGGTTCGTGATGCATTCTACGATGTCCTGACCGGTCTTCCCAATCGAGCTCTGTTCATGGACCGGCTGGGTCATGCCCTGAAACGATTGAAGAGGTTGATGGACGGATACGGCTTTGCCGTTTTGTTCCTTGACCTCGATCGATTCAAGATCATCAATGATAGTCTCGGTCATATGACTGGGGACGCCCTGCTGGTCGAGACTGCGAGACGACTTGAGAAATGTGTCCGACCCGGCGACACGGTGGCTCGTCTGGGTGGCGACGAGTTTGTCATCCTCTTTGACGATGTTCGGGATGCCGAGAGCGCAAGATTCATTGCGGAAAGGGTACAGAGTGCCATATCCACCCCGTTCTACGTGAATTCCTGCGAGGTATTCAGCTCGGCGAGCATCGGGATCGCCCTCAGCTCGCAGGAATACGATCGCCCGGAGGATATTCTGCGTGACGCGGACATAACCATGTACCGGGCAAAGGCGCTGGGGAAGGCAAGGGTTGAGGTATTTGATCCCTCGATGAGGGCCCATGCAGTCTCCCTTCTTCACATGGAGACCGATCTGCGAAGAGCCCTGGAACGGGATGAATTCCGTGTGTACTATCAACCAATTGTTGCCCTGGGGACTGATTCTGTCATGAGCCTTGAGGCCCTTATCAGATGGCAACATCCCCATCAGGGGTTGATCTCACCGGAAGAGTTCATACCATTGGCGGAGGAGACAGGCCTCATCGTACCAGTCGGTGAATGGGTCTTGAGAAAGGTGTGCGCCGATATTAAGCAGTGGCAGGGTGACGGTAGCCGGCAAATTCGCGTGGCAGTCAATATCTCTCCAGTCCAGTTGAGGAGGCCCGGATTCGTCAAGTCGGTCATAGGAATTCTGGACGAATTCAAGATCAGCGGAGGCTGTCTCGGTATGGAGATTACTGAGAATGTCTTGCTGGACAAGGGCACGGCAACAGTGGAAATGCTCAATGAGTTGAAGGAGCTTGGCATTCAGATCATCCTCGACGATTTCGGAACAGGATACTCATCGCTGAGCTACCTGCAGCACCTTCCCATCGATATACTGAAGATTGACAGGTCCTTTGTGGCCAAGCTCACCAGGGA
The DNA here is from genome assembly GCA_002328485.1 of Deltaproteobacteria bacterium UBA2221. Classification (GTDB taxonomy): domain Bacteria; phylum Desulfobacterota; class Syntrophorhabdia; order Syntrophorhabdales; family WCHB1-27; genus WCHB1-27. Next base: position 20,118 of record DCUF01000077.1, read on the forward strand.
TGATGAACAGGTCAGGATCATCGAAACAATAATACTTCTTGGGAGAAACCTGGGCATCGACGTTGTGGCGGAAGGAATTGAAACCGACGAACAGCTCAAACGGCTACGATCCATCAATTGCGACCAAGGCCAAGGATTTCTCTTCTCGAGACCGATCGAAGGCGAGGGCGTGCGCGGGATGATACAGACAGGATGCCTCGAGGCCCCTGATAGGGCGGTCGAAGAGGAAGACCTCCAAAGAAAGAATGTTGGCGGATCTGGTTAAGGGTTTCGGGAATAGGGGCTGACAATCAGACCAGACTGCTGCTGTTGCTTCTTTTCGGATTCTTGATCAATCGATTTTGCGAGAAAAACCTGTATAACCGCGTCGAGGGATTCGGCGGACCCAAGGGCTTTAAGAAGAGCGGCGAAGTGGGCGTACCTTGACTGACGGAAGAAAAGGTAGGCATAATCCTCGAGCATGCGAGAGAAAGACTGCCGCAAGGGCTTCATCTTTTCGGAGGCAACCAGGCCTTTCAGATAGATTGCCCTTTTCTCCGCAATAACGTGAGGGGGAAGAACGATCTGAGGATGCGCTATTGCGTCGTATTCCTTACGATCCCCCTCCCTGTCTTTCCAAGGCAGATTGAAGGGACCAAACACAGTTTCGTCAACCACTTCCTGCCACGGGATCTCAGCAACCGTCTCAGGGGCCTTGAGGCGATAGATATCCGAAGGGGCCCTGATATCTCCCGTGAAGTCTGCTGTCAGGCGTTTCAGACCCTTGATCTCCTCCGCCTGTCTCCCTGATTGCCTTGCGGCCTCCTCCATCAAGTACATAGCGTAGGAAGGTGAGATGTCGACAAGAACCATGGGGCCTCTGGTCCTGGACCGATAGTCGCGAATCAAACCGTCCAGACCCTGCCGGTCCATGGGGGCGCTCATCATGTCGACAAGGCCCTCCCCGAAACGCTGGGTGGCGTGGGTGAAGATAAACTGTTTCCTCCGCACTTCAAAGGCGATGAGAAGAACGCGGGTGGCCTCATGATCGTAGTTGGAAGTGAAGGCGATCTGCTCCTTGGCGGTGCCCGCAACCTTTCTCAAGACCGGTTCCCCCGGGGCTACCGGCGCCTCGGTCTGTATGCCCTGGGTCTTGAGGTGGAAAAGTGCCTTTTTTATCAGTTTTCGGAGATCCTTCTCTTCCACTTTGGCATAGAGTGCTGTCAGGCAACGGGCTGCCTCATGGCTCTTCAGTGACCCGACCCGCTCCAGGAACTGCCTGCGATTGTCAGGCGACAGAGAAGCGAAGTATGGGAGGGCCCTGTCGGTATCCCCTGACTGTATGGCGCTCAGGATGTCATCCATGGGCAAGTTTTCCCATATTTCAACCCTCAAGTCAACAGCGCCCCGCCCCGCTTTTGTTGCTAAAAGACGATCCCATGATTATTTTTACAGCGTAATCAATATGGAAAACAAACCAACTCAAAGAGGAGAAGAGAATGAGATGGGATAAATTTACGATTAAGGCCCAGGAGGCCATTTCAGAGGCCCAAAAGCGGGCCGACCAACGGGGGCACCAACAGATCGAGAATGAGCACCTCCTGGATGCCCTTCTTCAGGAGAAGGATGGTATAGCCGTCCACCTCCTCGAGAAACTGGGTGCCAACCTCGGTGGCATAAGGCGAGACCTGGAACAAGAGATAGCGAAGATCCCCCACGTGGAGGGGGCCACGGGACAGGTCTACATCGGTCCTACCCTGAAGCGGTCCATTGACATCGCTTTTGCGGAGGCTGAGCGACTAAAGGACGAGTTTGTGAGCGTCGAGCACCTGTTTATCGGGATTGCCGATGTCAATGAAGGACCCGCTTCACGGATATTGAAGGCTCAGGGCGTTACAAAAGACCGAATTTACTCAATTCTGAAGGACATAAGGGGAACACAAAGGATAACCGACCAGAATCCCGAGGAGAAATACCAGGCCCTCCAGCGCTACACAAGGGATCTGACGGAAGAGGCAAGGAAAGGAAAACTTGATCCAGTTATTGGGCGAGACGATGAGATTCGGCGGACCATGCAGGTACTCTCCAGGAGAACCAAGAATAACCCGGTCATCATAGGTGAAGCAGGGGTTGGAAAGACAGCCATCGTGGAAGGATTGGCCCAGCGGGTGGTGAGCGGTGATGTGCCGGAGACTCTGAAGAACAAACGTGTCCTCTCCCTTGATTTGGGCGCCATGTTGGCGGGCGCTAAGTACCGGGGCGAGTTCGAGGACAGACTCAAGGCCGTTCTTAACGAGATCGATGAAGCGGCGGGAAGCATCATCCTCTTCATAGACGAGGTTCATACCATTGTGGGGGCGGGCTCTGCTCAAGGGGCCATCGACGCCTCAAACATGCTGAAACCGAAACTTGCGAGAGGGGAGTTGCGAGCCATCGGCGCAACCACCATCGATGAGTACCGAAAGTATATTGAGAAAGATGCAGCCCTTGAGAGGCGTTTCCAACCGGTTTTGGTCGGTGAGCCCACCGTAGAAGAGACCATTGCCATATTGCGTGGACTCAAAGAGCGTTACGAGGTCCACCACGGGGTGAGGATAAAGGATGCGGCCCTTATCGGAGCTGCCACCCTATCGCACCGCTACATCACCGATAGATTCCTGCCGGATAAGGCGATCGATCTGGTAGATGAGGCGGCGTCCAAGCTCAGAATTGAGATCGACAGCGTGCCGGCTGAAATCGACGAGGTTCAGCGCCGCCTCATCCAGTTGCAGATAGAGATCGAGGCTTTGAAGAAGGACAGGGACAAGGCGGCAAAGGAAAGGCGAAACAAGCTGGAGAACGAGGCCGAGGAGCTGAAAAAGGAGGTGGAGGTCAAGAAACGCCATTGGGAACGGGAGCGAGAGATCATCTTGGAGATAAGACAGATAAAGGAGAAGTTAGACCAATCCAAGGTGGAGGCAGACGAGGCTGAGAGAAGGGGCGATCTTGGCAGGGTGGCAGAGATCAGGTATGGAGTTGTTGTGTCTCTGGAAAAGGACCTTTCCCAGAAGAACCAGGAGCTGGCACACTTGCAGACAGAGCGCAAGATGCTCAAGGAAGAGGTGGACGAGGAAGACATAGCGGCCGTGGTATCGAAGTGGACCGGCATACCAGTCTCCAAGATGCTCGAGGCTGAAAAAGAGAAGATGATCAACATGGAGGACCGGCTTCACCTGAGGGTTGTTGGGCAGGAAGAGGCGATTCGGGCTGTGGCAAGCACGATTCGTCGTTCCCGGGCGGGGCTTCAGGACCCAAATAGACCTCTGGGCTCATTCCTCTTTATGGGTCCTACGGGAGTTGGGAAAACCGAGCTGGCAAAGGCACTGGCCGAGTTTCTCTTCGATGACGAGCAGGCCATCGTGCGTATCGATATGAGCGAGTTTCAGGAAAGACATACCGTGTCGAGACTGATCGGCGCCCCCCCTGGATATGTCGGATATGAGGAAGGCGGCCATCTTACCGAGGCGGTCAGGAGAAGACCCTACTCGATTGTATTACTTGATGAGATCGAGAAGGCACACCAGGATGTGTTCAACGTCTTGCTCCAGGTGCTGGACGATGGAAGATTGACGGATGGCCAGGGCAGGACGGTCGACTTCAAGAATAGCGTGATCATTATGACATCCAACATCGGCAGTCAATGGATCACCGATGTGGCGGCCACGGATCATAAGGTGATGCAGGACCGGGTTATGGAAGCGGTGAAGGCGCAATTTAAGCCTGAGTTCATTAACAGGATCGACGAAATGATCATTTTCCGGGGTCTGAGCCAGAAGGATCTCGAGAAGATCGTGGAGCTTCAGCTCAAATACCTGGCAAAGCGGACAAAGGAACAGGGCATCGAGATCGAGTTTACGGAGCGGCTGAAAGAGTCGTTTGCCAAAGAGGGCTACGACCCAATCTACGGTGCAAGGCCGCTAAAACGACTTCTGCAGCGGAAGGTCCAGGACGAGTTGGCCATGTATATCCTGAAGGGTGAGGTGGTAGAAGGTGACGTTGTGACCGTCGATGTTGATGATCTGGGAAATGCCGTGTTCGGCCAGAAGAAGGAAGACCGCACCGCGGTGGCCGGTTAGACAAGAAACGAATTGTGAGAGAAAGGCGGTGAGACTCGCCCCGGCCCAAGGCAAGAGGGAAGGCGCAAAACGTTCTCGCCGCCTCCCTCTCTTTTTGGGCTGTATTTCTTGACATTGAGAGCGCCACCTGGTATAAATTCAACCATCTCATACAGGCGCGTAGCTCAGTGGGAGAGCGCTACCTTGACGCGGTAGAGGTCAGGGGTTCAATACCCCTCGCGCCTACCATTTATTTCAATAACTTACGAACCGACGATTTTCCCAAAATTTGCAGATTGCCGAGTAATTGTGAAGCATTTCCGCCGAAACAAAGGGAATCACTTATCCCTCGGCAGAGCAGGGGGATGAGTGATTACAGGTACTTGTGCTCGGCAAGGGGAGGTTTTCTACACTACATTTGTGATTATTCTCTGTTTGCTGGGAAGGACGATTCTTGTTTTTTTGAAGCAGGACCCTGAGAGGCGGCGAAGGGTGGAGACGACTCTGAGCGTGATGGTTCTATCCTTTGCGGGAAGGAGAAAATCGAGGGATTTGATCTCTTTCATCTCCTCCAGCAGCTTTCTCGGCGAGGAGCCAAGTCCGGACGCCTTCATCCACTGGTGCAGGGTTCGCTTTAGCGTTAAGGCGAGAAAGTGGAGCAGGATATGAGCTTAGGTTCTCTCTTTCTTCTGGTGGAAGATCGGCCGCATCCCTAGATCCTGCTTGGCAGCGCGGCTGTTGTTCCGGAAGTCTTCCGATCTGCCTTTCGGCTCTCTGTCTGTCTCTGACTTTGCCCTATAGAGCCCGCTCCGCCGCTTTCGCAAGTTTTTCTTCAAGTCTTGCGACGAAGCAGTCGACCATCAGTCCCGTCAGGGGAGAGACAGAGCTTCACCTCAACTCCCGGCTGCACCGCTTCGCAGCCTTTTTCTTAAAAGCTGCGCTCGAAATTCTTCAGCAGAGACCTCCCTCTGTAGTTATGCGGGGCCTCCCGACAGATATGGAGATGCAGGCTAGCCCCCTCCTTTCTGGGAATGACAAAAACGTCCTGCAAAAATCAAAAAGCCGAAGCCCAACCATGGCTTCTCGGCTTTGTCGCAGGTCCAAAGCATGGCCCTTCCTCTGTAGACCCCCAAAAATACGGAACTGTCTTTTATTGCGGGTCCTTGATGAAGGATGAAGCAGGGCATGTTTTTTGTCAACCGGCAAATGCTCTCATCTATGAAACATAACAGCTATCGAATGATTGAGGCAATTGACCGAGAGGATAGATTGCAGATGCCTTTAGGCTAATGCACCTGGCTTAAACCGCCATGGATCGATTCTGCCGCAAAAAAGCCGTTACCCTTCGTTCGCCCTAAGTCTTGCTGAATACTGCTTGACTTGAGTGGGCATCGAGATGTTGTTGGATAGTTGCATGGCCGGCAACAATAGAGGAGTAGGAGATCAAGACGGGCAAAACATGGTAATATTTGCGGCAGAAGAGGTGGTATGGAATACAAATACGAGGATTGCCGGATAGGTAAAGGGGATGAGCTTCAGGGAAGAGACTATCTGCTCTACAGAGTCTACGAGATATTGCCTGGTTTTCTCTCGTGGTTCACGATCTTTGCTGCTCTGTTCTGCTCATGGAAGTACCCGATGCAGACTGCCGTTTTTATAATAGCCTTTGATGTCTTCTGGTTGTTGAAGACGGTATACCTTTCATTACATTTAAGGGCAAACTGGAAGAGGATAAGAAATCACATCAATACTGACTGGGCGCAGAAGCTCGAAAGCATCGAGCACGATCACATCCTTCATATGATTATGCTCCCATTCTACAAGGAGGATGAACCCCTGGTGGAAAAAACGATCATGACTCTGCTGCAATGCAAGTATGATAAAAAAAGAATGATCGTTGTCCTCGCAGCAGAAGAGAGAGCTGGGGCGGAATCACGGAGTGTTGCCGATTCCATGAAGAACAAGTATGGCGAAAGGTTTGCGCACTTCCTCGTTACTGTTCATCCGGACGGGATACCCGGCGAACTTGCCGGAAAGGGATCGAACATAGCCTTTGCTGCTGAAGAGGCCAGAAAGGAGCTACTGGACAGACACGGGATTGACTACAGAAATGTCCTTGTCTCCGCATTCGATATAGACACCATTGTGTACGAGCAGTATTTCGCCTGTCTCACGTATATGTTCTTGACAAACGACCGGCCCTACAGGACCTCATTTCAGCCGGTCCCTGTTTTCAATAACAACATATTCGAAGCGCCTGCGGTTTCTCGTGTCGTGGCCTATTCGGCTACATTCTGGCAGATGGTCCAGCAGGAGAGGCAGGAAAGGCTCTGCACGTTCAGTTCCCACTCGATACCCTTCAGCACTCTCTACGAGATCGGGTACTGGCAGAGCAACATGGTCAGCGAAGACTCCAGGATCTTCTGGAACTGTTACATGAAGTATGATGGAGACTACATAGTGACCCCCATGTCATACCCCGTATCGATGGACGCAAACCTCGCCTCCGGTGTATGGCAGACAGTGAAGAATATCTACAAGCAGCAGAGGCGCTGGTCGTACGGGGTTGAAAACTTCGCCTATATCATGTTCAATTTCTCGAAAAACAACAGAATAAGATTCAGGGAGAAGCTAAGGATATTCCTCATTAATATTGACGGCTATTGGTCGCTTGCCACGAACCCTATAATGATATTCCTGCTTGGATGGATGCCGATACTCCTCGGCGGAAGGGAATTCAACAGTACTATGCTGAGCTTTAACCTGCCCTATATCACCAGAGATATCATGATCATCACCATGTCGAATCTCGTTCTTTCCTATATGATAGCTATCAGCCTTATGCCGGCGATGGGCGGAGGAGCAAGACGCAGGCAGTTCTACCACATCGCGCAATGGCTGCTGGTACCGTTAACGATAACTGTATTCGGGGCGATACCCGCTCTCGATGCGCAAACCAGACTCATGTTTGGCAAGTACATGGGATTCTGGGTAACCCCAAAATACAGGGAAGAGCAGTCATGACACGTAACAAGAAGCGGATCTACCTTCTGGGTCTCTTCGCGGTATTTATTGTCGTCATACCATTGCTGATACTCTATTCGTCAGGGTACCGGTTAGATAGCAGATTTCGTCTGGTCAAGACAGGAGGAATCTATATCATAAACAACGAATCTGGCGCAGTTGTCAGGCTCAACGGGAAAACTGTCAGGAAAGCCGGCATGTTCGAGGCGAATATACTCATCCGCGATCTGATACCAAAGAGATACCTCTTGACGGTCGAGAAGGACGGGTACCGAAAATGGAAGAAGAAGATCCACGTTGAGGAAAAGAAGGTCCAAATATGTTATCCACTGCTCATACCACTGGAGATTAATCAGCAACGAGTCCAGAAGTACCTGCCTGAACAGGAGCAGAAGGGGAAAAAGAAGAAGCGGAAGGTGACCGAGGAATACTCAGAGGCGATGAAGCTTTTTGACACCTACAAAAAAAGTGCAAAGAAAGCGAATCAGGGGCGGGAGGATAGCGAAGATACAGAGAGTTGGGTTGGCTCTGAAAAAAGGCTGAAAAATAAAGTTCTCCTTTTTCGTGAGGGGAACAAGATACACGTTAGATGGACAGGCATGGATAAAAGGCGCCCGTTCTTCATCGACGCATCGGGTAAGCAACCCGTATTCTTTCCACGCCGACGAATCCTGTCCTTCGAGTTCTTCCCGGAAAGGCACGATTCCGTGCTGGTATTGCTCGACAACCTCAACCTGTACGTATTAGAAATCGATCGGAGGTTCGGTATCCATAACATTCACAGAATAGCGTCAAAGTGTAGCAGGTTCCTTGTCAAGGATGAGTTTGTGTACTACTTGTCCGGGAGTGAGATGTACAGGATTGACTTTGAACCGAACTCCGACGCTGCAGGAGCAGGGTACCCCCCAGAAGACCCACCGAAAAGGGGGACTGCCGCTTCAAATAGGGTGCCGCAAAGTGATGCCTAACGCCCCACTTCCCGTGGCGTTCTTCCAGTATTCTCATGAGAAGGGGAGGCGAAGGCGAGGGGGTGGTAGGTTTGAGAATCGTAGCTGAGATCGGGCAGATAGATCTGAAGCCCGTGTGGGTTTCTTAATAATACTAATGAGTTATTTCCGACCTTTACCTCGCCTATGGTAACGCACTGAGTTGTGAAGTATTCATCGCGAAACATAGGGAATTATGGGGTAAGGGGAGGGTAGGAGGGGCTCCGCTAAGCTCTTGAAATCCTGATTAAAACGAAAATGAGGGGGAGCCTTCGGACCCCTTCGATTCGCACAGTCGGCTTTTCTAGAACATCTTCAGAGCAACGATGTCCGTGTCAACCGTTTAGAGGTCCCGTAGCGTGTGGATGAAATTCTGGGGAGGTGCCATGGCGGTAGGCCAAGCCGAATTGATTATTCTTCGTTCCGGAAGGACCTCGGCTCTAAATCAAGGGATGTAATACCTTCCTTAATGGCATATTTTGTCAACTCGGCTATGCTACTGAGGCCGAGCTTCTTCATGATCTGCTTGCGGTGTGCCTCGGCGGTCTTTGTGCTGATATTTAAGATGGAGGCAATCTTTTTGGTCGCATTGCCTTCGGCGAGAAGCTGAAGCACCTCCCTCTCCCTCGGGGTAAGGAGATCGTAGGCCGTAGAGTTGCTTCCCGATGGATTTCGAAGGTATTCATCAACTACCACGCCTGTCACTTTTTGGCTTAAGTACATGTGACCGCTGGATACGGTTCGGATTGCACCGACCAGTTCCTCGAATGCGCAATCCTTCAACAGGTAGCCAGAGGCCCCGGCCTTCAGCATCTCTACCACGAATCTTTTATCCGAGTGCATGGATAGGGCGATTACCTTGATATCACTCGTCCGGGCGAGTATCTGACGGGTCGCCTCTATACCGTTCAAATCCGGCATGCCAATGTCCATGATCACGATGTCAGGGCGCAATTTCTCGCTCACCCGGACGGCCGAGATTCCATCCTGTACCTCGTCCACAACCTCCATGTCCGACTGTTTTTGCAGGAGTGAGCGTAAACCCTCGCGTATGATTTTATGGTCGTCTGCCAAAAGAATCCGCATGCTCAAGCAGCCCCCTTCTGAACATTTGTTGATGGAAACGCTCGGATCCTTGTTTTTGACCGTACCCTGGTTTGCACCGCCATTGCACGGGCGCCATTCGTCGCCTGTTGCCTTTGGTCACAACCACAGCTTAGACTGGGAACGAGTTGCCTATTATCCGCTGGTGCAGCAGACTCTACGCGCAGCCCGCCTGATGACGGATCTCGCTTCATCACCTTTCCTGATGAGTTCCGTTTCGAACGCCTTTGTTGAAGAAAGGCCTTCAACCTTATCTTACGCTGAGCCAAGTTGGAATGCGCTTTCGACCTATCCGAAGGCTCCCTTCGACAATCCCGATCCAATCGACAGAGCGCTCGCTCCCTGCGGTTGCTGCAACAAACCTCAAAAGAAGATAAAGGTAACCAGTAAGAATAAGGGGACCAATATGCCCACCGACCAGGCCATGTAGCCGAAGAAGGAAGGCATCTCTATACCGTTCTCCTCACAGATGGCCTTGACCATGAAATTGGGTCCATTGCCTACATAGGTATTGGCACCCATAAAGACGGCTCCCACAGATATGGCCTTGAGAAAGAACTGCGGAACCCCCACGATCAGATTCTCAGTGATGCCCTGAGCCACGGCCACACTTTTGGCAGTGGACAGGAAGACCAGGTAGGTAGGGGCATTGTCGAGGAAGCTGGAGAGACCGCCCGTAACCCAGAAGAATTTCCAGGGTACATTTACCCCCAGTTCGTTCCCGCTCACCTCCAGCAACTTCATGGGAGGAACCATGGTGATGAAGATGCCGGCAAAGAGCAGGGCCACCTCGATGATGGGGTGATAGGTAAAAGCATTCTCTTCACGAAGAGCGACGGATGTAAAGTAGAGAGAGAGACCGGCAGCAGCGATCATCACGAGCTCACGGACAACCGGGGGAACAAAGAAGGCCCCGATGACCATGAGGAGGAAAACAAAGTTGACCATACCCCGTATCTCCAGCCTAGGTCCCGATACGGTGTCCATCTCCTGGAGAAGGGCCTCTTTATCTTCCTTCTTGATGAGATAGGAATCAATGAGATAGAAGAGGACGAGGAGAATGGCGACGGCAAAGATCCAGAAAGGGATCAGTTTGAATGTCCAGGTGAAGGGAACACCCCGCAAGAAGCCTAAGAAGAGGGGCGGGTCACCGAGAGGGGTAAGGAGACCGCCGATGTTGGAGACAAGGAAAATAAAGAAGACGAAGATGTGCAGCTTGTGCTTGCGCCAGCGGTTGGCCCTGATCATGGGTCTGATAAGGACCATGGATGCACCGGTGGTACCGATAAAGCTGGCAAAGACCGCTCCCACGAGAAGGAAGAGGGTATTCAGGCCCGGTGTTCCCCGGGCAGAAGTCTTGATCACCACGCCGCCGGCTATGATGAAGAGAGAGCCAAGCAATATAATGAAGGAAGCGTACTCAATGAGGGTATGGAGAAGGAGTATCTTCTCGTAAAAGACAATGATGATGGCAGCAGGGATGGCAAGGATCAAAGACACATAACCATACCTTCTGCCCCACCATTCACTATTCACAAGGGGCAATATGGCGATAGAGAGGAGCAGTGCTACAAAAAAGGAGATAGACCATAAGGGAAAGACGACTTCATGCTCCGTCGATGCAAAGGCGCAGACGGGGAATAGACTGAAGAGGATCGTATAGAGAAGAGCCATTTCTCAAGCCTCCGGAAAACCAGGTTAATACAACATGCGGGAGAGGACCCCCACTTTCAGTTGATCGACGACATTGGTGACCTCGGACATCTTCCCGAGCCCCTCAAGGAGCTTTTCCTTGTCGCGGTTGCCCCCTACGACACCCTTGGCGGTAAGCACACCGCCGTCGGCGTGGAACTCAATCAGCGGACCATGGGCCAGCCCGAGATCGAAGACCACCATTTCTGCCTTTCGCTCGAGGAGCCTGTTTTTGAGCCATGCCTCTGAGGAATCCTGGCTTATGCCTTCAAACGAGGTCCTGCTGAAAGAGGTCAGCAGGATGAGTGCTTTGTCGGACGGTATAAGGCTCAGGTTGATAACCATATGGAACTGGAGGGGATCGAAGAGATCCTTGTCGAAATAGTTCTTTATCCACTTCGACTTCCCTTTATCCTTGTCCTGAATGAGCTCCAGGGCATCATCGACGGTAAGGTTATTTTCATGGGCGATGGATCGCACCCTCTCGGAAAGGTTTCTCACAAGCTGGAGACTGATCAAGGAGGGGTAGTTAGCAAAAACAAGATGGGCGCCTGCCCCTACGATAACGACATCTCCTGCCAAGGCCAGTTCATAGAGGCAGAGGCTCAAGGCTGTCTTCTTGAAGGTCCTGTTCGTCATCAACTCGACCAGCTTATCGAGAAAACCAGGGTCTACCTCATCCTCTATACTTGAGACAAGAGGCGAGCCCTGCTTTGTGTATTGTTCCATGTTTCTGACAAACGTCTCATCTATATGGCGATAGCCCAATTCCTCCGAAAGCTGCTTGGCGAATTGGCTTCCACCCGAACCGTATGACCGCGAAACAGTGATTACCTTCACGAGAGCCTCCACAATAAGCTGGTACCCTGCAACAGGGTAGATAAGGAGGATGCCCGGAGACATCCTCCTGTATGGACTACTTTAATATTTTAATAGGGTAAGGAACATGCCTGCGGCAATGGCCGTACCGATAACCCCTGCCACATTCGGTCCCATGGCATGCATGAGGAGGTGGTTTTTGGGGTCGTACTCAAGCCCAATTCTCTGGGAGACACGGGCAGCCATGGGAACGGCCGATACGCCGGCAGACCCAATGAGGGGGTTGATCTTCTCTTTCAGGAAAAGGTTCATCAGCTTTACGAGCATGATGCCACCGGCGCTGGAGAAGGCAAAGGCCACCAGGCCCAGGCAGAAGATGAACAGCGGGGCGGGCCGCAGGAAGTTATCGGCCTGCATGGTGGAGCCCACACTCAGGCCTAAGAAGATGGTGACAATATTCAAGAGGGCGTTCTGAGAGACGTCGGTAAGACGTGCGACAACCTTTGACTCACGCATGAGATTACCGAGCATCAGAAGACCGATCAAAGGAGCGATAGCAGGTACCAGAAGGGTGATGAGAACCGTTGCCACCAGAGGGAATACCATCCTCTCCAGCTTCGTAACCGGCCGCATCTGTTTCATCCGGATCACTCTTTCTTTCTTGGTGGTGAGGAGTCTCATGATGGGGGGCTGGATGAGGGGAACCATCGCCATGTAGGAATAGGCCGCCACCGCGGTAGCACCGAGGATCTGGGGGGCGAGGGCCTGGGTAATATAGATCGTGGTCGGGCCATCAGCCCCGCCGATGATGCCGATGCTTGCTGCTTCCTTGACGGTGAAGCCGAGGGCAACGGCCCCAAAGAGGGCGATATACACGCCCAACTGGGCCGCTGCGCCGATGATCAGGGTTTTCGGGTTAGCGATCATGGGGCCGAAATCGGTGAGCGCCCCGACGCCGAGAAAGATAAGGCAGGGAATGACCTCCCACTCAAGACCGTAGTGATAGAACAACTGAATCAGCTCTCCTTTGCCTGTGAGCGGGGCAAGAGGCATATTGACCAGAAAAATGCTGAACCCGATGGGTACGAGTAGCAGGGGTTCGAAATCCTTGGAGATGGCAAGGTACATAAAGAAGAGGCCGATGGCCCACATGACCACATGGCCCCAGGTGATGGCCACAAAACCGGTTTTCGCGATGACTGTTGCAAAGATATCCATTAACATTCCCTCCTAACTAGCCTTGGCCGGCTTCTTCGTGATTTTCTTGCAGAAGAAACCCATAATCTTGACACCAACGGTAAGCATCAAGAGCCCGGCGAAGACGACCGAGAAACCGACGATCGCTACCTCAATAGCTTGAGTCCACATAAAATCCTCCTTCATTTATGCTTTATGCTGTAGCATGATCGACGGATCATGCACTTGCCACAACAAAAAGCCGCCACCCGAAATAACATTCAGGTGGC
>DCUF01000068.1:0-258 GCA_002328485.1 Deltaproteobacteria bacterium UBA2221
AGCGGCGTGGAACAAAGTCATGAACGTTGACCGCTTCGACCTTGCCTGCTAGGGGCAAGTTCTGATTGGGGGGACATTCCTCGAAAAGGTGTGTCCCCCTGTCCCGCTTGCCGACGCTCCTACAAGTCTGGCAATCGTATTGAGGGTGCCAAATAACCACAAAAAAGGCTCACAGTATCTATCTGTGAGCCTTTGTAGCTATTATAAGCGTCCCCAGGGAGATTTGAACTCCCGTCGTCGGCGTGAAAGGCCGATGTC
>DCUF01000068.1:296-7111 GCA_002328485.1 Deltaproteobacteria bacterium UBA2221
ACTCTACCGCCTGAGTTAACGGCCCTGAAGGTTATTAAATTAAGCGAATTTCGCGCTAAAGTCAACCGTAAATGCAGCAATTCAGCAATTCCCTATGAGCCCTCTTCTTCTCGTTGAGCCCGCCAGTACTTTGCCCTTAACCCCTCGTTCCGCATCCATCCGGCCTGACCCTGACCCCCACATATAGCTGGCAAGACGGAAATAAGGGAAAGCTGCCTGGACGATCTGCTGGGAGAACTGAAGGACACCCCCCTGTTTCTTCTTTACCTTCCGTCTCAGACAGAAGGGGCAGCCGATATGGTCGGAACTGAAGTACTCTCCCCCATTGATAACACAGAGATAGTACCTCCCCAATACCCGATACGGTTCGAGATGTTTCCCCCTCTGTAAGAGACGGAAGAAGGTCGTGAAAAGGCCTTCAAGCTCTGATGAGTCGACCTCATCCATGACGGTTCTCATCTGGGTATCAGAAGGGACAGATTCGATAGACCATAGGTTCAAAAGATTGGCGCCAAGTATGGGAGCTTTGGTGCGCTTCTGGAATTGAAGCAGGGAGGGGTCCTGAAAACAGAACATTGCCAGGGCGCCCATGCACACATCCTTCAGCTCATGGTCTATCCTTTCTCGGTCCCGATGATCTGCGATCCGGGAGAAGTGCTTGAGAAGCACACTCCGGATACCAGGAAATCTCAGATGCAGAGTGGTCCTCACGGAAAGACCATACTACATCCCAACAGGAATGTCTAGTATTCACAAGGTTCACAGGCAATTTCCTTGCTCTTTGCGAAATAAACTCCCGGACAACCCCGGAAAGGCTTGTTGTCATGCGGGGATACGCTGTGGCCGGGAATTGCTGCCGTTTTCCGAGGGCATAAACCGGTTGACAACATATGGTCGATAAGCTTAAAGTTACGACTGATGAACGGCAAGACCACCTACAGAGATTCCGGGGTTGACATTGCAAAGGCGGACAGCCTTATCGAGAGACTTAAGGGTCGTATCCACAAGACCTTTCACCCTCACGTTCTTTCGTCCATTGGCGGTTTTGCCGCCCTGACCGAGATACCCAAGACTTACAAAGATCCGGTGCTTGTCAGTTCTACGGACGGAGTGGGCACCAAGTTACGCGTAGCGTTCATGACAGGGGTACACGACACGGTCGGCATAGACCTCGTCGCCATGTCGGCCAATGACGTTCTTACCACTGGGGCGAAGCCGTTCTTTTTTCTTGATTATTATGCTGCTGGCTCCATCGATGAGGTCGTTTATCCGGCAGTCCTGAACGGCATCTGCGCGGGATGCGAGATGGCAGGATGCGCCCTGATTGGGGGGGAAACGGCGGAAATGCCTTCGTTTTATAAGGAAGGCGAGTATGAGTTGGCCGGGTTTATTGTCGGCCTTATTGAAAAAGGGAATGTCATAGACGGTTCTGCCATCGAGAGGGGTGATGCCGTCATCGGCCTAGCATCAAACGGCCTCCACAGCAACGGTTATTCCCTTGCCAGGAAGGTCCTTTTCGATATTCAAGGTTTGGCTGTGGATAGTCGGGTCGAGGGCTTGGAAACATCGGTGGGGACGGAGCTCCTCCGTCCAACAAGGATCTACGTCAAACCAGTCCTCGAAGTAGTCAGCAATTTTCCTGTCCGCGGCATGGCCCATATCACAGGGGGTGGGTTACCGGGCAACATAAGCAGAATCATCCCTGATGGCCTGAGCGCCAGCCTTGATCTGCCGCCCGGCACCGTGGCTCCCATATTCAAGGTCCTTAAGAAATTGGGGAATATTCCGGAGGATGACATGTATTCGACCTTCAATATGGGGGTTGGATTTGTCCTCGTTGTGCCGGATAACATCTCTCAAGAGGTTGTGGCTCGTCTCAGTTCGCTCGGGGAGAGAGCCTTCATTATTGGTCGGATCGAGATGTGTGACGATGCGAGAAAGGTAACGGTTCGTTCTGACGATACGTTCTGAGCTCACTTGTCATGCTACGGTCTTCAAATTCACTACAAAACCGAAGCCTTTCTGTGCTATATTGATAGTCACTTCGTGCGCCCATAGCTCAATTGGATAGAGTGCCGGACTACGAATCCGTAGGTTAGAGGTTCGAATCCTCTTGGGCGCGCTTTCTTTTTTTCGCGTTTTCAGATCACTGCACAGAAAGCCCATTAGTGAGGTTGGAGGAGAACGTCCGATGCCACGAACCAAGATAGAGGAGCAACCGACCTACGAGTTCAGTTGCACGGTAACGCTTCAGCCGAGAGATATAAACTACGGCGGGCACCTCGGCAACGATTCCGTGGTCTCATTGATCGGCACCGCCCGGGCAAGCATGCTCCATGCATTGGGTTTGAGCGAAGGGAACCTCGGGGACGGCCAAACCGGTTATATCATGGGTGATCTGTCCGTGAATTTTAAGGCTGAAGGTTTTCTCTTCGACGAACTTCGGGTTGATACCCATGTGGGAGAGATGAGCAGGACCGGATTCCGTATCTTCCATCGAATCAGAAAGGACGAGACCTTGATTGCCCTGGCCGAGACGGGCATGGTGGCTTTTAACTATGTTACAAGAAGGATTGTCCCTGTGCCCAACGAGTTGATACAGGCCCTGAGCCGGCATAAAACCAACCTTTAGGCCCAACCCCCCCTGCCGGGTTAAGACGTCCCGGATCTCGGCCTCTGCGACTCATCCGACGCCCTTTTTTTCTCTTCGCCCTGCCCCACGGCCGCCTTCTCCTCATTAAAGAATTGGGCCTCCATGCCGATAAATGAGCATGGTTTCATGGTGGTCTTCGTAAAGGCCCTTGGACCCTTATCGATTGACGGGAGAGCCTGCATTCATGAAAGTCGAATATATTAATCCTTTCATCGATTCCACGAAGAAACTCATGGAGATCATGGTTGGGATCCAGCAGTTCGAAAAAAAAGGTATTACCGTGGAAACCAAATTGGCCTCCATGTTCGATGTCTCCGCAGTTATAGGCATTACGGGCAATTGCACAGGGGCGATTGTCCTCAGCTTCAGTGAGAATGTGGCCCAGGAAATGCTCTCCCGTCTGCTTGGTGAGCCCGTTGTTGATTTCAATGACGATGTATGCGACGCCGTGGGCGAGATGGTCAACATCATAACAGGCAATGCTCAGGCACAGTTACAGGAGAGCGGCATGAACAATCTGAACCGTGCGGTTCCAACGGTCATCGTAGGTAAGGGGCAGGCCATACGGGTTGCGCCCGGTACTCCTTGCATCAACGTGGAATTTAGCACCGAGCTGGGAGGCTTCGCCCTCCAGGTTTGTCTCAGATTCTCTTAGCCGATGGATAGATCAAGCTTGATCCCTGTTCGCTGCACCTTACCGGATGGTGCGATATTTGACGTGATAGCTAACGATATCAGCAGCGAGGGACTACGCTTTTACATGAGCAATTCCCCGGTTCCTCCTTCTGTTGGCGATTCCCTTAAGCTCAGGTTTGACACCCCTGGGTTGGAGGGGGTTAGCGTCTCCGGTACTATCAAAAATAGTTCGAAGGTTCTTGACATGGCGTGTTTTAGGGTCTGCTTCGATGAAGTGTCGGACGGGGACCAGCCGAAACTCGCTGAATATAGGAACCCGGAAGCGCATCGGACCCATCGAGGGGTTGACCTGGGAAGAGAAGATGATATCGTCCCGGAGGGGGGGGTTCTATTCGTGATTGATGAGCCCGCGATCCGCGATACCTATGGCTTTCTCGAACGAAGCTTTGACGTCCTTCACTCCGATTCCTTCGACGTTATTAGTCAGCTTCTATCTGCCTCGCCGGACGCAATCTTATTAAGCTCTTGCCTTCCAGATGCTCCGATGGTCCTTCAGGTCTTGACCGGTCATCCGATTTTGCGGGCAACGCCGGTGATAGAGGTCCAAAGAGGGAAACCGAAAACCTCCGGAAGGTTTTTCGCATCTCTCTCGTCCCCGCTGGATGAAGGTCTTGTATTGGAAACCTTTTACCGGGCCATCGAGGCGAAGAGAATCTCCACGAGTCTTCACGAGGGGGAGTTTTCAGGCCCCTTCAAAACGGGGTTAAGCATACTTCTTGTAGACGATTCGCCAGGTTCAGAAGAATACGATCTGGAGGTCCTGCGGGGTCTGGATTGTGAGGTGAAACGGATATCCAATCTAAAACTACTGTACGATGCTTTCGCCTGGAGCACACCGGATGTTATAGCAATCGACGAGGGCACAAGGGAAGTGGATGCCCGCACGGTCTGCCGGCTCCTGAATATGAACCGGGAGTTAAAAGACGTGCCCAAACTGCTCCTATCGGAAAGGAAGGGGCGCGGCATTTCGGACCAGTCCGCTCTCTTTTCCTCGGTTCTTACGAAACCCTTCACGGCCAAGCAGTTCCTGAGTAGAGTCCATTATCTTTTTAGGCAGACATCCAAGTAGATACCAACGATTCGGATGCTCCTCCAGAACCCACTCCCCTGCCCTCTCCGTTGCGCCGCGCTCTCCCCATTTTTCTACACGTAGGTAGCAAAAAATGTGTTACCATACCACGATAGCTGGACTTTAATTATTACAATGTTTCGATGGTTTTCTCTATTTATTTGCCTTGATACCTGGGATCTTGAACGTTCCCAAGAATGTTGCCCAACCGAATGTTTTCACGTGGTCGCCAACACCGGTGGCGTCACTGGGCAGCTCGCAGGGCTAAGGGTTGTACGAGATTGACGATCGCTTTTCACGTCCCTAGATTGAGTCGCAAAAAGATTTGACAATAGCTTCCTTCAGGGCAAAATACTGAAGGTGAGCAACAATGTAATTACTTCAGGAGGTGGAGACATGGCAAAGGCAGTTGAAAAGTGGGTGGAGGAACAGGCGGCACTGACGAAACCCGACAAGATTGTTTGGATTCGCGGCAACGAGGAGGAAATGCGCGGTCTGATGGAAATCGGCATGACCGTAGAGCATACCGGCCCTCACCAAACCTTTCGTCAGCTCAACAGCAATATCTTCCCCAATTCATACCTCCACCGGAGTCATCCGAACGATGTTGCCCGTACCGAGCAACTCACCTTCGTTTGTCATCCCAAAAAGGAAGATGCAGGCCCAAACAACAACTGGATGGATCCCACCGAGGCCAAGAAGCTGGTCACAGCACTCTTCGACGGTTGCATGAAAGGTAGAACCCTGTATGTCATTCCCTACATGATGGGTCACCCCGATTCCCCCTATGCAAAACCCTGCATTCAGATTACCGACTCGATCTACGTGGTTGTCAGCATGTATATCATGACCAGAGCAGGAGAAAGAATTCTCAACACCATAGGCGATTCAGATAATTTTGTCAGAGGCCTCCATTCCGTGGGAGATCTAGACCCAAACCGTCGTTTTATCATGCATTTTCCTCAGGAGAACCTGGTCATGAGCATCGGTTCCGGGTACGGCGGAAACGCCCTTTTGGGAAAGAAATGCTTCTCCCTTCGGATTGCATCTTACCAGGGGTACAAAGAGGGCTGGCTCGCCGAGCACATGATTGTCATGGGCATCGAGTCCCCGGATGGCGACAAAAAATATATACTTGGGTCATTCCCCTCAGCCTGCGGCAAGACAAACCTCGCCATGATCAATCCGTCGATCCCTGGCTATAAAGTCACAACCGTTGGCGACGATATTGCCTGGATAAACGTGGGGCCGGATGGCAGACTGTATGCCATTAATCCGGAAGCAGGTTTTTTTGGGGTTGCGCCAGGGACCTCGGACAATACAAATCTCAATATGATGAAGACGCTGAAGACCGGCAATTTCTACCCCACCCTGTTCACGAATGTCGGTTTGGACCTCTCCACAAATAGCCCGTGGTGGGAAGGGCTTACGA
Organism: Deltaproteobacteria bacterium UBA2221; assembly: GCA_002328485.1. Taxonomy (GTDB): domain Bacteria; phylum Desulfobacterota; class Syntrophorhabdia; order Syntrophorhabdales; family WCHB1-27; genus WCHB1-27. The sequence continues at coordinate 6,147 of DCUF01000068.1, forward strand.
AAGAACCCCCTTCAGATCTTTTGGACTGGCAAGGAAATCCCTGGAAACCGGGGACGAACGCAGCCCATCCTAACGCACGTTTTACGGCCTCTGCATACAACTGCCCTCTTTTGTCGCCGGAGTTCGACAATCCAAGGGGTGTTCCGATTTCTGCCATCCTCTTCGGAGGCCGCAGGTCCGACACGGTACCTTTGGTCTGCGAAAGCCTCGATTGGGCACATGGGGTTTTCAAGGCGTCTTCCCTTGGCTCGGAAACAACAACGGCGGCGGCGGGAGCCGTTGGGGTTGTAAGAAGAGACCCCATGGCCATGCTCCCCTTCTGCGGATATAACATGGCTGACTATTTCGGCCATTGGCTTAACGGCCTCAAAATTTCCAACCCACCAAAGATCTTCTTCGTCAACTGGTTTAAGAAGGACTCCAATGGCAAGTTCATGTGGCCGGGTTTCTCAGACAATTTCCGTATTATCAAGTGGATGCTCGACAGGGTAGACGGAAAGGTCTCAGCAAAGGATACACCGGTAGGCCTCCTCCCCAACATTTCCGATCTTAATCTCGCCGGACTGGACATATCTGAAGAGACCATGAATTATCTCTTTGAGATCAAGAAGGATGAGTGGCAGCGAGAGATCGCAGGGATCGAGGAATTTTACAGCCAGTTTGGCGAGAGGCTGCCCACGGAGTTGCGGAACCATCTGGCAGACCTGAAAAGAAGGATGCAGTAGCGTCGCCAAGCAGTCTGACAATTTTATAACCGTGCATTTCTGACCGACAGGCCTACCAGGGGAGGTTTGTCTGTATTATATTGAGGAGTCAAGACTTTATGAGAAAGAACGTCTATTTTTTTGGAGGGAGTGAGGCCGAGGGAGGAGAGGCCTTACGGAACCTGTTGGGGGGCAAAGGGGCAGGCCTCGCCGATATGGTCAATCTGGGGGTACCCGTTCCCCCCGGCTTCACCATCACCA
>DCUF01000026.1 GCA_002328485.1 Deltaproteobacteria bacterium UBA2221
AAGATATTCGACGAGCAGGTTACCTATAGGTAACTCACGGTGTTTAACCGCTTTGAGCGAGGTATATTCAAAAGTTGCTGATGGGCAATAATGAAGGCGTATCCTATTGAGAACCATTAAATCTCAATGTATCCCCTGTTACGAGCAGGGAAGGAAGGATACGCCCATGAAGAATGATGAGCCTTTGGTAAGAGAAAAGCAAGCAGAAGAAGAGAGCGCCAGCACGTTGGACCGTATCATCAAGGAAGGGGCGAGAAAGCTCCTTCAGGAAGCCATCGAGCACGAAGTGAGCGTCTACGTCGACATGTTCAAGAACCTCAAAGACGACAAGGGAAGGCGCCTGGTTGTCCGCCACGGTTCCCTCCCCGAACGGGATCTTCTTACCAGTGTCGGCCCTCTCCGAGTGAAACAGCCCCGAGTACGGGACAAAAGAGAAGGGGTATCCTTCACGAGTACCATACTCCCCCGTTATATGCGCCGCACCCCTTCTCTCGATAATCTCATCCCCACTCTGTATCTCAAGGGGATCTCTACCGGCGACTTCACCGAAGCCCTTGAGGCTATCCTCGGGGAGAATGCCAAAGGACTCTCATCGAGCACCATTGTCAGGCTGAAACGGCAGTGGGAACAGGAATACAAAGAATGGGCGAAACGCCATCTCGCAGGGAAGCGTTATGTCTATTTCTGGGCCGACGGCATCTACTTCAACGTGAGACTTGAGGACACCGAGAACAAGAGACAGTGTTTTCTCATCATTATCGGCGCATGCGAAGACGGGACCAAGGAACTCATTGCCGTCCTCGACGGCTACCGGGAAAGCAAGCTCTCCTGGTTGGAGCTCCTTTTATCTCTCAAGGAGCGAGGGCTCTCCGAAGGGCCGAAGCTGGCCGTCGGTGACGGGGGCTTGGGATTTTGGGCAGCCCTGAGAGAAGCCTATCCTGATGCGAAGGAACAACGGTGCTGGGTTCACAAAACGGCAAATATCCTTGATAAAATGCCCAAGAGCGTCCAGCGCAAGGCGAAAGAAAAGATCCATGACATCTACCTGGCGCCAACCAAAGAACAGGCATTGGTTGCCTATAACAGCTTTATCTCCCTGTACGGCAGGAAGTTCCCGGAGGCCTGTGAATGTCTGGCAAAGGATAAGGATGTGCTTTTCACCTTTTATGACTTCCCTGCCGAGCACTGGATACACATACGGACGACCAATCCCATAGAATCAACGTTCGCAACGGTAAGGCTGAGGACAGAAAAAACGAAAGGCTGTGGCACAAGACTCGCCACCCTTACGATGGTTTTCAAGCTTGCCCTGGAAACGCAAAAGACGTGGAAAAGGATCAAGGGCTACAGGCTGATCCCGAAGGTACTTGAGGGAGCAACCTGTATTGACGGTGAACTACCGGACGAGGAAGAACAGGTGGCATAGGAATGGAAGATGGGGATACGCCTTGAAAAGAGTTCCGTCACCAAGATTTGACTTTACCTCGCTTTGAGCGGTTCATGTCATCAAACCCCCGGCTCTGCCGGGGGATAAGTGATTCGACGGGCCGGTAGCTGGTGGCTCGTTATGGGGGCGAGGAATTTGCGTGCATCTTGGCCAATAATGATCAGGCGCAGGCTGTGGCTGTCGCCGAGAGAGTAAGAAATGAGATTAACCGTTTGTCCATCAAACACGCCTATTCGTCAATAGCTCCTCACATAACCATGAGCTTCGGGGTGGCAACGATGCGGCCCGAAGACAACCTCGAACCTTCCAAACTGGTCATGCAGGCAGATGAACTCCTTTATTCAGCCAAGAAGAGCGGCAGGAATCGAATCGCTTACCCTCCTCCGGCGAAGGAAGCACAAAGGGGTGCAAGCCGGTAGTTGGGTATAATCTAACCTTTTAGTAGAGGAAAGGATGCAATCCGGTCGACTTCGTCTTGGAATACTTCAGAAGATACTCATATCGTTTCTTATCATATCCCTAGTACCGTTGATGATATTGGCCTATATGAGCAATAAGAACCTGAGCGATACCGGACTCCGGGCTGTGTCGGCAGCAGAGCAGATGGGCAGAGAAGATCTGAGGCACACGATAAATGTGGGCAATACATCCATTGAGGACAGCGTTAGGGCCCTTGATCGCAAGTCGACTGAGGCCATTGAACTGAGAACGGTGGAACTGGCCTCGCGGATCGCCGATTTCCTTCATGAGCGTGATAAAGATGTCCTCACCCTTGCTGCCGTCCCTCCCAGCGCCGAATACTATTTGCAGATCTATCAGGCGGCGAAAAAGGACGTAATCGTGACCGATACAGCCCCTCGATCGAGAATTGAAAGGAAGGGAAACGTGGCGCTGGAGGCCGAAAACCCCGAGAACAGAACGGAGTGGAGGCATACCCCTCCTGTTGACTTCAGGAGAGTCTCAAGGCCGCTATACCGAGAAATAACATTCGTTAACTTAGACGGCAAAGAGAAGATTAAGGTCACAAACGGAGCGGTTTCGTTCGGCGGCCTTCTTGATGTCAGCGATATACGGAATACCTACTGCAAGGCTGAAGACTATTTTCACCATTTGGAGAGGCTCAAAAGAGGCGAAATCTATGTGTCCGGAGTGATTGGGCGCTACGTGCCGGGGTGGCTCTATAAGACCAACGAAGGCCTGAAGGTAAAACCGGAGAGCGCATATGCGGTGAGGGAGAATCCTCAAGGGGAAAAATTCGAAGGCCTCGTGCGGTGGGCAACGCCGGCCTACGACGCCGAAGATAGAAAGGTCGGTTATGTCACTATGGCCTTGGATCACACCCACATCATGGAATTTACGGATCATGTCATGCCTACCGACGAGAAGTTTGGGGTCCTTTCTGACGGCGGCTCAGGAAATTACGCGTTCATTTGGGACAATCGGGACTGTTGCATCTCTCACCCTCGGGATTTCTTCATCTGCGGTTACGATCCGCGGACGGGTGAGCGGGTGCCGGGATGGCTGAGCCAGTCTATGTTCGATAAATACAAAAAGAGTGCTCTATCATTAGAGCAATTCACGGCAACGCTGCCGTCGTTCGAAGACTTTTCCCAGAAGAAGCAGGGGGCATCGGAACAGGTGAAGGATGGAAAGGTACCTCTCGACTGCAGGATCCTTGATCACGCCCCTCAATGTCAAGGGTGGCATCAGGGGACGGAGGACGGCGGTTCGGGGTCGTTCCTTATCCTCTGGAGCGGGCTTTGGAAACTGACGACCTACGCCGCGATTCCATACCATACGGGACAATACGGAAAGTCGAGGAGAGGCTTTGGCTATGTCACTATTGGCGCCAATGTCGACGATTTTCATGAGGATGCCTATGTGGCCAAGGGCAAGATAGAGAAGCTTATCGCCCAGGAAGGCGAAGAGATGAGGCGGGCGAATGAGAAGGCCAGAAACTTCATCAACAAAAGCGCATCCGATAATCGGAAGATGATGACGATGATCATGGTGATTGCAGGTGTTGGGATTGCCGGTACTTCCATTGTCATAAGCCTTAACATTACAAAGCCGCTCAGACGTTTGACGGAAAAGGCCCTGGACATGGGCAGAGGCAATTTCGATCAGTCGATAGAGGTAACGTCACAGGACGAGATAGGGCAACTCACGAAGACATTCAACGAGATGGCCAAATCCTTATCGGAGCTGGACAAGATGAAGTCCGAATTCGTTACCATCGCGTCCCATGAGTTGAGAACCCCCATCCAGGCGATGCTGCTCAGTATTTCCGGGGTGCTGGAAGGGTACTCGGGGCAGATAGACGATGAGGTGAGGGAGGACCTCCTCCTGGCGCGAACCGGAATCGAAAGGCTCATGCGTCTTGTCGAGAGCCTCCTCGATCTCTCGCGTATGGAAGCGAGGAAGACCGCACTGACTGTCAGCGAGGTCTCCGTCGGAACGATCGTCGAGCGCGCCATAGCTGAGGTTAAGGGGCTATCGGAGGCCCACGGCCATGCCATTACACTGGACATGCCGCCGGACGTTCCGTCGATCGAGGCAGACAGGGACAGAATCATCCAACTACTGGTGAATTTGCTCAGCAATGCCATCAAGTATAACCCTGAGGGGGGTGCGATCATACTGAAGGTTGAACGGGCGGTTAACGGCGTCAGTTTTGTATCGGCAGACAGTGGGTATGGCATACCTGCTTCGGCGCAAGATCGGATATTCGATAAGTTCTTTCAAGCGGACAGCATCATATCTCAAAAGGTTGGCGGCACGGGACTTGGTCTCGCTATCAGCAAAGAGATAGTTCAGATACATGGGGGATCCATTGAATGTGAAAGTCCGTTGCCGGAAGGGCGCTTTCCGGGCCTTCCCCTAGGAGGTGAACGAAAAGGCTCGGTATTCACCGTAACACTGCCCTTAGACCGGGCAGCGTTCCTCTGAGGGAGCGACCGTGAATCCACGTAGGACATTATCTATCGTTGTGAAGCACGATATAGACAAAGCAGCGAGATACAGGCATACTATCGGCATTCCCCTTGCATGTGCATCGACACAGCGGGGGGAAACGAGTGGGCGCCACAAGCAACGCACACCGGATACGATGACAGAGGGAGTCGGATGCGTGAGGTCCTGAGATCCAATAAAATGAACGGCATTTGTTACGAGATTCGCGGTCCTATGCTCAGAGAGGCCAAGCGATTGGAGGAAGAAGGATATACGATCCTGAAGCTGAACAGCGGAAACCCTCCGCAGTTCGGTATCATGCCTCCCGACGAGATCATTCACGATGCGATTCTCAACATCAAATCGGCTCAGGCCTATGGGGACTCCAAGGGCCTTTTCCCCGCCAGAAAGGCGATCATGCAGCAGTGCCAGCTCAAGGGCATAGAGAATGTTGAGATCGAAGACATCTATGTGGGCAACGGCGTGAGCGAGATGATCATGATGGCCATGCAGGCCCTCCTCAACGATGGTGACGAGATGCTTGTACCAACGCCGGACTATCCTCTATGGACCGCCGCGGTGAATCTCTCCGGCGGTAAACCGGTCCATTATATTTGTGACGAGGAATCGGAGTGGAACCCAGATATCGAGGACATTAAGTCCAAAATAACCCCCAAAACCCGCGGCATCGTGGTCATAAATCCGAATAATCCAACAGGGGCCGTTTATCCGCGAGAGATTCTGTCCGATATTGTGAAGGTGAGTGAGGAATACGGCTTGATAGTATTTGCGGACGAGATCTACGATCAGATCCTCTACGATGATGCGAAGCACACACCTCTCGCCACCCTGTCAACGGATGTATTGTTCGTAACATTCAACGGCCTTTCGAAGTCTCACCGGATTCCGGGTATGAGGGCTGGATGGATGATCGTAAGTGGGAAGAAGTCTGTTGCCGTTGACTATATGTACGAAGGCCTTGACGTCCTGTCCAATATGAGGATGTGCGGGAACATGGTCGGTCAACTGGTCATCCAGACAGCCTTGGGCGGTTACCAAAGCCTTACGCGGTTGATATCCCCCGGGGGAAGGCTCTACGAACAAAGAAATACTGCCTACCAATGCTTCAACACGATCCCCGGGATTACCTGCAAAAAGCCTCGGGGAGCACTCTATCTGTTCCCTAAAATCGACACCGAACGGTACAATATCCGAGATGATCACAAGTTTCTCCTTGATTTTCTTGTTGAAAAACATGTGCTCCTTGTGCAGGGTACAGGGTTCAACTATCCGAGGCCCGATCACTTTCGAGTTGTCTTCCTGCCGACAGTAGAGGAGATAACGATGGTTGCCGACCGAATGAGGGATTTTCTGAAGACCTATCGGCAGTAGAGGGGCCATTTCGTCAGCAGGGAATTTCATCAGGGTCCAGGACTTGGTAAACTCGGGAAAGAATGCCTTGACTTCAGTACAGACATGCTGTAAAAAATGGAACCATACGTCGGGAAAGCAGATCGAAAACAGTCATCTTTTCGCTTTTTCGTTGGATTCTTTGAGCAGATCCGGTCTCCGTGAGGAAGGGCAGAGAGCCCCGGGAGGAAAAGCCGATAGGAGGCCGTAGATCGGAAAAACAGGGTCTTCCTGTGGCGCATACGATAGCTCGGGCCGTGGGACAGCTTCCACGGCCTTTTTCATCTGATGAGGACAATGAGCTTTGCCGGTCTGCCGACCGCCGTGGCGTAGCCTGGCGAGAACAACCTGTCCCGTTTTTGGGCGGATAAGCGGTACGTTTTTCTGGGAGTGTGTGGAATGTTTGAGAAGACGGCAGAATATTATTTCGGCTTTTTCTTTTATAGCGGGCGAAGTGGTCCGCCTTAGGCCCTGGATCTCTCGTGAGGCCTTGAGCGGACGGAACCGCGCAAGGCCTTTTTTATTAACGGAAAAGTAAACATACCATTAAGGAGGCTTGAAATGTTGGACGCGTTATTTAACCCACGATCCGTCGCGGTCATTGGCGCTTCTGCCAAAGTGCGGCACATAGGCACCCAGGTTGTTAAGAACCTGGTAGAATTTGGTTTCAAAGGGCCAGTCTATCCGATAAATCCCAAAGTCGATGAAATTCAGGGCCTAAAAGCCTACAAAAGCATCCTGGATGTACCCACCGATGTCGATGTCGTTCACATGGCCATACCTGCCGTCCTGGTACCGAAGGCGATTGAAGACTGCGGCAAGAAGAATGTTAAGGTGGTTATATTGAACGGCGGAGGGTTTTCGGAGATAGGCCCCGTGGGAGCGGCCATAGAGAAGGATTGTCTGGAGAAAGCCAAGCGAAACGGGATCAGGATCTTCGGACCGAACTGCCAGGGGATCATCAACACCGATCCCAATATCAAGGCCTACTGCAACTTCACCTTTACCAAGCCCGAGCCGGGCAGTATCTCGATTGTTGCCCTTAGCGGTGGTGTTGCCTCCCTGATCCATCAGGCTTGCGTTGATATGGGGATGGGAACACGGTTGTATGCATCGAACGGGAATGCCTGTGACATATCGATTCCGGAGATCATAAACTATTTTGGGGATGACCCAGGGACTAAGGTCATCATCCTCTACGTTGAGGGTATTCGCGATGCCGGAGAACTGCTCCAGGTTGCCCGGAAGGTGGCGGCCAAAAAACCGATTCTGGCCATGAAGGCCGGTAGAACCGAGGCGGGCGCGAAGGCTGCATCGTCCCATACTGGCGGTATGACAGACCGGGGGACCGTTACTGACGTGGTTTTCGAAAAGGCCGGGATCATAAGCTTTGGGGACGAGGTTGAGTTGTGCCAGGCTGCGGCTGCCTTTACCTCGGGGCCGATTCCGGCGGGAAATCGAGTTGGGCTCATCACCAATACCGGTGGTCCGGCTGTCATAGCTACCGATGTCCTTTCTGCAGGAGGTCTCCGTATACCATCTCTCTCCGAGAATACGGCGCAACTGCTCAGGTCCGTCCTGTTCCCCGAAGCCTCCGTGGGTAACCCCCTCGACGTGCTGGCTACGGCAGAAGGCGAGCACTTTCGGCAGGCCATCGAGGCCATGGAGAACGATGACCAGATTGACAGCATCTTTATAAACTTCGTCACCGCGCCCTTTGTCGACTGCGATGCCATAGCCAGGGTCATCGTGGAGGAGAGCAAGAAGATCAGCAAGCCACTGGTATGCAATCTGATGACTGACAAGCAACAATGGACCACGACCGTAAAGACGCTGAAGGAAGGCAATGTCCGTTTCTATGACTATCCTGGCGAGGCAGCGAGAGCCCTCGTTGCACTGACAAGATATGGAGCCATGCGCAAGCGAGAGGAAGGTGAGACAAGGGTCTTCCCGGATGCCGACAAGGCGAAAGCAACGAAGGCCGTGGAGACAGCACGGCGTGAGGGTAGGAATGCCCTTTCCTACGCCGACGTAAACGCTATCTTGACTGCCTACGGTATACCCGTTGTTTCGAGCAAAATCGCAGCGAACGCCCATGAGGCGGTCTCAGCAGCCGAGGCGATTGGATTCCCCGTAGTACTGAAGATCGAGGCTGAATCGGTCGTGCACAAGACCGATCAAGGAGGTGTCGCGGTCAATCTCCAGAGTGGTGAAGAGGTGATGCAGGCGGCAAGGAGGATGGGTGACACCTTCAAGAATGAAGCCCCACGGTTTGTTGTCCAGAAATACCTTCCCGGTGGACAGGAGATCATTGTCGGAGCCAAGGCGGAAGAAGGCCTCGGACATCTGATCATGTTCGGTCTTGGCGGTATTCACGTGGAGATCTTTAAAGACGCTGTCTTCAAGCCAACCCCTGTAACCACGGTGGACGTGGACTCCATGTTCTCTTCGCTGAAGGCAGCCCCTCTCCTGGATGGGGTGAGAGGACAGAAGGGGGTGGATAGGAAGGGTCTGGCTGAAATCATACAGCGCATATCCCAACTGGTCGTTGAGATACCGGCGATCAAAGAGATGGACCTGAACCCCATTATCGCCTATCCCGACTCAGCCGTCGTGGTGGATGCCACGATTAGCCTATAAAAAGAGGAGGCAGGCCCTCCTGAGACGAGGGCCTGCCTCCGTAACGCTCTGAGATCATTGTGGAACAAAGCTGAAATGGATTACCCTATGCTCCACCCATGCAAGCAGCGCAATCGCTCAGCCTTTCCTCGAACTCCTCAGCCGTGAAGGTATATTCCTGGGTGCCGTAATGCTCCACCGAGAAGGAGGCACAAACACTCCCCATAAGGGCACATTCGATCATGTCTTTGCCCTGCACGAGCCCGCTGATGAGTCCTCCCCGGTACGAGTCTCCTGCACCGGTGGGATCCTCCACGGTTTTTGCCCTGGTTACGGGGATTCTCTTCGCGCCCTCTTCGCTCAAGATTTCGGAGCCAAGATCGCCCAGGGTCACAATGACGGATCTAGTCAGCGAAAGGATATCTTCTCTGCTGGAACCTGTCTTTGTGAGGATCAGGTCGAGTTCGTAGTCGTTGCACATAAGAATCTTTGATCCTTCTATCGCCCTAATCAGGTCTTTGGGATCGAGCATGGGCAGGGATTGTCCGGGATCGAAGATGTATTCGATACCGTGTGCCCGGCATTTTGCCGGATAGTCGATCATGTCCCCCAGGTTTCCTGGAGAGATAACAAGAAGGGTATTTTGAGGGTCAAGGGTATCGAAATCAAGCTGAGAGCTAAACTTCATAGCCCCCGGGTTAAATCCGGTTATTTGATTGTCGGCTTCATCGGTCGTGATGTAGGCGCAGGCAGTAAGCTCCTCCTCTACAATGCGGATCAACCGGGTTGATATCCCATTCCTCCTGAGCCATTCAAGATACAGGTGGTGGTCACGGCCGATGGAAGCGCTGATCTCAGGCTTTTCACCCATGAGCCTGAGGGCGTAGGCAATGTTTCCCGCTGTACCACCGAATTTTTCCTTAACATCGTTGATTTGGAAACAGACGTTGAGCACATGTATTTTGTCAGGCAGGATATGGTCAGAAAAATGACCGGGAAAATCCATGATCCTGTCATAGGCCAGGGAACCGCAGACAATGATCTTGACTCTGTCTCGGCGGTGCTCCTCCCCATCCCCTTTGTCGTCTCGTTGGTTTCTTGCTTCCACTGATTTTTCCTTTCTGTCAGTTGTCAGTGCGTGTTGTCAGCAACCGGAAGATCTGACCAGCGATCTTCCATAAAAGAAAAAGAAAGTCGCCGTCCCTTGGTCAGGCGGCGACTGTGCGCCTGTTAGCTGATAGGTAGTTGGCTTGTTGCTGACCGGAAAGCCTACTACTTGATGATGGTGATCCCACCGATCAAGGGCAGAGGCTTCATGAGGCCTTTTGAAGCATTGATGATACCGATGATGGCGAGGATCACAACCGCGATCCATCCGAAGGGAAGAATAATGAACCACCCGATAAAAGGCACTATTCCGCCTACTATATTGATGACGACGGCGGCCAGAAACAAGACCAAGCCCTGGTTGGCGTGATACAGGGCAAATTTGGACTCCCTGGCGGCAATGAGAGGGATGAAGAAGATTATGTAAGACAGAATTGCCATGGCCTTATTCTTCTCGACGTCTTCCAGATCGGGTGCGCCCATTGTCTGTTGCGGATCCATACGCTACCTCCTATCTTGATCTACGCAGCCGACACAAGGTCGGGTGCTTTGTTGAACATTGGATTGTGCGACTGATGTGTGCCGAGGATGATGTTCTGTCCGGTCCCCTCACTCGGTCTATCATTGCTCGAATGATATATGGCCCGTGCGGACGTGTCAAGGGAATTTCGGCGTTTACACCGTGCATGATTCCCCTGGCGGCAGGGAGGAAAGGATAGGGGGGATTGTGATATAATTGCATTCATCTATAGGGATTCCAAGGGAAATCATGGAAAGACAAGTTCTATCTATGGAGGGATCCTACGAGAGAGAGGGACCAGGTGTTTGGTGAGGTCGTGGCAATAGGAAGGGGCTGGGAGGGGGCGGCCTTTCCTGAGCGGAGAAGGGGGGGTGCATGCTGCAGACGGCCCATCGTGGATGCTCCCACGGCTGTACGGGATGTACTGAGACACATTCCCCATGAGACAGACGACATGCAGTTTGCCGGAGAGGCCGGAACTGCCGATGAGGCCGTCAGAAAGGTCGGCTGCGAGCATTTCGATGGTGTGGTTCTTGACATATACACGCCCGGAAAGAGCGGGCTTGACATTCTCGAGGATGTGCCTTGGATATCGCCCAAGACCCAGGTTCTCACTAAGATGGGTATTTGAAGGTAGTTTGGAAATCCTTCACCACCTTGTGAAGAACCGGCCGGTCGGTCAGCGTCTCTTTGGCCGTTTTTCTCTGGCCTCCAAAGGGAAGAAATGCTAAAAAATAGAGATTTACTAAGGAGAAATGATTGAGCGAAGAGTTGGTTGAGATAGATCAAGATAGGGAACGAGCCGCCCTCCCTGTCCCGTCGGATTCATTCAAGCGCTACCTTGCGGAAGTAGCCAAGTACCCCCTGCTTACGAAAAAGGAAGAAAGACAGCTCGCCGAGTTGGTCTATGAAAACAGCGATAAAGATGCGGCCCAAAAATTGGTGGTTTCCAATCTGAGGCTGGTGGTGAAGATCGCTCTTGGCTACTACACCGCTTACTCGAGTATCCGCGACCTGATACAGGAAGGAAACATCGGATTGATCCACGCAGTGCGAAAGTATAATCCCTATAAAGGAACCAAATTTTCTACCTATGCCGCGTTCTGGATCAGGGCCTATATCATGAAATACATCAGGAACACCTGGAGTATTGTCAAAGTCGGAACAACCGAAAAGGAGCGAAAGCTTTTCCATGGCCTGAACAAGGAAAAAAGGAGGCTGGAAGCGAAGGGGATTCTGCCTGCCAAGCAACTGCTTGCCCACAACCTTGATGTGACCGCCGAGGACGTGGAGGAGATGGAAAAGCGTCTTTCCACAACCGACGTTTCTCTCGACCAGCCTCTGTTTGAGGATGGCGAGGGGACTATTCTCGATGCCATGCAGTCGGAGCACGAGAATATTGAGGAGATTGTGGAGGCCAAAGAGAAGAATGCCATAGCTCGCAAGAAGATCGCACAGTTCAAGAGATTATTGAATGAGAAGGAACTCTATATCTTCGAACACCGTATCATGGCCGACGAACCCCTTACCCTTCAGGAGATTGGGGATCATTTTGGCATATCCAGGGAACGGGCTAGACAGATCGAGAAAGGGGTTATGACTAAAGTGACCAAACATCTCGTCGATTCCAAGGCCGAACCGGAACGATCGGGGACCTCTCGGTAGAGGCGGGGCATATGAATGATGTCGAAAAGAAAGAAATGGATCGCCTAAACAGTCAGGCGCTAAATCAGAAGGCGAGGGAGATGCTGATTAGGTCGGGGGAGGAACCTCGGACAGGATGTCTGCACTGCGTACAGCTTGCCTGCTGGGCCTTGGACCGTGGCTATTTCTCAGTAGAGGACGCGGTCTCCGAGACGATCCGGGCGATGACCGAATGGCGCCCCGTCAGGCTGATGAATTTCCTGTCCAATGGCGGATCGGCTGAGTATTCGCCCAAGGGTTGGGAGACCTCCCGGGGACCGGAAGAACTGGCGTTGACTATTCTTGAGGACCTTGAGGCGAGGGCCTACCTTACATTCCCATGGTACGGGAGCATATCGGACTAATTGATGTATGAACAAGGGGTGATCAGACCACCAAGCGAGGCCGCGAGCCTTCTGGTCAGGGTGACGAGAAACTGTCCCTGGAACCAATGCACTTTTTGTCCGGCTTACAAGGGCACCAGGTTTTCACGCAGAAGCGTCGAGGAGATAAAGAGTGACATCGACGCTATGGCAAAGGAGTGTCGGGGTTACTCGTGGGTTCATTCCGCCTTTCTGCAGGATGCGGACAGCATGGTCGTGCCAACCGTCGACCTTGTCGAGATTTTGCGTTATTTAAGGGAGAAGTTCCCCTCCCTAAAGCGCATCACCAGCTACGCAAGGGCTAGAACGTTGAAGCGTAAAAGCCCCGGCGAGATGATTCAGCTTAGAGAGGCAGGTCTCAATCGGATTCACGTAGGCATGGAAAGTGGATCGGCGACCGTGCTGAAACTGATCAAAAAGGGCCTTCGACCCGATGAGATCATCGAAGGGGGAAGGCGGGTTGTGGAGGCAGACATTTCTCTTTCCGAATACATCATGCCCGGTATTGGAGGCAGGACCTATAGTGAAGAGCATGCCCGTGAGACAGCCCGCATGCTGAACCATATTAAACCTGATTTTATCAGGGTTCGTACCTTTGCCATGCACCCCCTTTCCCCTATGGCGAAGATGGCCGAGGAAGGCACTTTCGTTCCCATGAACGATCAAGAGATTGTCGCCGAGATTCGCCTCCTTGTGGACTGTCTTGAGCCTATGCACAGCTATTTCTCGTCCAACGATTTCAGCCTCAATCTCCTTATGCAGGTTGACGGATATCTTGACGAGAAGAAGGATGTCATGCTCAGAGATCTGGATGACTTTCTGTCTCTGAGCGAGATCCAGAAGAAGACATACATTTTTCTGCAGCGCTTGGGCTACGAGCGATATCCGGTCAGCGCTGCAAGGGATGAGCAGGTGTTGGAGCAGGTTATTCCGGAGGTGGAGAAATTGGAGAAATGCGGAAAAGACGGGTTTGATAAATATATACAGATGGTTATGTCTTATCAGCTTCCACAGCCCCAGACGGAGAATTGGGCGTGAATCTTTGGCAGACCGTGATAATGTCTATTGTGGAGGGTATTACGGAGTTTCTGCCCATATCCTCCACCGGTCACCTTATGCTGACGGCCAAGGCCCTCGGCCTGACGCAGACCGACTTCCTCAAGACCTTTCAGATAAGCATACAGATGGGCGCAATACTGTCGGTCGTTCTTCTCTATTGGAGGCAGCTTGTCGTTGACTTCCGTGTGTTGGCAAGGGTAATGGCCGCCTTCATTCCTACGGCCATCCTGGGAGTTGTCTTCTATAAGATTATCAAGACCTATCTACTGGCAAGCTCCACCATCGTGTTGTGGTCACTTTTTCTGGGCGGCATAGCCCTTATTGTCTTCGAGCTCCTGCACAAAGAGAAGGGGGACGCTATTGACGACCTCGGTTCCATTCCCTTTGGCACATCCGTACTGATTGGGCTTTTCCAGGCCGTTGCCATGATTCCTGGTGTCTCCAGATCCGCTGCCACTATTGTTGGAGGGTTGGCCCTGGGCCTGAAAAGGAAGACGGTGGTGGAATTCTCATTCCTTCTTGCGGTCCCTACAATGGTGGCCGCCACGGGTCTCGATCTTTTCAAGAATGCAAGCAAATTTTCCTTAGACCAGATAGGTCTTCTATCGGTGGGATTTATACTCTCCTTTATCTCTGCCCTTCTGGGGGTAAAGTTTCTCCTTCAGTTCATTAAGCACCACAGTTTTATCCCCTTCGGGATCTATCGGATAGCTGTCGCGGTATTTTGCTGGCTACTGATGGCAGCGGCGTAATCTTTTCTCGTCGTGCCGGGAACCATCACTCTACTGGTCCCGATCCACACGGAGCAGGGCCCTGACCTCTTTGGGCCTCCCGCAGGAACGAACGCCTTCGGGACAGCCTCCGGATAGACAAGGAGGACCGGCATCAGCAAAAATGTTTGGAGCAATTGCTTGAACGAGCCGCAGCATGGCGAGGGCCAAGGCCCGGATCTCCCATTGAGCCCGGTTACAGAGTCGCTGGCTGAAGAAGTGGAGGAGCTCTCGGGCGTTCATAGTGATCATGATCTTCGTTTCCACGGCATTCGGTAGCACAAAGCGCGAGTCTTCTCGGGCGGCTTCGTTCGAATAACCTTTCTCGGCAAGCCGTTCGGCAAGACGCCGGTATGAGCTTTGGATTGTCTCCATGGTCTGCTCGAAAAGGTCTTTCAGATCGGCGTCCTCTTGGATCGAGGGAGGTGTGATAAAGCCAAACTGCGCCTCGCTTACATATCGCTGGGACTGCTGACTGTAAGATGCGAGACGATGGCGCACGAGCTGGTGCGAGCATGCACGGGATATACCCTCGACGGCAAAGGTGAAGGACGCATGTTCGGTGGGACTCAGATGACCGACAGCCGTCAATTGTTGGAGAAACCTGGTTTGGTCCTCTGCCGCAGTGCGGGAAACCAGACGCTCCAGATCCACGGCGCTGTAGCAGAGCCTCGCGGCGCTACCGATTACCTTCTCGGGGTCAGGGGTGTGACTAATCAGTATGACGTTTAATCCTGTCTGTATAGGCATTTCAATTCTTTCTTTGTGGTCGTTCTTTAGTGTCTCAAGGTTTTTGAGCCGCAATAAGGCCGTCCATCTTCTCCCCTTGGTTTATGAGCCGGATACTGGTGAACCCGGACTGCTCCAGGGTGTCCTTCAGCTCATTGAAGGTGTAGGTATCACCTCCCGGGGTGGCAAGGAGCATGTTCAGGGCAAACAAGGCACCCATAAGCGGGGCTGCACGAGCCTCGTCCATGATATGGTCACGGACGATGAGGGTGCCACCCGGCAGCAAAGCTCGGTGAATCTTCCTGAAAAGATCGAGATTCTGCGAGGGGCTGTTCTGATGAATGATCGCCGAGAGAAGGGCAAGATCGCAGCCCGGAGGCAATTCGTCTTTGTAGAAGTCCCCTGCCACAAGTGTGGCCCGGTCAAGGAGGTCCTCAGCGGCCAGACGTTTTCGGGCGATCTCGACCACGGGTTCCAGGTCAAAGAGGACAGCGTTCAGACCAGGGTTTTCTCGCAGAAACGCAACGCTATAGGTACCGGAAGCACAGCCGATGTCGAGAAGCCTACTGAATCCACTGATATTAAGGGAACGGACTATTTCAACGGACAGATCACGACCGATGACATCCATGGCCCCGATAAAGGAGTCGAGCGACTTTCTATCCTCCGTATGCTCAGGGGATTTTGGGCGTCGGCCTGCTTTGACGACATCAGTCAGATGATCCCATAGGTTCCAGACCTCGCTGAAATGAAGCACCATAGGGAGGATGGAATCTGACCGTAATGAAGAGAGAAGGGCGCCAAGTTCGGTGAGGCTAAAGACTCCGTCCTTTTTCTCCAGAAAGCCCAGGGCCGCCAGACTTTCCAAGAGCCGTTCCAAGGCAAATTCGTCGAGTTCCAGCTCTTGTGATATTTCCTTGGCCCCAGCGCTCTTCCGGTCGATCTGCGTGAACACATCAATATCACAACCAGTCATAATGACGCGGCTTTTCCAGAAAGCCATGATACCGTCCATAATCTCGTCGCGATGTCCCATTGGGTCCCCCTATCTCTTCTTCTCTTTGCTGGACGCACTTCGTATCTTTGACGCCTTTTTATCGTATGTCCCTTTGACGCTTTTGGGGGCCAAGGCGCTCAACAGCCCAGCCAAAGGCTCTATGTATGTGATCGTTCGGGAACCCTTGAGGAGACGGTTCTCTGGAGGTAAAAAGACGATTATCATCATCGTAACCACAGACACGATGAAACAACCCTTCACTGCCCCCAGAAGGGCGCCGCCAATCTTGTTCAAAGCCCCCGAACCTGTCACGCCTATCAATTTTCCCAGGAGCCAACCAATTATTGAGGCGGCTATCATACAGGCGATGAGGATGCCGAGGAAGGCAATGGTATGGCCGACAGCGGGGGAGAAGCCCTTCAAGAACCTAGCCGTGAAAGGGCCATAGAAGTGCATGGCCACCACGTAACCCACCGCGACCCCTGCAAGCCCCACAATCTGCCTGACCAGACCTTTCCATAATCCGTGGAGAATTGCCAACGCGACCACAACGAGGACAATGATATCAAACAACGTCATAGAATCTCCTGTTTGGTGAATTTGAGGAGCAGCAGGAAGCCCAGGATGAGACAATAGAGCATGATGTTGATGATTGGGTATGCGTAAGTTGACGAGAAGCTCCCGTCAATAAAGGAGGCAGCAAATCGTACCGTTCCCGACAGCTTCGGCCAAGCATAATAGATGACCTCCCAGAACGTCCGGCCTGAAGGAAGGGGTTGACTGGACTGCTGAAGGATCATCTGTGCCGTCTGGCTTTGACTCAAGGAATACAAGCCGTCGCCCACAATACCGATTACACCCACGCCAATCACCACAAGAACCGCGAGCATATCCGGCATGAGCAGCGTCAGGAGAAGCACGGTAATGACCACAAAAAGGAGGTTCGAACAAGCCAATAGCGAGGCTACAAGATAACCCGGGTTGACCACCCCAAGGGCTACGGAGGCGATCAAGAAGGCCGCACCATGGAGACTCACCATGAATAGGGACGTTAAGAACCAAATGCCTAATACCTTGCCGAGCATATACTGGCAGCGGGTTATGGGTTTCGAGAGGATCAGTCCTTGCATCCCGTCATCGCGGTCCCGCCTTAAAAGACCCATGGAAAGCATTGCCGTTATGAGCATGGTACCGACCACGATTATATGGAAGGTGACCTTGGAGACGGTCCCGACGACCATTTCCGTGTCGACCGGGCGTCCATTCACCACATAGGTGCCTTGATAACAGCCGCGACTAAGCAGAACTATTGCCACTAGAATGAAAAACATGACGAGGAAGCCCCGTTGCCGAACATCGTCCATAAACGTGTATTTCGCGATCCTTGCAACAGGGCGAAGCCGTTCTCGTGTTGACATGTCAACCCTTCACGTATCGTACAAAAACATCTTCCAGCCCATCGCCATCCTTGACGATTTCAGAGGTGGTGTCTTTGATGAGAAGGACCCCGCGGTTGATGATCGCCACAGCATCGCATATCTTCTCGACCTCGGAAAGGAGATGGGAATTGAGAAAAATGGTCATACCCCTGTTCCTCAAGGAGTCCAGAAGGAGGCGTGTTTCTCGAATCCCTATAGGATCCAGTCCCACCGTCGGTTCATCGAGAATGAGCAGTTGAGGATCTCCAAGGAGGGCCGCACCGAGCCTCAACCGCTGAATCATCCCCTTGGAATAGGTGCCAACCTTGGTGCCTTCCCTGCCTTTTATGCCGACAAGTTCGACGATCCGTGTACACTGGTCTATGGCGTCCGGTCTGCTCATGTTCAGAAGCTCGGCGCTGCGGAGTAGATATCGCCATCCTGGCAGATGCTGAGGAACCCTGGATTCCTCTGATAGATAACCCACCCCGGTTCGGCAGACCGCAAAGTGGCTCGGAGAGCCGTTCATGCAAAGGCTTCCGGAGGTAGGTCTCGTCAGGTCGAGAAGCATTCTGACAATAGTGGTCTTACCGGCCCCATTGGGACCAAGGAGGCCGAAGCATTCTCCGGTTTCAACGGAGAAGCTAACGTTGTCAACGGCCGTAAGAGGGCCATACCGTTTGGTCACGCCCTTCAGTTCAATCATGGAGCGTATCCCCACGAATACTCGAGACACGTCTCCGTGGCGAATCTGTGAAAGGCCAGCATGAGACGAGTATAGAAATCTTGCCCCTCTCTTGTCAATTCTGGATACGTTGCGCTGTGCGGAGAACCTGTCTATGACAGGGATGAACGGGTCTGTTGTCGAGGGATGGCGACGCCATCCCCTTTTTGGACTACCTTCAGGACCCTTTGGGCTTATCGAAATCCAGTTCGCCGGTCCGCCCGAAGGTTGCGAGTTCCAGCTTCTCAATGTCGCTGCTCTCGCATTCAGGGCATTCCGGTGGCTCCTCTTCACCCGGGACGGCGCTGAATTCCAACCCGCACGTCCGGCAGATATACTGATCTTTGGCCATGCTGCACCCCCCTTTCATTTCGTCAACCAATCTTTAAGTGCTCTCCGTGCCGTTGTCAACGGGCAAACCTTCGGCCCCTGTAGGGGGTCCAGCGGGTGCCATTCGCGTTGCACGAGGAGAAATGGTAAGCTATAGTGAGTTCTCTCAGGACGGCGAATCGGTAAAATGGCAAGATAGGGACGTACGATACTGATTCCTGGGCTTTTGCCGATTTCGCCATGTCTCCACTTGCTACTTGCATTTCTTAATCATCATAGGAGGGGTTGGGACGAATGTTACATTTTTTCCTCAAGAAAGGTGAGAATTTTGAATATTGCTTCAATGTGGAGACGTCAGCGCCTCTGAATCTCGATGAGCTTGCCATCCTACGTCAGCTTCTGGCCGATGGTTTCGTTAAGGAGAGCCTTTCTACCAAACCTGGGATCCATGACGGAAGCAGGGTTGTTGAGCTGGGTCCTCGAATGAATTTCGCGACCGCCTATTCCACGAACATTGTGAGCATCTGTCAAAGCTGTGGTCTTGAGACGGTCACCCGTATAGAACGGTCCCGCCGCTATCGGTTGCCTTCCGGGGCTAAGAAGGGCAGGTTTATCGAGGAACACCACGATCGAATGACTGAATGCGAATACAGCCGACCCTTAATGGCGTATGAGACGGGGATTACCCCAGAGCCTGTGTTCGAGATTCCTATGCTCGAGAAAGGCCCGAATGCCCTTCTCGAGGTGCCCGGTCTCGCCATGGACGGATGGGACAGAAACCTGTACTACGAGTATTTTGTGAAAGAGGAGCGCAGGAATCCGACCATCGTGGAGATACGGGACCTGGACAATGCAAACAGCGAGCACTCCCGGCACGGGTATTTCAAAGGCAAGCAGATTATCGACGGTGTTGCCATGCCTGAGGCCCTTCTGGATATCGTCAAGTCGACCCTCGATGCCAACCCTTCCAATAGTATCATCGCCTTTAAGGACAATTCGAGCGGTATAAAGGGGTATGACTGCTGGACCATCATCCCGAAGGAGCCGGGTTATCCGACGCCGTTTGCCTGTACGAAGGTGCATTACCATGTCATCTTTACCGCGGAGACCCACAATTTCCCGACCGGTGTAGCCCCTTTCCCCGGTGCTGAAACCGGGACGGGGGGAAGGATTCGGGACGTTCAAGCCACGGGAAGGGGAGGTCTGGTGGTAGCAGGAACTGCCGGGTACTGTACGGCCAATCTGCTCATCCCCGGCTACGATCTACCCTGGGAAACAAAGGACCTATCCTACCCCTCCAACCTCGCCTCCTCGATTGTGATGGAGATACGGGCAAGCGATGGGGCCAGTGACTACGGTAATAAGTTCGGAGAACCCCTTGTCCTTGGCTTTACCCGCTCTTTCGACCAGAAACTCGCAAGTGGCGAGCGGTGGGGATGGATCAAGAAGATCATGTTTACCGGTGGCATCGGGCAAATCGATGCCAGGCACATCGAGAAGGGGGAGGCCGAGAAGGGCATGCTCATCGTGCAGATCGGAGGTCCCGCCTACGGCATCGGGGTCGGCGGCGGGTCCGCCTCGAGCAAGCTTCAAGGTGAGAATGAGGAGGAACTCGATTTCAACGCAGTGCAGCGCGGCGACGCTGAGATGGAACAGAAGATGAATCGCGTCATCCGGTCCTGCATCGAGATGGGTGAGAAGAACCCTATCGTCAGCATCCATGATCAGGGGGCGGGCGGTCCGGCCAATGTGCTCAAGGAGCTTGTGGAGAAAGTCGGCGGCAGGATCGAGTTGAGAAGAATCAAACTTGGGGACCCGACCCTGTCGGTCCTCAAGATCTGGATCGCAGAATACCAGGAGCGGTGCGGTCTGTTGATTCGCCCTGAAAGGATGAACCAATTCGAAGCAATGTGTGTGAGGGAAAAGGTGAACTGCGAAGTCCTGGGGGAAGTGACCATGGATGGACGCTTCGTGGTCCACGACGAGAAGGACGGCTCGACTCCGGTCAATCTGAATCTTGCACGGGTGCTTGGTAACATGCCGCAACGAATCTTTGAAGACAAAAGGATAAACAACATCCTAAGGCCCGTGACACTCCCTGACGACCTGACGGTGGTTTCTGCCCTATCACGCGTCCTTCGTAACCTTGCCGTCGGTTCGAAGCGATTTCTCACCAATAAGGTCGATAGAAGTGTCACGGGCCTTATTGCGAGGCAGCAGTGTTGCGGCTCCCTTCAGTTGACGGTAGGGAACGTGGCCGTTATTGCCCAAAGCCATTTTGGCCTCACCGGTGCCGCAACCTCGATTGGTGAGCAGCCGATCAAGATGCTGGTCGATCCCAAGGCAGGGGCCCGTATGGCGGTGGGAGAAGCGCTGACCAACATGGTCTGGGCAAAGATAAGCGGGCTGAAAGACGTAAAATGTTCCGCCAACTGGATGTGGGCTCCCAAGCTGCCGGGTGAGGGCGCAGCCCTTTACGATGCCGTGTGTGCCACGCGGGACATCATGATGCAACTGGGCATAGCCGTTGATGGGGGCAAGGATAGCCTTTCCATGGCTACAAAGGTGGGGGAAGAGGTGGTCAAGTCGCCGCGGGAGTTGGTGATCTCGGCCTACGCGACCGTCCCGGACATTACCAAGGTAATCACGCCCGATATCAAGAAGCCCGGCCGCACCCGACTCCTCTTCATCGAAACGGCAAACGGCAAGGCGAGGCTCGGAGGATCGGTGTTGGCCCAGGTGTACGGGCAGATTGGCGATGTGTCCCCGGACGTAGATGATCCTGGCGTTCTGGCTTCAGCCTTCAACGCGATTCAGACCCTGATCGATCAAGACCTGGTTGGCGCTGGTCATGACGTCAGCGACGGCGGCCTTGTCACTACACTGTTGGAAATGGCATTTGCAGGCAATTGCGGTGTCCAGGTTGACCTGGAAGGTGAACTCGACCTTTTTCACCGGCTTTTTGCCGAGGAATTGGGAATGATCCTCGAGTGCGAAGAGGGTGACCTCCCCAGAATCCGGCAGATCCTCGAGAGCTTCGGGGTGAAATCGAGCGCTCTGGGGCCGACGACCGAAGAGAAGAAGATCAAAATCAGTTTTAACGGCCGGACGGTGCTGGATGAGGAAATGCCTGTCCTGCGGGAATGGTGGGAGGACACGTCGTATCAGATCGAGAGGCTCCAGACAAATCCTTTATGTGCCGATCAGGAGAGAATGAATATTTTCGGCAGAAAAGGGCCCCATTATAGCATCTCCTTCGACCCCAGACCGACTCCACAACACCTTCTTGAGATGAGGGATAAGCCGGATATTGCCATCCTTCGGGAAGAGGGGAGCAACGGTGACCGAGAGATGACTTCAGCCTTCTATCAGGCCGGATTCAGGCCCTGGGATGTAACCATGACCGATCTGCTCGCCGGACGCATCACCCTTGAACGTTTCAGGGGCTTGGTCGCCGTCGGTGGCTTTTCCTATGCCGATGTGCCTGAAAGCGCTAAGGGATGGGCTGCAGCTATTAGATTTCATGAAAGGCTGCGAACCATGTTCGAAGATTTTTACAGGCGTCCCGACACCTTTTCGCTGGGTGTCTGCAACGGTTGTCAGCTCTTTGGCCTCCTGGGATGGGTCCCGTGGGGCGGGATTGGGGATAACAAACAACCCCGCTTTGTGCAGAACCTGTCGGGTCGTTTTGAATCTCGATGGGCAACGGTCAAGATTCTGGAAAGCCCTGCCATCATGCTCCGGGGTATGGCGGATTCGGTCCTTGGCGTGTGGGTGGCCCATGGTGAAGGCAGGCTCCATTGCCCGGACCCCTCCACCGTGGACGAGATTCTGGCGAGAAAGCTGGCACCGGTGGTTTATGTGGACGACGAGGGGAGGGTCGACGGACCTGTCTCCGAAAGCTATCCCTTTAATCCAAATGGCTCACCCTACGGCATTACGGGGCTCTGTAGCCCTGACGGGCGGCATCTGGCCATGATGCCTCATCCGGAGCGGGCGTTTTTGAAGTGGCAGTGGCCGTGGATGCCGGCGGATCTTGATGCCCGGCTGGAGGCATCGCCATGGTTACGTATGTTCCAGAATGCCAGGGAATGGTGTGAGGGGAAGAAGTAACTACCGTATATTGTCTGCGAAACCGTACGTATCGACCTGCCAGCCCTCTTCAGGCATTTGTATGCCGTCGACGTAGACGGTTCTGCCGTCGAGGGCTACCCTGCCTCTGCCAATGAGGTCGTGTACGGCAAAGGGATAGATTTTCCAGTCCCCCTCGTCTCTGAGGATCCCCTGGATTGCGGTGGAAACGGCCTCGACGGTCTGATAAAGATCATTCCGGCCTTCGGTTTTCGTGGCCCTGTGGAATTCCTCAAGGGTCGTGGCTCCAACCTTTTCCGCAAACCTTCTTACGTCGCGCAGTTCTTTATCCCATCGCGAGAGGGGAACCGAGGCAGACTGAATGAGGATGGGGCCGCCGTCGTCACTGGCATCCACAAAGAACACGGTTGATCTAACGCTTGCCTCTCCTGCCAGTATTGCCTTGGCGCTGGGCCTCCAACCCAATCCTACATATTTCTTGGCGTCGCCTGGATGAACGTTGAGAATGCGGGGGAAATATTTCTCGGCCATCCAATCCCCAATCCACAGATCGTAACCGGCGAGGCAGATAAGATCCGCCTTCTGATGAAGGGTCTGCTCCACGAGGGTCATCATGGCTCTGTCGTAGGAGTCTCGCTCGATGCCATAGCGAGGAACCTTTTCAATCCCCCACATCTCTCGGAAATACTTTGACGAGTCGAGGGACACCACCGGAACTTTATTTCTCCGTGCCTTATCAACCCCGGCGCAGTCAGGGACATTGCTGAAGACGATGTGGCGCTTCCCGGGATCTTTCTCGTATATCTTTTCGTAGTTGGTGCCCGAGCCCGAGACGCCGCAGGCGTAGACCATGGGAACCGAAGACGGATCAAAGATTAGCCGCCCTTTCATCTTCACCTCTGTGTGGATGTTGTTAACGAACCTGAGTCAGATTCTTATTAGTAACAAAGGGCTTGAAACGTGTCAAGGAGGATAATCTGCCGCGAACAGACCCCGAACCTCCGAGGATAGGAAGGTGCATGCATAAGTTCGTGTGGGGATACCGCAGATTATTCCTCCGAACCCGTTGGGGTGCCTCCTGCCTTTCTGCTCCCCATAATGCCCGATTTTTGCTAAAATGCATTTCAACGGGCACTATTGAAATGGCCCCGGCGATTTGGCACAATGGTCTGAATAGAAAAATGGGGGTTAGCGTATGAGTAAGAGTAACGAGATCAAGAAGGAAGAGAAGAAAAAACCGGCCAAGACGCTGAAGGAGAAGAGGGTAGCGAAGAAAGAGAAGAAATCCTCGAAATGACGTTATGTCTTGCCACGGGGACCGACCGTGACCCTCGGTCCGGGCGGTCCTGGGGGTGGGGGCGACCATGATCAACAAGGGAGCCCTCCGGGGCTCACGAGCGGGATGGAATAGGACCCCGTCCTCACTTGGTGCCCACAATGGAAGCGGTTGGATGTAGGTGGCCAGTCGGAGATGACGAGGTGTCTCTTGCGGCTGCTTGGCCGGATCTTTCCGCCATACCAGGTGCGCTTTTCCTTCAACCTGGTAACGCAGAACTCAAAAAGGTTTTTTCATCTAAGCCAGGAGGACCAGGGCCAGAGTGTCGTTGTAGCTCTATCCCGCGATCGGATGAAGGGGCCTCCTGATAAGCTTTCCGACCGTGTTATAGCGACGGGTGTTTTTTGCGGAAAAAACGTGGTAAAATCAGAGCCTCCAAAAACGAAGGAGGCGAGCAGAATGCTTTATATGTCTGATGAAATACAATTCTTTTGCCCGGAATGCCATACCCCGTTTCTCATGGGTCTTGCCTCTCTTGAAGCGGGAGCTGCTCATATCTGTGCGTCGTGCGGTCAGAGGATTGAGTTCGTTGACGAGAGCTTCGACTTTGAGGAAGAGACCCAGGAAGACTTTCCGCGGCCCGTGGTAAAGGAATGGAGGCACTAGATATCTATCCTGCGGAAGATACGGTGCGACCGGCCGGCTTGGTGAGCACCGAGCACAATCCTCAGGGGCGGCACCCGTAACGGGTTGTCTTTTCTTCTCCTTATCCATTGATCTATATCGGCTCCAATTCGCACGTACGATTCCCTGCATCCAGTTTCGAATCCCTTGTCTATTCTTATGCTGAACGGGGCGAGAGGCGTTTGAAGGGTCGAGGCGTTACACGTTATCCTTGTCGAAGACAGGGATAAAGGATGGTTGGCTATGGAAGGCAGGGAAACACTTATCGATTTTCCATGTACCTATCCCCTGAAGGTGGTGGGAAAAAATACCGAGGAGTTTCAGACCGAGGTGCGCTCGATTATGGCAAAACACGTCCCCGAACCGGCCGAGGTCCGTTATTCAAGTCGGACAAGTTCTGGAGACAAATACCTGTCCCTTACCGCGACCTTCGTGGCCCAGAATCAGGAACAGTTGACGGCCATCTATGCCGACCTTGCCGGTAATAAGCTCGTGCTGGTCGCTCTATAGCCACGAGCGGAACGAGAAGCCTCTATTTGAGGCGGAAATCCACCCGACTGTTTTTTACCTTCGGCTTCTCTTCGGGCGTCAGGGATTTGGGTTCTGTTACGAAAATCCTTTCCGCCGAAAGCCCCTGGGTTTTTAGTACTGCATCCACTACGTTTTTGGCCCTCTCGGTGGCGAGGGTTCTCAAATCTCCGTCCTTGACGACGATATTTGTGAGCATCAGCTTTTCCATCTCGGTTGAGGGGATTGACTTTACCAGGCCAATCAGATTGCGGGGCTTGGGGAACTTTTCAGCGTTGTAGGCCTTGGCGAGGTACTTACCGTATTCGTTGGCCTCGATCTTGATCTCGTCGACGGGAACAGGACGAATCCTCTGTTTCAGCATGTCGGCCAACTTCTGGGCCTTTATTTTCTTGGTGAAAAGATACTGGCGAAGCGTTTCCCGATCCTTTTCGGTGTCCACCCGTCCCTCGATCTCAAGCTTCAGGGCAGGTCGTTCATAGAGCGCCTTTGCCAGGGTTTCGATCTTCTTCATCCCCGGCTCGTCAACTCGATTGCTCCCATAGTCGAACTCCACGTAACCGAGTTCCTCACCCCCGCCGAAGAGGGAGGCCAGAAGGGAAAACGGGGCAGTCGCGGCTTTGGTGATGAGATTGACGATGACCTGAAGGATGATTCGTCCGACCTTGAACTGGGGGTCGTCGATGCTTCCCGATACCGGTATATCCAGTTTAATCTGCCCATTCCTGTCCTTCAGAAGGGCAACTGCGAGCCGGACGGGAAGATCCGTGGCATCAGGACCTTCCACTCGCTCGCCGAAGGTAAACTGATCAAGGAATATGAGGTTTTGAGAAGCCAGTTTTCGGTCATTGATCATATACTTCACGTCAAGGGAAAGTTTGCCTTTTTCTATGGTGTACCCCGCATATTTTGACGAGTACGGTGTCATAGGGCTTAGATCGAGGTCCTTGAATGATGCGGTGAGATCGACAAAAAGCTTCTTGGGCGAGGGGTCGACGGTGCCGGTGATCTTGAGGGGAATGTGCTTTTCGATTTTGCCGAGGACTTCAAGCTGAGCCTTGCCCCCCCTTCGTAGAGAAATATTGGAAACCCGCCCGCCTAATTCACTTAACTCCGCTTCATAGCTCGGCTTGATACGCCTGTCTGCAAAGTTGACCCGTCCGCCCTGGAGAGTTATGGTGGCTATTCCTATGTCAGGTCCCTCGGAGTCTTTGGGGGTGGATGCTGGAGCAGCCTTGGGCTGAGGTTTTGAGGGTGGTGGCTGGCTATCCTCGCCTTCGTCATCTCCCAGCACCTCTTGGAGGTTTGTCGACCCATCGGGCTGGACGATGATGCGGGAGTAAAAATCGGTCAAAGAGACACCGCCGATCCTCACGTAAAGAGGGTCAAACCTGGCATCAATCTTGGTGAATGCAAGATTTCTCCATTCAAGAAAGGGGTCACCCTGCAACCGATCGATGGCAGAGAAATTGGATAGGAAGACATCTCCGCTGCAGCCTACCTTCAGTTTCCCTGCGTCTCCTGACTTCACAGCCACCTTGCCCGATCCCGACAGACTGCCCCGAGTGATCGCAATCTTTGCTTTGTCCTGGAAGTAGGGCTGCAAGGGCGAGACATAGACGTTTTTCATATTGACCAGGAGTTCAAGGGAAAGGGGACTGATGCCTACCGTACCGGTAGCGTCGAGAGTTCCTTTCCTGAAGACCTGGAGGGAGAGGGCAACGTTTCCCCGCGTCTTATTGTCGGTGGAGATGTGGCTCGCCCGGGCGACTATACTCTGCAATGGTATAGTGACCATGGGAGTAAAGGCGTGATCCTCGAAGTTGGCTGTACCTGCATCGAGGAGAAACTCGTCCAAGGTAAAGACAAAGGTCTGGCCATTCTCGGATTGCTCAGTCTTACTCTGCGGTGCCGCCTCATGGCGAGACGGCTCAGGCTTGTCCTTGCCATCGCCCAGGAGCGAAGTGAGATCGATGCTGCCGTTCTCCAGCCGCCGAACGGTAATCTCAGGGGACTTCAATGTGATATTGGATACGTGAACACTCCGTTTGAAAGGTTCGAAGGCAGCAATGGCAAATGTAGCGGAAGGCAACTTGAGGATGGGCTTTTTGTGAAGGTCATTCAAAGCTATCTCAGAGAATGTGGCCGTGCCGCTTGCCACGAGGGCAGTCTCCTTGCCCAGCATAAAGGAGAGCCTTCCGTCGAGGTCGAGAAAGGCGGAAGCGAGGGCGAAGTTGGTCTTCAGGGGCACATAGCCCATGTACCGCGTAATATCGAGCCGAGCAATATTTATGTCGACGTAGCTTTCTCGGGATTCTCTGAAAGGCTTGGTCTTTCCTTTCACGACGTAGGTGGAACCGTCGATAGTGGCCGAAAAGGAGGGCTGGACAAATACGTCGTTATCATTGCGTATGTTGGAGAGGAAAGGAACCGTAATCATCATCTGGCGGATTCGATGGGTTGTTTCTTTGGACTCGTCAACGAAATCGATGCTTCCGTTCTGAAGCTGAATGTTGCTGACCGAGAACCGAAACTCGGATCCTTTGTCGGGCTCCTGGGCAGGGGTTTTCAGCGAGTCTACGACGTCGGAGAAGTTGTAGGTGCCTTTTTTAGTGAATACTACGTGCACATATGGCCCTTTCAGTCCGACCCGCCTCAATACGAGGGCCCGCCTTGCCAGGGAGGTTGGATCCAAGCCTACCAAGAGCTCATCAAATTGAAGGAAGGTATCGTTACTGCCTTTCTCCCTTATGTTGAAGTCCCCGATCCTTACCGTGAGCGTATAAGGGTTTACCTTTACCTGCCCAACCGTGACCTGCCGATGAAGCACCTGGGAGAGCTTCTTGGTGAGAACGGATTTAATGATGGGAGGTAGTGCGAAGAAACCGACGATGGTAAAGAGGACAAAAAAGCCGCCTACCAACACGGTCAGCTTTGTTATTCTTTTAGAAATCATGTCTCGCCTCACCACCCTATTTTGCCATACAGCATAGCCCTTTTGAAAGACGGTTTTTTCTATTACCTGAAGGCAGGTAGAAGCTACCGAGACCAGTCGCATCGATGATTCCGATTGACAAGGGTGCAAGAAGCATGGTTGATATCAGGGCTGGTAGTCAAAGACTGACTGCTGGAGAGGCAAATCGACAAATGGAGGGCTCGTGAAACCCAATGGCGCTGGGGAGAGTATGGATCTAGGCATACTCGATCTGATGGATGCAGAGCAACTCCGCAGCTACCTGCGATTTCTGCTGTGGCACTACCGGGTGGTGGACGGTTTCTGGTTTCTCAGCGTGGAGAGCAAATATGGACGGCCTGCAGCCGAGCACATGGACGAGGTCGTATGGGCGAAAATTGCAGGGATGTCTGCCGAGGATCTCGTGGAACGTTTCCAGATTGCGGAGAAAGGGCTTCCGGCCCTTTACCGTGCCTTCCAGTACCTGCCGTGGACCATGATCGTTGGATATAAGGTCGAAGACCGGGGCGATCATCTCCTGCTGACCGTCCCTGAGTGTCCCACCCAGGTGGCGAGGGTTAAGCATGGCTTGCCGGAATTTCATTGCCGCGATATGCATCAGGCGGAGTTCGAGTCCTTTGCTCAGGCGATAGACCCCTCCATTAAGGTCGAGTGCCTCCTTGCCCCGCCAAACCATCCATCAGACCTTTTCTGTAAGTGGAAATTTACCACGGCCAGTTCGATACAGACGGGTACACAAGAGCTACAGCCGCACGACCATTCGTAGGAGAATTCTCCCGACCAGATGCCGTTTAGGTAAGTTGGCTTGTCAAAGACGGCGCGTCGCCCCGGCAAACTGTCGACACCCTCCGTCATCTTCGTATCCTTGCCCTGATAACCCCTATATATGGAGTCTCCGATGAATTCCCAGGACAACTTAAGAATCCTGGCCTAACGCCGATCACTTATCAAAAGTATTCTATCAGATGGGATTCCTTGCTGAGTTCGCGAGGGACCCAGCGCCAAGTGAGCGAACGTTATCTATCAGTTGAGAACGGAGGCACGGAATGAGTTATCTTTTTGCGCAGAGAATGGGCATGAAGCTTCTTCACCAGAAGTCACAGGACGGCAGCATGGTCTATCGACAGATGGTGGGTTCGGACCATGTCAAGTCGAATTACGGCGACTTGGTGAGGCGTAGTGATATCGTTGAGATCTGGATCGATGAAGAGGCCAGAACTGCGATCCTTGGCTTTAATGACTATCAAAGCCTTATGGGTGACGAACCCCAGATCTGACAGGGAGCAGCAAATCATCCGGGAATTCGATAGTCCCTGGACCACCCTGGGAGCCCTGGTGGCGCCGGGGGCCTGGAAGTGGCTCAGAACGGGTTCTCGTCGTTAGGCGCCGCTTTTGGGGCTTGCCGAGGAGACCAAATTCGTCTTGGCTAGATGAAGTGAAGTCTCATGGAGCTCACCTCCAGCAAACCAGGACAGCGTGGTGCCGTATGCAACAAGGTACATGCATTAAGGATCATTGAGGATCAGTAGATCTGACGCACATTGTTTGATCCCTTCCCATCATCGGTCTCGCTCAGGCGAATCGATTCTATCGAGTCTTTGTTGAGGGCGAGAAAGCCGATAGAAATGTCGCTCAGTTTGCCTTCTTCCTTTGCATTGGACAGAATGATAAAACGCCTTGTGTCATTGATGGTGTCGCTTATCCTCTCTGTTTTTCCCACAAAAAGATCGCCCCGGTAGATCTTGTCGCCCGTCTTCGCTCGGACCCTAACATATTGACCGTCTTTGGCGTTTGCGATGCGGGAACGACAGTACCTGCAGATTTCCGCATCTGCATGCACCTGCTCGAAGCAGCGAGGGCAAGCTTTCATGGCTTTGCTCACGACGTGATCCTCGTCCATGGTTATTTTGACCTCCTTTACGTAAAACAACGAAATTGGCTCTGCAGTAGCCGTATCGTTTATCGGTATATCCTTTCAAAATCTTAAAAATTGTGAGGATTGCCCTATCGATCCTTTATCGTGGTTCTTGCTCCCTGCGCCTGTCGACGGGGCAATGGAGCCTACCTTTGTGGACGTGGGTGGGCGATCGAAGAGGCATATAGACGTGAGGATAGGGAAGCATCATACAGCTTGGTTTGGGTGCTTGCTCCGGCTCCCTTTAAAGATGTTCCTAATCTACCGATTCAGTTGCTGAATCCCAATCGGCTTCTCGAGGATTCTTTTGATCCCGATGGTTCTTGTAAACTGTTTTGTCTGGTCGTTGAGAGGGCAGCCGGTAATCAGCACGATCGCCGTATCGCCTCTAATCTCCAGCAACGCCTGGGCAGTGTAGCTGCCGGTAAGGCCAGGCATAATCTGGTCAAGAATGAGCAGCGAAAAGTGGTGAGGTTCCTTGGAGAAGGCATCTGAGGCAGCACGACCCGTCTCAACGGCAAGAACAGCATATCCGAGACCGGTCAATATTTAGGAAAAGCTTTGACGGCAGGGTTCGTCGTCGTGGACCAAAAGAATAGCACCATTCTCGTGTTGCAGCGCTCCTTGAAGAAGTTGTTATCTCAATCGGCGTTCATCTCTTGAATTCGCTCTTCAATATGGTAGTTCTTGCCAATGGGGCCACCCAACGCTTTTTGGAACGGGTCCGCGTGCTGTGTGCCTATCGGCTTGGCGCGGTGGCAATACGGGCATTGGCTGTAGTAGGGCAGCGGTTGTTGCGCCGGTCACCGGTAGCCGGACTTCAGGGCATTCTGTCCCGAAAGATACGCACATTCTTGGTTGGGATGGATGAGATACGTTCCCACTTTCATGGCGGCACCAGCACAACGGAAGCAAATTATTGAGACCAGTTATCTCGCCATGTCAGGACGATTTGACTCGGGTCACAGTGACTTCTCAGTGGGATAACGGATGAATCCGGGGAGTCACGAAAGAAAAAATCTGAGCCGGATGAAACGTCCTGTTACGAGATGGTTTTGAGGAAAAAGAAGAAGGGTGGGATTGCCGAGCATCAGAGGCTCCTGTGACCAGGAGGACTGAGTTTCGCTGAAGAGTATTCGACCGAGTCTCGCTGCCAAAGACTCGAGGCCCGTATGAGAGATTTGACCCCTTCAGCTACTCCTTGCTTGGGCTACCCACCCCAACTACCTCAAGTAATAGCACGGATTTCTATGTTGTCAAGCAATCTTCTGTTATCAGCCGCAACGGTCACCTTCAGTACAGACAAGATGGCAGAAAGGCCTGTATCCCCAAACGGACCTTTTGATACCATGCTTGGCAGGCGGCGGCGGCGAATGTTCCGCATGTTCGCCGGTACTCACCCTTTCATAAGGGTAACGAACAGTTTCAGCACGGCCGCGCTGACCCAGTGACCCGCATGAGTCCATTGACCGTACCGCACATAGACAGGGCCGGCCGCAAGACTTTCGACCATGACGAGTATGGGAAATAGCACTCCAAGCCTGTTCATTTAATAACCCTCTGACCCCTATGCGTCCCCGGATGCCCCCCTGCTGTTCCGGTGGCTCGGCTCGAATCAGAAAGAATTCCCCTATCGTCACTTGCCTGGCACCCGACTGCCTCTGCTGAGGCTCATTTTGGAAGGGAATAAGAGAAGAAATGCTGTTCTCGTTAGAACGTGGCCCATAAACGCGGGGGCCTGTAACCGGTTGAAATGAAAGCCGACGCGGGGATTTGAACCCCGGACCTGCTGATTACGAATCAGCTGCTCTACCACTGAGCTACGTCGGCGCGGTTTTCAGTTTATCATAAAAATGCCACCGTGTGTGATCAAATCGATTAAAGAATCCGAGATTTTCGCCGCCACCGAAGGTTTTGCGACGTATGGCGAATGAAATCCAGGTTCCGTGTAACGGGGAAGTGTACCTTTCGTTCGCTTCGGCTGAGGAGATAGGCAAGCATAGAAATGCGGTTGCCACTCAGCCCTCACAGGACCGAGGTTTGTGGGACTGGTCGAGAACCCGACGAATTGTCTCGGCTAGCTCTCGCTTTACCAGGGGTTTCATCGCGAATTCTCTTATTCCGTGCCCGTGGCCTGTGCGCAGAGACACTGTCTCGCTGAAACCCGTAATGACGATGATCGGCATATCAGGGCGAACGCTATGGATGTGCTTGGCCAGGGTGGTTCCGCTCATAAGGGGCATGACCTGGTCGGTGATCACCAGATCGAACCCCCCGGGATCCCTGCAAAACAGTTCGAGGGCCTCCGTGCTGTTGGTGAGGGCGGTCACGGTATAACCAAGACCCTGCAACGTCCTTTTGGCAGTTTGAACTTGGTTCTCTTCGTCGTCCACGAAAAGAATTGATTCACAGCCACGAAAGAGCGGTAGCTGTGCCGTCGAGGAGGGGACACGGCGCGATACGCGATCCTGTACGGAGGGAAGATAGATGGTAAACGTGCTTCCCTTGCCAGGTTCACTGGTGACGTCGACGGCGCCGTTCAAGCCACGAACAATGCTGTAGACGAGGGCTAAACCCATGCCGGTTCCTTTTCCAGGTTCCTTTGTCGTAAAAAATGGCTCAAATATTCTCCGTTTCACGGTTTCGTTAATGCCTTGACCGGTGTCTCGGACCTTCAAGGCTACGTATCGGCCAGGCTTCATGCCGAGATCGGGGAGCGCGGTCAATTGACGTTCCTCAAGGCTTATCTCGAGTAAGCCACCGGCTGGCATGGCATCCTTGGCGTTGGTGCAGAGATTCATGATGACCTGCTGTATCTGTGTTGGATCAGCGCGAATAGAATCCCTATCACTGCGGGCATTCAGTGATAATTCGATGGTGGTTACGAGGGAAGCTCGCAACATCCTCACCATCTCTTTCAAAAGAGGAATCAGGTGCAAAACTGTGACCTTCTGTTCTCCTTTGCGGCTAAAGGTGAGTATCTGACGAATGGTATCTCTGCCTCGAAGTCCCGCGTTCAAGGCTTGTTGGAGATGATGCCGAGTCTCTTCGGACGCGTCGTCCGCCGCCAGTTCTATGTTGCCGATCATGACGGCAAGGATGTTGTTGAAATCGTGGGCAATACCACCGGCGAGAGTGCCGACTGCCTCCATTTTCTGGGCATGACGCAGCCGTTCCTCCAATCTCTTCCGGGCCGTAGCGTCGTTACCCACGCAAACAATTTCCCGAAGAACGCCGTCTTGGTTGTAGATGGGCTTGTTGGTCCAAGATATCCAGACCCTTTCGCCGTCCTTTCTTGTGTTCTCATTTTCATTGGTGGCAAATTTCCCCGGGGAGTTGGAAATGGCTTCTATCAGCCCTCGCAGGTTCTGACCGGCCGAGTCCGTTTCCGGAACAATGGTTCCCACCACATGCCTGCCGATGATTTCTTCTGCATTGAATCCAAAGAACTTTTGAGCATACTCGTTGAAGTAGGATATCCGGCCGGTTGGGTCCCGACGCATGATGATGCTATTGGCGTTCTCGACAAGCTCGCGATAGAGCCGCTCACTTTGCCGGCGGGCTTCGTTTGCCTTTTTGATCTCACCCTCAAGGGCGCTGCGAAATCGGTCCTCAGACTCCTTCAACTCCCTTTCCGCGCGCTTTCGGTCTGAAATGTCACGGACGACTGACAGGAAACAGGAGCGCCCATCAATGGATTCCTTCCGCAGGTTGATCTGCACCCACAGCGAAGAGCCATCCTCCCCTTGTACCTGCCACTCGAAGGTTTGAGGCCTTCCTTCCTCGGCCATCTCGAACGAAGATGTGAGGCGCTTGAGCCCGGAAAGGGGACCTACTATCCCCGGGGAGTCTGGTCGAAAAGCCAGAATCTCCTCCCTCGAAACACGGTAAAGCTCACAGAATCGAGGATTTACGTCGATGACCTCAAGGGTTTTCGCGTCATGGAGCAGCACGCCATCGTGCACGTTTTCAAAGATAAACCTGTACAGTGATTCTGCGTTCATGGACGACCCTCCCCGACCCTTCTGTTGACACAGCGCCCTCTGGAACCTGATACAACCGTACTTTAAGGAGAAACCATACCGATCCTTACCGGAAATGAAGCCAAGAAAGCCAAAGAGAAACCAATTCCATCGCCATGGAGATCTGTTTCTGTGAGTATACGCTTTCAGCTGGTGGATGTAAACTTGAGCAAAATCCCTCTCCTATCGTGTAGACGGGCGGAGCAATCTCTCGTGAAATGGCCACCCCTGAACAGGGAATTGGAAGTGAAAAACACAAGAACGGGGGAGAGATTCGCAATTCATTGGAAGAGCAAAACCCTTCGCGCAAAGGGTCTACCGCCTGCGCGGAGCGTCCACCGCCTCAGGGCTTCTTCCTAAGTCATGATCCGATACCCTCGGTAACGTAACATAGAAAACGGCTCCCTCGTCAGGTTTGCCTTCGGCCCATACGGTTCCGCCATGGAGGCCAATGATCCTTTTTACGATCGCAAGGCCCATACCCGTACCGGCGAACTCCTCCTGTGGGTGAAGCCTTTGGAACACATTAAACAATCTGTCCTTGCACGTCCCATCAAAGCCTGCTCCATTGTCTTTGACAAAGTATGTGACCTCCATTGCTTGTTCAGTAGAGCCAACCTCGATCTTTCTTCTCGGTTTCTTCGCCGAGAACTTCAGGGCGTTTGAGAGAAGATTCAGGAATACCTGTCGAATCATGTGTTCGTCGCCCAAGCAGGGAACAAGAGGATGGATGATGATGTCTCCGTGTGGGTAGATGACTTGCAGTTCCTGGATAACGTCTCGTACAAGCTGATCCATGGCTACAGGCTCCCGTTGCAGCGCCTGTTTGCCAAGCCTTGAATAGGCGAGCAGATCATCGATAAGCTGTTCCATCTTCAAGGCGCTTGTCTGAATGATGGCCATGTGATCAGCGAGAGCTTTGTCCTGACCGCAGCGAAGCTTTTTTGCGATTCTCTCTGAAAAACCTTGTATGACCATAAGAGGTGTCCTGAGATCGTGAGAAACCGTAGAATTGAAGGCCTCTAACTCATCGTTGGCATTTCTCAGATCGAGGACCCTCTGCTCAAGCTCGTGGTTGAGCCTGAGAATCTCCATTTCCGCATCCTTTATGGCCGTGATATCGCGTATGACCGACATAGCGGCAGCCTGGCCCTTGTACACGGTAGCGACCACTGACGCCTGCACTGTTCGTATCGCTCCGTCGGCTCTCATGATTCTGTACTCAACGATGTCGTCCTGGAGCTGACCTTTTTGCCTCGCAATGACGCGGGTCGTGACCGACTGACGATCCTCCGGGACAACAAATTTATCAAGGGGATGACCGACCACCTCCGAGACCTCCCGAAGGCCGTGGATGGCGAGATAGGCGGGATTCACGTAAACCCGTTCGGTGCCGACCGTAATGGCGATGCCGTCCGCTACGTTTTCAACCACTGCCCGATATAGATCGTCATTCTCCATAAGAACTGTCTACCGGAACATCGAGTATGCCATATATCCATAGGAAATTAGGAATTTTTACCATAATATCAACGTCAACAGGATGAGTCAAGACGGGCCTTGAATGGAGCATAAACGGGCTGCGCCTTGACGAAGAGCCTACGAACCGCCATGATCTGGCCCCGACACTTCATAATCTGGTAGCCGTCCGAACATGCCGGTCCATCATGATCACTCGTGGTGAGTGACTGATACGAACCATCCCCCTGTCTACCTTCTTCATGCATGGGTGAGCTGAAAAGTGCTATAATCAGGTTTCAAGAAAGGCGCTGCCCGGCGAATTCTAAGAGAAATTCTCTGCTGCTGCCCGGTGGCTCAAAACATAAATCTATCGCGCATCACAAGAAATGCGCTGGAACGATCAAGGAGACAATACGTGAAGTCTGTCAGAATTATCTATTTCTCACCTACAGGAACGACGAAAAAGGTCGTGGAGACCATTGCTGGAAGTCTTAGGTCTGAAAAGGTGGACGTGCTGGATCTTACACCGACCCGCGGTCGAAGATATGGGCGTTTGACCTCGGACGTGGACCTTACGATACTCGGTGTTCCGGTTTACACGGGGAGGGTTCCTTTTCAGGTGGTCGAAGCCCTGCAGCAGATGCAGGGCCCAGGGACCCCCGCGGCCATCGTGGTGGTGTATGGCAACAGGGCCTACGAAGATGCGCTCTTGGAACTGAACGATATCGTCAGCCGTATAGGATTTCTCCCCATCGCGGCTGCGGCGTTCGTAGGAGAGCATTCGTTTTCTACGGCGGCAACGCCGATAGCCGTGGGCAGGCCTGACAATGAAGACCTGGAACAAGCGGCTTCCTTCGGAAGAACGCTTCGCGAACGCCTCGAAGCGGCGGGACCGCTTGGAAATGGTCAATTTCTCAAGGTTCCCGGAAACTATCCTTACAGGGAAAGGGCCCAGCACGTTTCATCTCCGGAGACGGTGACAGAACTCTGTACAAAATGCGGGGCCTGCGAAGCCGCCTGCCCGGAGGAGGCGATTGCCGTAACTGAAGACGGTGTGGCAACCGACAGGGAGAGCTGCCTGCTTTGTTGCGCATGCGTAAGAGCCTGTCCAACCGGGGCACGGCGTGTGAATGACGTTGAACTACTGACGATCGCGCGGGAGTTGAGCTCTACGTGTCATGAACGCAGATCTCCGGAGTTTTTCATGAAGTAGGGTTGCCACATTTGAGTAATATATTGTCCAAGGCCCTGCTCACGAGCTAAAGGCTTCAGAGCGGTCCCAGGGTTGCACTACATCTTAGCGGAGGGTAGTACCATGAGTCCTGATCATCCCATAAAGAAACCGGCAGTCATCATTATCGATATGCTGGTGGACAATTACGGAGGGGAGAGAAATCCCAACAGTGAGATTGAGAAGATCGTCATCCCCGTTAGGAATTTTCTACGGGAGTGCCGTTCGGTGGCCATTCCTGTAATCTTCGCCTGTGACAGTTTTCTGCCCGACGATTTTATTTTTCGTGGCAGGATGAAGCCCCATGCCATACGGGGTACGGGGGGGGAAGGGGTGCTCCCCGATCTTGAGCCGCAGCCAGGCGATATTATCCTGCCGAAGAGGAGATTTAGCGCTTTCTTCAAGACAGACCTGGACCAGACTTTGCGCACCATGGGCGTCGATACCGTCGCAGTAGGCGGTATAAATACCCACTTTTGTGTTCTTGCCAGTGCATTTGATGCGGTCTGCCACGATTTCAACACGGTGATCCTCGAAGACATGAGCGCTGCCTTTAAAAGAGAAATACATCAGAACTGCATAGAGCCCTATCGTTTCTCGGCTATATACCCGATCTTTCGTGTGCTTAAGTCAGAGGAGTTCCTAAGGCTGGCGCGGCAGGGGTAGCCGCTAAAGGTAACGAGACTGGAGGCGACGGTGTCGGGAGACAAAGGCAAATATCAGGGAATGTACTGCTGCACGGTGCCCATGGCCGGGGTGCGCATGCTCACCTTCCCGGATGGCACGCAGTCCGGTGTCGTGGGCCTGGAGGAGATATTTGCTGATATGCACAGAGCCGGCAGGGTAAAGACCCCGGAGACGGGGGAGGCGATGGTAGAGATGCTGGCAACGAGGAACTATATCGTGCCCTCAGCAAGGTCGAAGTATGCCAGCCTCCTTCTTGAGGAATACGACAAGTATGTTCAAATGATGGAAAAGGGGCCTTCGGCGACAGGGGCCCGTAAACCCGACGTGGACAGGGTGGAACGCAAAAGGGGGCTTCTGTCCAAACTCCTGAAGGCGAAATAGCGCTCCCTTTCAGGAGACGGTCCTTTCTCCTGGTGACGCATATAGTTATAGAAGCACCAGCGTGTAAAGAAATTCCCTCCTTCGTTATGTCTTCTTCGGATATCACCGTATTTCCTCTTGAAGTGTCGGTTCAAAAACGTTCTCTGAGAGTATTTCCAATGTTTTTGGCTACTATCTTGGAACACCGTATGGTATACTGGATACGGTGGCATCCCTCTGTAGCCTTCCCCATTCAATAGAAATGGCTGACTACCGGGCGGACGGAGCGGCCAAAATAAACGACTAGGAGAACTATGCAGAACAAGAGATTTGACGAAATGACATTGTCGAAGGAAACACAAAGAGCCATAGCGGAAATGAAGTTTGAAGTGATGACACCCATTCAGTCCGAGGCGATCCCCTTTGTCATGGAGGGTAGGGATGTGATCGGTCAGGCGCAGACGGGGACGGGAAAGACACTCGCTTTTGGTATCCCCATTATTGAAAGGCTGGAGAGAGGAGGGGAGGATATAGAAGCCCTCATCCTTTGTCCCACGAGAGAGCTTGCGGTTCAAATTACAGGGGAGCTGAAGAAGCTTGCCAGATTCCGAAAGGACGTTCAGGTGGTCGCAGTCTACGGCGGGCAACCCATTCAGAAGCAGTTTGATGCCCTGCGGAAGGGTGCGCGGATCGTGGTCGGGACGCCTGGACGCATCATGGATCACATGAACAGGGGGACCATAAGGCTCGAAGCCGTTAGATTTGTGGTGCTGGATGAAGCGGATAGGATGCTTGATATGGGTTTTGTGGATGATATGAAGACAATCCTTTTTGCGCTGCCTGATGAGCGGCAGACGCTCCTCTTCTCGGCTACCATACAGTCGGTAATAAGCGTTGTGGGGAAGTTCCAGACCAATCCGCACATGGTCAATGTGGTGGGCGAGCAGATTACGGTACCACAGGTGGAGCAGGCCTTCGTGGAAGTGAAACCATGGAAGAAAGTTGATGCGGTGTGCCACCTGATCGATACCTATAACCCCGTTTCGTCCCTTATTTTTTGCAACACCAAACGACGTGTAGACGAGATCGTCAGGGACTTACAGCATAGAGGCTACCACGCAGACAGTCTTCACGGGGACATGAGTCAGTCCCGCCGTGACAGCGCTATGTTGCGGTTTCGCAGGAAGCAGTCGAAGGTCCTTGTTGCAACGGATGTGGCAGCCCGTGGCTTGGATGTCAAAGACGTCGAAGTGGTCATCAACTATGATCTTCCCCAGGATGAGGAACACTACATCCACCGGATAGGAAGGACGGCGAGGATGGGACGGGGCGGCCGCGCGTTTAGCCTCGTTATGTCATCGGAGTTGCCGAGACTGCGTAACATCCAGGATTATGCGGGCGCGAGGATCAAGAGAGAGATGGTGCCCAACCTTCAGTCGATCTCGCAGGAAATGGCTCAGCAAGCCGTCTAACTTACCCTTTATCAGAAACAATCTGATAGTAGTGCCTTCAGGCTCTCCCTAACGGTGAGAGCCATGGGGGCATTCGTTCCCCCTCTTGCCATCAAAAGATAGAACCCCGTGAGCCCGCAAATCCATTGGACAGTCCAAAACCTCCGGCAGAAGACGTCTATTTTGCGGGGGCTGGTGCCTCCGTTGCGGCCGCCGCTGGCCCCGCCTTAACGGATTTCGGAGTCACACACTCCTGTTCCGCTGATCCCCTCTTCTTAACAAAAAAGAACCCGTTTGCATAACGGTCGATATGGTAGCCCGACCGGTAAAGCATGTCGATGGATACCGGCTTGTCACTGGTCGAGCAGTTGAACATCCAGGGCTTGGTAGACTTTGTGCAGGCCCCCTCCTTTGCTTCAGGGGGTGCCGTCACGCATCTTTTCTGACCGTCGCTCCAGACATACCCCTTCGGACATCTGTTGTCCACACCGGCTGCCAACAGAACGGCGGGCACAAGCATCACCGCAAAAACCAATCCCACCACCTTCATCGCGCCTCCTCCGAAAATTTCCTTGGAATCTGCCCTTTTCGGTTCGTGCCGCCCGAAAAAGGCTTTATGTACAAGGTTCAATAACACATAGGTGGTCACCCATTCAATAGATATAATCCTTCCGGACTTGCACACCCTTGAGAAAGATTGGTGAGGCGGTCGGAGCGCCGTGATGAGAAAGCTCGGGATTTCCTGCAGCGCTGGGACCATGCTCTCGCTGGCCCCGATCATATCCTCATCCTCCCATTTTTCTTGAAAAAATAGCGCAAAAGCTTTACAAATGTGAAATCGATTCAGTCGAGGGGCACGGGGATCGTTCGTCGCCGGTTTTTTTGAGGTGTTATCGTTCTTCTTTTTTCTTGCGGTGGTTTCTATTCTGTTTCTGTGTGCCAGGAGATGAAGAAGCTACACCACGCTGATGCTAAGATCGAAAGCGTAAGCGTCGTCACCTTTGTCAAGGGAGTCGACGGAGACGTAGTGATTGCCGCCGCGCTTGTTACGTCAACGACCAAGGAGATGAGAGGTTGTGCTTGTGGACGAGCATTTGGAAAAGCTTCCTCCCGAATTGATGAAGCAGAACGTTCAGTTTGTCAGGGGTAATCCCGTAAGATACGAAAACCTTTCTCGCGTCTCCGTCGCCTCGGCAGACCATGCCCTTGTCCTGAGCAGGAATGAAAACGACGCGGCTTCAGACAATCTCAAGGTATCCATTGCCCCTGGTGTCGAGGGATGTAACAAAAAGGTTGATACGGTGGTGGAGACTGTCGATTCGGCGTCCACGGAGCTCTCAAGGAAGACCGGATGTGACGGAATGGTGTGCGCGTCACGACTCGGAGCGCACTTTCTCAGTCAGAAATTGGTCAGGCATCGTCACAGGAGGGGCGTGCCGTATTGAGGCCTTGTGATACCCCCTCTATTCATATCCATTTTTTTGGAGGAACCATTTCATGAACAAACACGTAAGTAAGAGCAGAAGAACATCTATCGTCTGCACGGCGGCCTTGATCCTGTTTATTCTCCCGGCTGCCGGTTTTGGATTCAACATGGTTGATTTAAATAGCCTGTATCTGACCAAACAGTGTCCGAAATGCGACCTGACCTATGGAAAATTGCCGGGATTTGTTGCCCCGAGGGCCAGTCTGGTCCAGGTTCACGGGAGGGGCCTGAACCTGCAGGACGCCACCCTCGATCATAGTGATCTGAGCGGTGCTGACCTCACAGAGGCCAAGCTCATGGGGGCCAGTCTGAAGAATGCCAAGCTCCAGAAGACCAACCTTAAAGGGGCAAATCTTGTTATCGTGGACCTGTCCGGGGCGGATTTGTCGAATGCCAACCTCACGGACGCAAATCTCAAGGGGGCTAACCTGTCCGGGGCCAACATTGAAGGGGCCGATCTTTCAGGCGCCATGTGGCCTGACTGGGGAAGGTGTGGGCAAGGGTCCATAGGGGAATGCAAGAAATAGCCTGTAAGCCGAGGGAATAGGGCAACAGGGCTTATCTTCTTGGAGCCTTTGCCGTTCAGTTTAGGTGCTGCGGACCAAAGAAAGAACGCCCAATAGCCCAAAGCCCATGGCAAAAATGGCACCGAAGAAGATTCCGTCGCCACCTTTGTAGATGCCCGCGCCAAGCGCCGACACTGCCACAACAATCAATACGATTCCCTTGACAAGCCGAAACGGGTCTCTGGCTGAGGGATTCTTGCCCCTTGCCGGGTTTCTTGTGCCTCTCGCAGTTACTCTCTTCGTCATAGTCAGCCCTTTCTCTCGTTTATATGGCTAATCATACTTGGTGCGAAAGGCCTTCGTCAACGCGTGGTTGAGTCCTGGTTCGACATCCTTGCCTTGGGTAGCTGTGCCGCCTTGCCTGCGATCCGATGAACCTGCTGAGCAATCATCCGCTGCCGGAAGGCGTGAAGAATGGCGCGCGGGGACGATTAGATGGGGAGACAATATCGCTAACGCTATCGCAGAAAGGGAATAGGAACAGGGAAAGCAGGACTATAACGGCATCACTTCAGGCTGACTATCCCTTCCTTTATGGCATGCTTCGTCAGTTCGACCACATTCTGAAGCCCCAGCTTCTCCATCAATCTGCGTCGATAGGCCTCCACCGTCTTGACGCTGAGGGAAAGGTCGTTGGCGATCTCCTTGGCGGTTCTTCCCTCGGCGAGAAGTTGAAACACTTCCCTTTCTCGTCCGCTCAACCCGGGGAAGACACGGACCTCATCGCCTGCGGTTTGGCCGAGGAAGGTCTCCACAAATTGATCCGTTATCATGGGGCTTAGATAGCGTCTGTTTGCTGTAACCGCGTTGATGGCGTGCACGAGCTCCTCGAAGGCGCAGTCCTTGACGAGATAACCCCTGGCACCGGCCAGAAGCATCTCCGTCACGAACTTGGTGTCCGAGTGGATAGAGAGGGCAACAACCTTTATCCCTGGAAGGTCGGCAAGGATGCGGCGAGTCGCCTCTATGCCATTCATGTCGGGAAGGGTCACATCCATGATGATGACGTGCGGGAGGAGCTTCTTTGCCAGAGAAACGGCCTGATTGCCGTTCTCCGCCTCGCCCACCACCTCAAGATGCGGCTGCTTTTCGAGAAGTGATTTGAAGCCCTCTCTGACTATCTTGTGGTCCTCTACCAAAAGAATTCTAGTGCTCACTCTGTTCTCTCCTTCTGGCGCCGTTCATGGCAAATATGGTGGGTACGAAAAGCAGGATTTTGGTCCCCTTTCCGGGCGCCGATTCTGCTTTCATTTCTCCGCCCAAATAGGTAAGTCTTTCCTTGATACTGAAAAGACCGAATCTGTTGCCTTCATTTATAGCATCTGTTTGGGCGGCAGAAAAGCCAAAACCATTGTCCTCGACCGTGGTGACCATACGGTCTCCATCGGTGGCAAACCGGATTCTGACAGCCGTGGCATGTGAATGCTTGACCACATTGGTGAGCAATTCCCGCACGCTCCTGTACAGTAGAATGCCCATCTGGTCGTCCGCCACCCTCATTGCCATATCATCCTCGACG
This sequence comes from Deltaproteobacteria bacterium UBA2221, assembly GCA_002328485.1. GTDB lineage: Bacteria > Desulfobacterota > Syntrophorhabdia > Syntrophorhabdales > WCHB1-27 > WCHB1-27. Next base: position 42,401 of record DCUF01000026.1, read on the forward strand.
GTGATCGGAATCTGGTACTGCCGTTCAAATTCTGAGGCAAGGGACTTGACGGCCGCCTCGAATCCAAACTCACGGAGAACAGGGGGGCTCAACTGGGCCGTCAGTGACCGGCTGTAGTTGAGGGTTTCTCCGAGAAGACGCCGTATCTCTTCGAGCAGAGAGTGTGTTTTACCAGGTTCAGAAAGTTCCTTAAGCTGCTGTACCCGGAGCTTGGCAAGGACCAGAATCTGTCCCACATGGTCGTGAAGATCGTCGGCAATTCGTCGCCGCTCCCGCTCCTCGGCGAGGAGCAACTGAGATGCCAGGGAGCGTAGCAGCAAGCTTGATTTCGATAATTGCTCCGTCCTCTCGGTGACCCTTTGCTCCAGCTTTTCACCGGCGAGCCTTAACTGTTCTTCTGCTTTTTTTCGCCGCTGTATTTCTCCAATCAAACTATTCTTGTCCCTGAAGAAACGGTCTATGAGTCTGCTTATTTGTCCGAATTCGGTCTGACTTTCGGTGAGATATCGAATTCCAGTCGAATTCTCAGCCTTCAGACTGGCGGATATGGCTGCAAGCGGCTTAGCGATCCAGGCCCACAACGAGGCTGAGAGAAGGATGAGGGTAGAGAGCACGAAGGCAAGTGATAGAATGACAGGCTGGTCCGAAAAATCCTTCGTCTCGGGTATGATCGGCGTTTTGTTCCGAACAGACAGAGATGCCACCGGATTTCCGTCCCAGCCAAGCAGAGGCTGTCTCAAAACGTAGACGTTGTCATTACGCCTTTCCATGTGGACGGGTCCTGGCGGAAAGTTCTCTTGTCCGAGGCTTACAATACTTTCGGTCAGTTTCCCGAGTTCCGCTGTAACCTCGTCGCTCCAGAGGCGTCCCACAAACAGGTAGCCTTTGGCCGGTGTAAGTCGCCGTGTGTCTCCGCCGGGCTGAATCTTTGCTCCGAAAAGCTCTATAAGTCCTTCTTTGGTAGAGAGAAAAAAATGAGAGGTGGGATGAGAGGAAAAGAGGAGACGTCTCATCTTTTCGGAGAAATGAAGGTCGCTGGGCCCTACATTTCCTATATGGGCAGAGTATACGAGCGACCTGTCCGAATCGAATACCCAGACCACTGCGAGCCCGTACTGACGGAGAACAAAGTCCACGTTTTTTCAGCCCATTTCCTGTCCTTCGTCTGGACAAAGGCAACCATTTCATCCCACAAACTGTACTCGTGGGACACGATCTCAAGGGGCCTCTGAAAGAGCTTGACTATCTGATCGAAGTGAGAGACAAACTGGTGATCACGGTCTTGCAGAAGGGTTTCGATTTGCCGAAGATGATTCCTGCTGGCCAGATTCACATATACGACAAAGATGAGGCCGAAGATAGAGAGAAGAACCAGTATCCGTGTGGGTACCGTTAGAGTCGCCCTTTCCCTGAGAGATTGCTTCACGTAATACCTCTATAAAACGCCCGTTAGCCGAAAACCCTTCTGATCGGTCTCAAAACTGTGCCGGGTTCACCGAACCGGTCCTGGTCATCCTCGTTTTGACTACAAATACGGAGGGTTGAGCGGAGAGCAACCCCTGGAAGAGCGAAGTCCGGTTTTACGGGTGCGCCTAGGCCCGTTCATCCAGGACCTGCCTGACCTTCTGCAACAGCTCACCCGGATCGAATGGTTTAGCTATGTAATGGGATATCTCAGTGCCTATCCCTTTATCGACGACGATATCGCCCCCGTAGCCGCTTATAAAAAGCACCTTTATGCCGGGCCTCGCCTCCTTTATTGTGTCGGATGTCTCCTTACCGCTCATCTTTGGCATCACGACATCCAAAAGCAGAAGGTCGATCTCCCCTCCCTGTTTTGAAAATCCCAGAAGCGCATCCTCTCCATCTACGGCCTCGACTACCCCATAGCCATTGGCACGTAAGACTTTTCCCATGAGTCGTCTTAGATCCGCGTCATCCTCTGCCACGAGTATAGTCTCACCGCCTCCCGCGGCGTCGAGAGGAACGGTCGGATCCTTGAGCGATGGAGCCTCGACGGCGGGGAGATATATGGCGAACGTTGTCCCCCTATCCGGCAGACTGTAGACCTCAATGAAGCCGTTGTGCTGCTCGATGACCCCGTAGACGGTTGAGAGGGCCAATCCCGTATCCGGTCCTGAAAAAGGCTCAAATACCCTTTTCCTTGTGGCTTCATCCATACCAATCCCATTATCCGTCACAGAGATGAGGGCATAGTCTCCGGGTTCTCCGAAACCATGGCAACCTATGAACCCCACGTCCAATGTCGCTCGTTGCACCGTGATGGTCAGGCATCCCTTCTGGGGCATGGACTGGCGCGCCCGAGTTGCAAGATTGAGGAGCACTTGATCCATTTGGGCAACATCAGCCATGACGAGGATATCCGTCTCCGGCAGGTCGAGTACCAATTCGATATCCTCATGAAGAAGGCGTCTCAAAAGCCTTTCTATGTTTCTAAGGATCGCATTCAGCCTCTGGGGTTTGAGCTCGATTGCCTGCTTTTTGCTGAGGGCAAGGAGGCTTTGGGTTAAGCCGGCTGCCTTTTCCGAGGCAGATGATATCTGGGTCACGTAATTGAGTCGGGGATCGTCCTCGCTCATCTTCATACGGAGCATTGCGGAGAAGCCCATGATCACGGAAAGGTAGTTGTTAAAATCATGAGCAATGCCACCGGCAAGCTCAGCGATCGCCTCCATTCTTTGAGACTGAAGAAGCTGCGCTTTCAGGCGTTTACGCTCAGTGATATCAACCACCGTCCCCTCATAGTAGACCACCTCGCCGTCTGGACCCCGTACGGCGCGAGCAGCCAAGGAGACCCATATCCTTGTGTCGTCTTTACGGCGGAGCTCGAGTTCGTAGCCATGAACGGCGGCGCCTGACTCGAGCTTTTGGTGAAGACCATCGTAGTCTTCGACGCTGAGGTAGATCTGATGGGCTATATCCGTCACGGACGTTAAGAGCTCTTGTGGTGAATCGAATCCATGCATCCTTGCGAAGGCAGGATTGACACTCAGATATCGTCCTCTCGGGGAACTCTGGAATATGCCTTCCGATGCATTTTCCACAAAACTTCGATACTTCTCTTCGCTTGCCGTCAGCGCTTCTTCCGCACGTTTTTGTTTCGTGATATCAGAAACCAAGCCATCGCAGGCAACCAGAGAACCATTGTGATCATATCGGGGAACCATGGTATTACGCACCCACTTGACGGTTCCGTTTTTATGAACGATTCGATGCTCAATGGGATCCGTGGCGCCACCTTTCATGGCGATCTGGGCGTGTCTCGTTACGAGGTCTCGATCTTCGGGGTGGATCATCTCGTACCAAAGAGACTGGTTTCTATCGTAATCATTAGAACTATAGCCCGTTACCGCCGCGCAGCCCTGGCCATGGAAGGTTGCGACAGGACGACCGTCGCTAATCTGGGTTGTAAACATATAGTCGGTGACGGAATCCAGCAACTGCTTGTAGCGCTGCTCACTGGCCAACAGCGCCTCCTCTGCATCGATACGCTCGGTGATATCGCGGATTGACTCGATGGCACCGGTGATGGCGCCTTTACTGTCATAAAGAGGCCTTGCCTTTGCCGAGATGACCCGCATCCGTCCTTTCAAGGGCATATCTGCCTCGGCCAGGATGATGTCGCCCTTTGTTTTGATGAAGCGATGCTGGTTCTGAATCTCGCGACTGGGACCGAATACCAGATCAAGAAGGGCCGGTTGGCGAATGCCATAAAGGGGGAGGGAGTATTCGTGGTTTCCCTTACTCAGCATATTTTCGGCCGCCACCCCGGTCATTTCCTCCATGGCCCTGTTCCAGGCAATGATGGTGCCTTTTCGGTCGATGGCGAATGTGGCATCCGGCAAGAAATTGACGATCTCCATGAGCCGTTCTTCCGACTCTCTGAGTGCCTCTTCAGCCCGCGTGCGGTCTATCATTTCTCGCTCTATGGCATCGTAGGCGCCTTCCAGCTCTAGGACCTTGTTTTCTAATCTGCGGACAAGAGCCTCGTTGTACTCTCGAAAGTAGGCACTTTCTTCCTGGGGCCGGAGCACAGAAGGGGCGGGGCTTGGTGATGTCCGGCATTCCTCGATGACGTCCTCAAGGATTTTCAAAAACAGTTGGGGCTCCAGGGGTTTCAGGATGAACCGCCTGACCCCGAGCTTAAGGGCTACGCCTTTGTCTCGCGGGTCGGTGTAGGTTGCCGTATAGAAGATGAAGGGTATATCCTTCAATTGGTAGTCCTTCTGCCACAGTCGGCAAAGGGTGAAACCATCCATAACGGGCATCATGATGTCAGACACGATCAGATCAGGGGGATTGATGTGGGCCTTATCCAGCGCCTGCGCCCCGTTTCTGGCCGCCTGGACCTCATAGCCCTGGTTTCTTAGGAGCAGCTCAAGGACGTGAAGCCCTTGCTCATCGTCATCCACGATGAGCAGTTTTGCCTTCCTTTGGTCTCTGTTACTTTTCGTGAATCCCGAATCTCTTTTGAGTTGCAGCATAGGAGAGCAAAATGCAATTCTTGTTCCCTTCGTGAAAGGGATTGTGGCTTTTCTCACGGGGCAGGAATTGCCGACTGGAGAGGCAAGCCCCGAGGCTGGTAAAAAAACAGCCTGCCTCCGTTTCGGCAAGGCAGGCTGTCTGATTTGTGGGTTTTTGGTTTACAGGTTAAAGAGAAGCTCCGCGTAGATGGGTACGGGCCACATGTCTGATGGAACAATCATCTCAAGGGCATCGATATCTGCCCGCAGGGCTTGCATAGACGTGACCACCTTGTCACGATAGAGTTCTGCCTTCTTTACCGTTTCGTCCGTCCTCTGAGCCTCAGCCACCCCTTTCTCCAGCTTATCGAGGTTGGTGTATGACGCTGTGAGCAGAGAGGAGACTTTCTGCAACAGATCCTCCGCAACCGGCGATTTGGCTGAAACAGCCTTCAAACTGGAGATCGAGTTGGCCAGAAAGGCTGCATACTCGATCCCTGCCGGTATAAGTTGTTTCTTTGCCATGTCTATAGCGGTGAGGGCCTCGATATTGATCTGTTTTGCGTAATGATCTACATAGATCTCGTATCGTGAATGAAGCTCCTTTTCTGAAAAGACCTCATACCTACCGAAGAGCTTCAGAGACTTGGCGGTGACGAAGGCGGCTAGCGCGTCTACCGAGTTTGTTATATTTGGTAGGCCTCGCTTTTGTGCTTCCCCCAGCCATTCATCTGAGTAGTTGTTGCCGTTGAATATGACGCGGCTATGTTTCTTGTAAAACTCATTAATAATCGCCGTCGCTTCGCTATTGATATTCTTTGCCTTCTCAAGCCGTGTCGCTATTTCGTCAAAAACCTCGGCTGCGATCGTATTGAGGGCAACGTTCGGTCCTGCTATGGATTGAGATGAACCGACCATCCGAAATTCGAATTTGTTACCCGTGAATGCAAAGGGCGACGTCCTATTGCGGTCCGTATTGTCTTTGGGAAACATGGGTAGGCTATCCACCCCAACATGCAGGAACTCCTTATCTCTTCCCGTAATCTTTTTACCCTGGACAATCTTCTCAAGAATCTCGGTCAACTCCTCACCCATGAATATGGAGATGATGGCCGGAGGGGCCTCGTTGGCGCCAAGGCGGTGATCGTTGGCTGCGCTGGCGCAGGTGGCTCTCAATATATCTGCGTGCGTATCTACGGCCTTCAACAAGCCGCAGAGGACCAGGAGGAATTGTACATTTTCTCCGGGCGTGTGGCCTGGATCCAGGAGATTGACACCATCATCCGTCGACAAGGACCAGTTATTATGTTTGCCGGAGCCATTGATACCCGCGTAGGGTTTTTCGTGGAGGAGACAAACCAGGCCGTGCCGGAAGGCGACCTTTTGCATGGTCTCCATGACCAGTTGGTTATGGTCGGTGGCAATGTTCGTGGTGGCAAAGATGGGCGCCATTTCGTATTGGGCGGGGGCCACCTCATTGTGCTGAGTCTTTGATGTGATTCCAATCTTCCAGAGCTCTGCGTTGAGGTCGCTCATATAGTCGGAGACGCGGTCCTTGATTGCACCAAAATACTGGTCTTCAAGCTCCTGGCCTTTGGGAGCGGGTGCCCCGAAAACAGTGCGGCCGGTCAACATGAGGTCTGTGCGCTTGAGGTAGTATTCCCTGTCAACCAGGAAATATTCCTGCTCGGGACCCACGGTTGATGTCACCTTTGCCGATGTCGTATTGCCCAGTGCCCGAAGGACCCTTAAGGCATGTTTGGAGACTGCCTTCATAGACCGCAGGAGGGGGGTCTTTTTGTCGAGCGCCTCCCCCTTGTATGAGTAGAAGGCGGTCGGGATTGTGAGGGTACAGTTTCCGCTCTCATCGGTCTTCAGGAAGGCCGGCGATGTGCAATCCCACGCCGTGTAGCCCCGCGCCTCGAAGGTGGTACGAAGGCCCCCACTCGGAAATGAGGACGCGTCGGGTTCTCCCTGAATAAGTTGCTTGCCCGAAAATTCCACGATGACACTGCCATTGGAGGCAGGGGATATAAAGGAATCATGCTTTTCGGCCGTGATGCCTGTGAGAGGCTGAAACCAGTGCGTATAGTGGGTGGCCCCCTTTTCTATGGCCCAGTCCTTCATGGCGTTTGCAACCACGTCAGCCACCTCGGGGCGAAGGGGGACGTCCATGTCAATGGTCTCTTTCAGGGCCCTGTAAATCTCCTTGGGCAACCGCTCCTTCATGACCTTGTCGTTAAAAACGTTAGATCCAAAAATCTCTGTAACCTTCAAGAGTTCCTCCTTTGTTTAGCCGTCACTGACCGCAACGGCCCAGCGGCGGCTTGATAGATCGTTGAAGCAGGGAGCCATCGTACCGCGAAAGATATACGAAGCCCCAATTACCTGCATCGGTGGAAAAAAGTCGCAAACGTTGACGGATTTTGAACTGCTTCGTTCGATATCTGAGAACCCCTCGAAGGCGATGAGGGCTAGATAGTTCGCACTCCGATGTGCGTCGTAAAATATTGTACTACATCTTGGCCCGCGGGTTCAATCAACATTCCCGTAAGCTTGGAATAACAGATTGGTGAAACATCGTGCCTTTCGTTTTTCTGAGACCCAAAGAGATAACGATGGTGGCTGATTGTGTGGCGATCTGCCGAGGAGATCAGCCAACCGCAGTGATCCTTAAAAGAAAGAGGACCCGTAAGGAGGAATTCAAAACGGGCCCTCTCAAAGGAAAGAGGAATATGGCCAGCAGAAATTGGATTATATGTAATGACGAGAGTCGTCTGTTATTTTCATTTCTCGTGGTAACTAATCAGGAATATTCAGGGTAGGTCTCTCGACACGGACGTATTATTACTCATGCCGAGAGTGCCTCGTCCCTAAAGGAGGCTCACGGTGCCTTTTGAACCATCGATTCGTATGACCTGTCCGTCCGTAACGGTACCCATGACATCTGCTGCTCCGGCTACGTGGGGGATCTCATTCAGTCTGGCGTAGTGGGCCGTTATGGTAAGTTGACCACCCACCTCGGTTACCAACCCCTTCAAACCTTCAAGGTGAGGAAGCAACTCACGGGATGCGGTACGGAACACCAGTATCTCGCCTTTCTTCACGGCACCCAGGTCTTTGGACCTTAAGATCACCCTGCACGGACCGATAGCGACACCCGAGGACGCTCCGATACCCTTCATGATTTTGACTGCGGCCTTCCGCTTTGCCGTGGGCTGTGTCTCTGCCTCATACTCCCTTTGAACTGCAATGTTACTCATACTGTCTCCTTTATATGTATATTGTTTTTATGTGTTAAAAGATAGCAGATTGTTATTGACAATGCTATACAACTTATCTTAAATGTAGTTAAGTATAACTGAAGGAAGAAGGCAATGATTCTGAACATAAATCAGCTTCGCGCATTCTACTACGTGGCACGAACGGGCAGCATCTCCAAGGCGGCACAGGAACTGATGGTGACGCCGCCGGCTATCACCATGCAAGTGAAACAACTGGAGGAGACGGTTGGCATCAGACTCCTGGTACGTCAAGGCAATGCAATGGTTCGAACTCGTGCGGGAGAAGAAGTCTACCAGAAGGCTGAGAAGATCTTTCAGGAGATTCGTGAGACGGAATCACTGCTTGAAGACATGTCGAGGAGCAAACGGGGCGAGTTGCGTATTGCCTGTCCGGAAATGCCCGGCATACGGGTTCCCCGATTGATAGCAGAGTTCAAAAAGTCATACCCCGGGATCAATATCATCGTGGAGCAGGGGGTGGATGCGGACATCGTGAGGAGTGTTGAGGACCGGAGAAACGAGCTCGTGGTGCTCTGGCATCGACCGAACACGGTTCGTTTGAAGGTCAGGGCAATAGGCAAGGAAAAGCTGGTTCTGATTGCGTCGGCGTCCAGCAGTTTGGTGCCGGGCGACGAAATATCAGTCAGGGACCTATCGGAGATCCCTCTCGTTCTCAAGGGCGAGGGATCGGCCAGTAGAGCGGTTGTCATCGAGTATCTGAGGAAGTTCAAAGTCAATCCCCAGGTTGCTTCGGAATCCTCCAATGTGGCGGTCATAAAGGAGATCGTTCGACAGGACAATGCCGTGGCCTTTCTCAAAAGGGAGGCGGTGGAAGCCGAAATCAATGAGGGGTCGATCAAGGTGGTGCATATTCTCGAAGGGTCCCCCATCGTGGAGGTTGGCATTGGCTACCGGAATCGCCGGGAGCTGTCACCGGCGGCCTGGGCTTTTCTGCGCCTCGTTGAAAAATATGCAGACTTTCCAGCAAAGAAATAGCACGCTCCGGAGAGAGATGCCTCAAAATGGGTTACCCAGCGCCCCGGCCCATGGCCTGGGCGCTCAGCCCGGAACCGATTAACGCCGTGGATGGACCAATCCCTAAAAATCTTTCTTTTCGGTCAGCCTTCGGGCGACTGTCGCCTGCAGTGAGAATGTGCAAAAAGAGCCGCACCGAGGGCAACCGTAAGGGCAGGGTCCCACCCGGTTTTGGGGGCGAGACTCGCAACCTTCAAATTGCTTTCCACCCAGTTCACGATGGCCGGGTTCTTGGATAGACCACCGATGATAACAAAATCCTTTTTAAGGCCGGACCTGGCGACGAGTGTGCTGATTCTTCTAGCCATGGCCTGGTGAAAGCCAGCCGCCACGTCCTCGAGGGGGACTTTACTCCTCAGAAGGTCCAGGGCTTCCGACTGCGCGTAGACAGCGCAAAAGTCACCGAGTTTGTGAAAATCACGGACCTCGAGTGCCATGCTCCCAATCTCAGAGATGTCTTTCTTTGCCAGATCAGCAAAAGTTTCCAGGGAGCGTCCTATACCGGCAGCGCATTTGTCGTTCCACAGAAAGTCGGTAGCCCTGCCTTTTTCGGTACAATGGATTACCCTGCAGCTTTGGCCTCCTGCATCGAGCACCGTCCGTACGGATGGTCCCCAGACGTGTACGGCCCCCGACGCAGCGCAGACTATTTCCGATACGGTCCTGTGAGCAAAGGGGATCTGGGCTCTCCCCCGACCGGTGGCGACGACAGAGTGGATATTTTCCAGTCTTAAATCAGTTTTTGTCAGAACCGTATCGATGGCCCTGAAAGCAGATTCCTGGGGTGTTCTGGTTTTCACCTGAGAAAACGCATAGGGCTGTCCGTCCACCAGTATGGTCACTTTGGAGTTTGCCGCTCCACTATCTATCCCGGCCGCTATTATCTTGGCGTTTTTCAAATCCACCTTTTCATTGAGAAGCGCATATTCGCTCATCTGGCACCTCCGTAACTGGTCACAGCACCTATTGCCCCCACATATTCCGGATGGTCAGCAACACTGAGTTCCTTTTCCAGCAAAGCGGAAAGGTGTTTCACGACCGCCGTAGCCTTGGCCAAGCCTCCAACCACGACGATCTCTCCGGTGAGTGGCAGATAGGTGCACATGGCCGCAACGCGCTCGCTCAAGAACCGCGAAACGGCGTTTGCCACGTCGGTGATATCTATGCCCTGACACAACAGATCGATGGCCTCTGACTCTGCACTGAGGGCGCACTGAATGGCTACCGACACATCCCTGGTCGATTTGAGAGCCAATTCCGACAGTTCCTGCTCGGTTAGCACCAGGGCCTTGGCCATGCTCGTATAGAATAAGCCCAAGCCATCGGCACACTTGTCGTTCTGAATAACGTCCAGGAGGTCTCCATGCTCGTCGTAGTGAACGGCCTTATGCACGTTCCCGCCAATGTCGATGACCGTTCTGGAGTTCCTGTTGAGAAATAGGGCACCTCTTGCGTCGGCTGCATATTCGGGCACCGTGACTACCACCTCTATGGAAGGGTCCTTCACCGCGTCCCTATAAATCCCCGTGGTGACGATTCCCGCTACGTCTAGGGCCGATATCCCCGCCTGCTCCAACACATTGCCCAACGCGGTAAGGGCTGCACCTACGACGTCGAACCCGGTCGCTGAAATGCCGTACCCAAGGACTTCCTGCCCCTTCATGAGCACGGCCTTGGTGCTCACATGGCCTGCATCGATGCCGGCCAGGACTTTTCCGTTATTCATGCCGCCACCCCCTCTATGATCTCTACCAGGGCCTCCAACTGCGTGGTGAACTGGCTTATCGGTACGGTGGAATCGAGCTCGAGTTCGGTGTAGGGGATTCCCAGCCTGTCGAGGATTGGTTTCAGCGCTACAATGTCCATGGGTTGTGGGCTGCAGAATCTCTGATAGAGAAAGACCACCCCATCCGGTTTGAACTCTTCAATGAACTGCTGAATGAAGCGGAACCTCTTTTTCTCGCCCGTACCCGGAACATTGTCCTTAGCAGGACAGGGTATCTTGCTGATATAGCCCTCGGCAAGAGCCCGGAGCTTGTTGGGCATGTCCTCAGGAACCTCAAACCAGAAGTACCTGGCTGCCGTACAGGAATCGATGAAGATCAGATTAGTGGCGTAGTTGAGGCGTTCCATAAGATCGAAGACCACAAGATCGTCACAAGCCCCTCCCGACACCATGAGCCTTACCCCGGGGGGCGCCTCGCCAGGCTCGGTTTGCAGAAGGGTAATCAGCTCTTCCAGCATGCCGTTGCATTCCTCCTTGTCCATGACCTGAGCTGCCAGGGTCACAGCGGCTACTTCCGGTCCCGTAATGGGTGGTTTCTCGTGCCTCAAGAAGGCCCATAGCCGTTTCAGCAGCCTCCTGGTGTGATTGTAGGTTTTGATGGCCTTCTCTATATCGTCGTTTGTAATAGCCTTCTGTGACAGTTTTTCGACGAATTCCTTGAGCTGCCCGAAGGACTCCGTCATGAACGCACTGGCAGGTTTCGTATGGATGATGTGAGGGTAGGGTATCAGGAAGCTCTTTTCCTTGAATCCCGCAAACCGTACCCATACGTTGAAGGCCTCGCCCATGTGGATGCAACTGCTGCTCGTCACGATCAGATCCAGATAGTCGTAACTGTGATGGAGTCCCTGGTATGCGCAGTCATGGGAAAAGGAACAGTAGGTCTCATGGATATAGCCCCTCGTTGTGGCCTGCGAAACGTGGGGGCTTAGGATTCTCAGGGGCACAATCCCTGCGGCATAGAGGATCTCCTCCGGGGCGTGGGTGCACATATAGCCGGCCACAAGCCGCCCTTTCGCCTTGAGGGACTTGGCGTACTCATGGGTGTTATCCGTTATGGAGCGAAATCGGTCGATTATGGCTTTAGAACCCTTGGTCTCCATGAATTATGCCCTCCCTTTCTTTCGCGCTTCCATGAGATGGACGAACAGCTCTGTCTTTCGCTGAGCGCCTGGTAAGTCCATCTTCCGGACGTCAACCTGGTCGGTATCGTATTCCACCGTCGGAACCTGGTCTTTGAAAATACGCTGAAGCGCAATATAGCCGTTCCTGAAGTCTGTTTCGCAGCCGCGGGATGGCGCAAGCAACAGGCCATCTGCCTTGAATTCCGTCACCAGCGCCTTAGCCATCGATTCCAACGCCCAGTAGGACCTTACCCCCTGCCAGGTAGGCCAGCCAAGGACTATTTTGGCAAGCTCCGTGATCGCCTTCCTTCTGGTTGAGAGATCGAGGTCATCTACCCACTGGGGATCGATGGGCTCCCACGTCCATCTGCCGTCCACTATTCCTTTGAAATTCCCGCACGTGCCGAACGTGTAGACCGACGCCACTATTTCCGCCCCTGCGTCTCTGAGTATCCTTGCCATCTCAGGGTGACCGTAGGTGTGGGCTATCCCGAAATAGACGATTCTGAACCGTTGATCCGGGGCCACGCTCTCGCCCATCTCAACCATCCGCCTCACTTCTTCCAACAACGTTTCGTATAGTTGGACGCATTCGTCAGTGGTCCTGTCTACAACGGCTGGTGGGAACAGGGCTATGAGCCGGCGTTCATCCAGGGGCGCGGGGGAATGCATGTTCAAGGCGCATATGTTGCCCCAGAGGACCAGCACCTTTATCTCGTTTCTCACTGCCTTGACGAACAGCTCATCGGAGAAACCCCTACCCGTCACCCTCTCGAGCCAGTCTATCCCTGCCTCTATCTGGTCCGAGACGTAGTTGACGATCTTGGGGTCCTTCTCGGCATTCCCGCCCCCGATCATATCTATTGCGTACATCGGAATTCCGCCCAGGCGCCTTGAGACTTCCTGGTACCATTTGGAATGCTGGCTGCAGAGATGGGTCGTCCAGATCACATCTGGCTTAGGATAACCCTCCTTCACTGTTTTATCCGTAATGGCTATCTTGTTTCGGACCACCTCCCCATTGAACAGCTTGAGGTAGCTGCAGGAGTGGAAACCGAGACCTGCTGCTTCCGCAGCTATGATGTCCTCACGAGCCTCTTCCGGGACCGTGCCTGCGGCTGATGCCGCATGAGGCTCACCACCGATCAGGTATACGTCATCACCAAATCCTTTGAGGGGAGCCAAAGGGCTCCAGGTAGAGCCCATGCAGCGAAGGCCTTGGGAGGTATAGAGATAGTTTCTGTAGCGGGTATTCTGGTAGTTCTTGAATGCCGGCCAAGCATTTATGCTATATCCCATAGAAACCTCCTATATTGAAGCATATTCAATAATACAAGGAGCCAGAGATCATGTCAAGAAAAATATATCATGCGAATCAAGTAGATACCAGAATTGAACATGATTCACAATGGTCGGGCTGACAGGGTCTTTACCCCTTGACGCTCCGCCAGAAATCAACCACATCGGCCGTCACATCCCCAGAGGTTTTTAGCTTCGACTCGGTCTGCTTCCTGGACCAGACGGTCTCCGGTCTCGTCTGAACAAAGAAAATATTTTCTGGAAAAGGCAATTCCCTGTCGATAACCCATTCGATATCCTGAGGCATGCCGTAGTGCTGCTCTATCTTCTTGCCTCCCTTTGCCAGCTCAATGACCTCCGAATCTGTGAGACAGGGGACGTTCTGTCTCTCGGTCGGGATGTCAGACGAGACCACCTTCCCCGAGGGATCTACCACATACTCCAACCCCTTCGGCGATATGGTACGGGTAATGATCTCGAGAACCACCTTGTCCACTGTCCATTCGTCCGGCGTTACCGACCCGCTGACAACGCTCTCTCCCAATCCCCAGTTTCCGTCGATCATGATCTTGGACCTGTCGCCGTTGGCTGGGTTCAAGGTGAACATGACCCCGGCAGTCTTGGCGTTGACCATCTGAAGCACCGCAACTCCGATAGGATCGTAATCGAGCCTATACCCTGCCCGGGCCCGGGCAACGAGCGAGCGCTGATTGAACGTGCTTGCCCACACCTTTACGATGTGGCGAAGCACCTCGGAGATGCCCCGCACGTGAAGGAACGTTTCATACTGGCCGGGATGACTGGCAGGACCTGCGGACCGGGTGGCCACCGGGCAGTTGGCTATCCCCGTCCGCCTGCACAATTCTTCGTAATGGGTGGATATGGTTTCCGCCATATCCTGGGGCATCGTCTTCATCTCGGTGATGCCCCGTATCACCTCCGATACCTCCCCCCATTTTCTGAGGTTAGCCGGGTCATGGGGGTCGGCCTCAAAGCGCGACAGGCGATCGTTGACTTCGGTCAACGCCCCGCTGTCTTTCATGAATCGGTCATAGGCCTCAAGACTGAGAGCGAACCCGCAAGGAACCCTGAAGCCGGCCCGGGTCATTTCGCCAAGATTGGCGCACTTCTTGCCCACCACTTCGCTCAAGTCTTTCGTTACCTCGTCGAGCCAGTATATCCACTTGCCGGCAACACTCGTTGTCATTGCTTCACCCCCCCCTTTAACCACAAAGGCGCAAATGGGAAAATGGCGAAATAACGCATTGGGGAAAATGCTTCTGAAAAGTCGTTCCCATTTCGCCATTTCGCCATTCTACTGTCCTTCCAACTACCTTGCCCGCTCGAGAATGGTTACGACCCCGGTATCACCATCGACCCTCAATTTGTCGCCGGTCTTGATGATCTCCGTGCCGTTGCCCACACCTACGACGGCGGGCATCTTGTACTCCCTGGCCACGATCGCAGCATGGCAGAAGGTACCGCCGATATCGGTGACGCAGGCGGCAATGACGTTGAATGCAGGAGCCCAGCTCGCGGCTGTCATCCGCCCCACGAGTACATCACCCGCTTTGAGGTCGGCGATGTCTTCGAGTTCGAGGCACACCTTTGCCGTTCCCTCCACAACACCCGAGGAACCTGCAAACCCCCTCAGTTCCTTCACGTCTTCAGGTTTAACGCCGGCTGCATGGAGCCACATGTCGATCTTTTCCGTGGTGACACCCCACAAGACGATGGAGTTTGGTTCCGTCACCACGTCCGGTGCAGGACCGAGGGCGGGCAGGGGGCTCCATTGCTTGAATTTGTTGTAGATCTCCTTACGCCGGGCGATCTTGGGTGGAATCTCGTAGCTGGCAACGGGCGGGACCCCTGTACACCACGAGGCCAGGGTATCGTAAAGGATGGGGTAGATCTCGAACCGGTTGAGAAAAAAGATATCGTCTTTGTCTTTCAGGACACCCCGGGACACGAACATCTGCCCCAGCTCCTTGGCCCTCCTGTAGAACAGGGCGTGGAACCAGTTCTCGATATAGAACTGGTGGCTTTCCGGAAAGATGGAGACCATTCTTGCAAGGCCCAAACGCTGATCGAAGACCTCTCTGTCCTTGTCGTTGGTGATCAGTCCACGATACTCGGCAGCCACACGATGCCGTTCCTTCTCCACTTCTTCCGTGGGCCGGTCAATACGTTCGCCTTTTTCCAGCATTTTGATGTAGTTCTTGATGTGAGCCAGCGGTACATCGAGGTTGTCGTTCCAGGCCACATCCATGTGGTGCCAGCCGCCGCCGATGCTCATCTCGAACCACGGTTCGCGCACTGCCTCCACCTCGGCCAGCCACTTCTTGCCCGGCTCCGTTTGTCCAAGCTTGGCACCCATGTCGGTCCATTTGTCCGAGGCCTTTATGGTTTCTCCTATGCCCAGATCCGTGGCAAATTGCGCCAGTTTCTGAAGCTCCGCCGGGGGCCGGAACATCTCGCCGGTGAAGCCGGTGAGCATCTGGCCGATGGCCTTGTCGGTTATGCCGGGAAAGAGATCCCTCATGGTGTAGATGAAGTTGACGTAGCCGCCGTAGGCCAGACCGTCCATCTCCATGTGAAGCTGCCATGCCCTCTGGGCGAGCTGGATCATTCTGTCATAGGCCCGGAGGATCTCGTCGCTCTCGAAGTATCCTTTATGCTCAAAAACGTAGGAATCATCGGATACCCAGGGAAGCGTGGCAGGGAAGTGGATGGTCTTCATCTCGTCGATGACCGCCATCATCTTCGTCATCCAGACCTTGTACAGTTCCTCGTAGCGCTCATAGTAGTGGCCGGTCCTTGCCATGACGTAGGGGACCCGTTTCTCTTCCTCTTCCTTTGGTGGAAATGTCCCGGCCAGATAGATGTAGCCGTTCAAGATCTTGTGGTCGACGCCGTTCGAGTTGGGGATGACAAAGACCTTGCTGACGAAGCCTGATAGCGTCATGTGCCACATATCGTCCCATATGAGGTCGAGAGGATGCATGGGGAATGGGTAGTGGACGCCGTCATAGAACCAGAACTGGCTGCTCTCGTATTTTTCCCTCTCCGTCTTGCCCTTGCCAAATACGTAATAGTAAGGATACATTTCCTCCCATCCCTCGGTTCCGGGGATGCTCGGCACCTCATGCGGATCTATAAACCTTCTTTCCGTGGCCATAGCATGATCCTCCATTTTTAGGGCTTCATTGAGGAGTTTCTGGAGGCTCCTTCAGCCCCCAGGCGTTACTTATCCGTTACGAGACTCAGGCCTTCGCACCTCCTTTCCGGCGGGATCGACCCCTCCGCACGGACCGCTTGGCATTCCGGTTTGAGGTGATTTCGGGGGAGAGATGATCTGCAGTGTATCCGATGATCGACATGCGCGGGTACGCTCCTCATCGAATCTTCTGTCTATTTTTGTCCTGAGCTGCCAACTCCTGAACCCCACCGGCACCGAATTTCTTGACCTTAATCCCTCCGGGTATCCTGGGAAATTCCGAGACTATCGATAGTTCGTCAGGAAGTTTGTGCTTGGCCACTTTATCCTTCATAAAATCCCGCACCTCGGCAAGGGTGATCTTTGCATCGCCCCTTGGAATGATGACGGCGCAAATACTTTCCCCCAGTACCGGATTGGGCGTTCCCACAACGCAGGCCTGTTCCACCTTGGGGTGCTGGAGGATCAGGGATTCGATCTCTACGGGGTAGATCTTCAACCCCCCTCGATTGATCAGGTCCTTGCTTCTCCCGTACATCATGATGAATCCTTTGCGGTCCATGGACACCAAATCACCCGTATGCAGCCATCCGTCTTTTTCGAGTTGTTTGTCCGTCTCCTCAGGGTTGTGCCAATAGCCTTTCAAAACATTCGGCCCCCTGACCATCATCTCACCCACCTCGCCGGTGGGGACCTCTTTACCCGTAGCCTGGTCGATTACCTTTATCTCGGAGCCGGGAACCGGCAATCCGACGCTCTTTTTGCGTATATCGAGGGGCGTCCCGAAGGGGCACATGGTTCCTGCCCCCGGTCCCACCTCTGAATTCCCCCAGGAAGATGACAGGTAGACCCCCCGATCTTCACCCCACTGGATTACCTCTTCGGGACATATCTGGCCGGCGAGATAACCTGCCCTCAAGCTGGAAAGATCATATTCGTCGAGGTTTGGATGGTTCATCTCCATGATGTAGTGGGCGGGCGCCCCATGCTGGAGTGTGGCCTTTCCTGCCTCGATGGCCTTAAAGGCCTCTTCTGGAGCGAAGGCCTCGAGGAGGATCACCGATGCCTGGATCAGAATTGGCTGAATAAGTGTCGTGCCGCACCCGTAGGAGTGGGTCAAAGGGAGTATGCCCAAAAATATGTCGTCCGCGGTTGCCTCAACGCCCCGAACATGGGAATATCCACCCCGCACGACCTGGTGCTGCGTGACCATCGATCCTTTCGGAATACCCGTCGTTCCCG
>DCUF01000048.1 GCA_002328485.1 Deltaproteobacteria bacterium UBA2221
TGCACAATTTCATGCCCACCTTCGAACAGAAGGCTGAGGCTCTTCACTGGTTTCCTCTTTTCCGTACCTGGTTCGGCCTCTGTGGTCTATGCAAGCTGCCGTGGAACGACGTGGTTCCCCCTGACAACAAGCAGACGAAGGAGCCGGCCAAGGTGATGCAGCACGTGGAGTGGTACGCTCGCTATTTCAACGCGGTTACGGGCCGGGCCATCGAGCCGCCCGATATCATTGAGATGAGCGAGAGGGTGTACAACTTCCAAAGGCTCTTTTCCCTGAAGATGGGGTACGGCCAACGAAAACATGACGCCATTCCCTATCGAGCCATGGGCCCGGTCACCGTGGACGAGTACGACTCCCGTAGAGAGCGGTACGACAGGCAACTCGTGGAGCTATACGGTGTCGATATCAGCGGAAAGACCTCGGAGGAAAAGTCGGCCATCCTCAGAAAACTTCGGGAGAACCGTTACGAAGAGCTCAAGGATGCCGTATACTTCCGGAGAGGGTGGACAAATGACGGAATCCCCACCAAGGAGACGGTAAAGAGGCTGGGGATCGATTTCCCCGAGGTGTTGGAGCTTCTGAGGTCTAAGGGGGTGGCGTGATGGTGAGGGCGGGGGATAGAGAATTCCCATGGCGGGAAGGTATGACCGTTTCGGACATCCTGCACCAACTGGACGACGGCTATCCTTACCCTGTAGCCCGTGTTAACGGTCGACTGGTCTCGCAACCCGATTTTCCCAGGGCCTCCGTCCCCGATGGCTCCGAGGTGTTTCTCATCCCCTTGATTGCCGGGGGTTAATGTGGAAAAGGGGACCCCGTTGCTTATTGCGGTCCTGCTCGCTGTCGCTGCAGTGGAGATCTGAAGAATTGCCCCTTGTGGGGCAGTGCAGGCAAACGACCGAGACTGCAGCGCGCACCTGTCGCATCCTGCCTACGAGGCGGGCACGATCTTGTTTCGACCCGTCCTTTTTGCTTGGTAAAGGGCATTGTCCGCTCTCGCCACCAACTCGCTGACCGTTTCTTTCGTCACGGCAAGCTCTGCAACACCACCGCTGATGGTGACCCTTATCGACTCGTCCGAGTAATAGTAAGTCTTATCCGCAACCGTGTCCTTTAGCTGTTCGGCCACGCGCATGGCACCCGCAAGGGGCGATTCAAAGAGGAGGCAGCAAAACTCCTCACCGCCATACCGGGCCACGATGTCGGTCTTCCTCACGCAGGAAGAGACATCTGCTGAGATGGACTGAAGGATATGGTCGCCGCACTGATGGCCATAGGTGTCGTTGATCTTCTTAAAATAGTCTATGTCGAACATAATCAAGCTTAGGGGCTTGCGGGACCTCAAGGATCGATCGTACTCCTCCTGAAGCCTGTTTTCCAGATACCGCCTGTTATAGATCCCCGTCAGCCCGTCCTTCATGTTCATCTCGAGCAGCTTTTGTTCGTAGATGGCCGTTTCTGTTACGTCTTTTATAGCGATATAGACGAACCTCTCTGACGTACCTTCCTCCCGAAGAAGGCCCATATTGCAGCTCTGTTGCATTCGGTCGAAACTGGAGTTGAGCGAGATCTCGAGGTCAAAAGGAAAGAGGTAATGATGGAGTTTCTGGGAGAAGAAGTAGAAATTGCCGAAGTTGAGCACAAATTTGAACGTCTGCAAGAACCCGGGGTTGTTCAGGGTCGGAAAGTAATCGAAGAGTTGCTTACCAGTTATCTCTTCGGCGCTGATCCGGCTATGCAGTTCCATCCAGCGGTTCCATTTGTAGACCTTTAGGTCCTTGTCCAGAACGACAAGTCCCAAATCGACCGCGTCGAAGAGTTGGGAGAACATTACGAGAACTGCTCCATAAAACCCTGCAAGGCTTTCTTTAGCCAGGTGACTGTCGTGTCCCCGGTCAAGAGAAATAGGTAGCCGGAAACATCTCTCCGTTCAAAACGGAAGATTGTCCTGAGCACAATGACCGATCCCTCATCGCTGCCGTTGCCGTGGCCGGAAAAGCTTTTGTCGTCGTCCTGATTGACGATAACTGTGGGTGGAGAATAGGTAACCACATCACCCAGAAGCTCGGCTATCTTCCCCACGCAGGCACCGATGAGGATGTTGGCTACCTCCATGAGTACGCCCTTTTCCAGTTCGCCAATGGGATCAGACTCAAAGGATTGGGTTTCCGGGCCTGCGGCGAGGAGAGTGATCAGTTCCTTGCCCGCATTGGCAGGGAAGACAAGGAGAGCAGAACCCAGAAAACGGCCCCAGAATCTCTGTTCTACGAGGCTGATTCCCCCTTTTCGGTCGATCACCTCTTCGGTTAGATAGGTAGATAGTTCTGATCTGCCTATAAGGGCTACATGAGGCACACTCAGGTTGATGAATATATCTATGAGGTCGGCAAGGTCAGCCGTGGCCCTCCCGAAGGCGATATTCATGATCTCCTGGAGGACATCCAATTCATCGGGGGTTAGTGTGGGGGTTTTATTTTCCTTCATGGGGGAGTCATTCGGCCCGAGTCAGATGCCTTTCTACCCGCTCCAGGACTTCTCGTACGACATTTTTTGACGGAGGCTTCTTGATCATGGTAAAAGCGCCGAGATTTTCTGCTTTCTGTGCTGATTTGGGTTGTATATCTGCAGTGCACATAACCACAACGGCGTCCTGGTCGAGCATCTTGATCTCTTCGAGACACTCCATCCCGTCCATGTGGGCCATGGTGATATCGAGGAACGTGACGGAAGGATGCACCTCTTTGAATCTCTGGAGGCCGGCGGTTCCGTCATCAGCTTCGTGGAGCTCGTATCCTTTATCCGCAGGGATACAGCTCTTCAGTATCTTCCGGGCAACCGGAGAATCGTCAACGATCAAGATCTTATCGATTATCGCTGTCTCGTTCACTTCCTTTCCTCACTCTTCAGGGGAATCTGGCATGCTCTGTCCCAGAGAACGCCCGTCCCCGAACGCAGTTCGTTACAGTTTTTGTCGGACATAGTCTGACAAAGATAAGCATTTTTCTCTGAACATTATCGAACTTTTTTGAGATCGCAGAAATCGTTCTCCGGCAAAGGCATCTGCGGCATAAGAAAACTGCAGAAACCCCGAGACGGCATGATACCGTGGCAGTCTCGGCCAATTTTTGGTAAGAATATAGGGCCGAGGGTGAAGGGCGGCCTGAGGTAATAGAGGGGATAGATGATCCAGAAATGGGGCGTTTGGCATTGACAAACTTGATTATGAATACCGATATCAATCCAGGACCAATCGTATCCGTAGGGATCATGGAGGGCCGAGATCAGCTCAGAGGGTGGCTGGACGGACGGTTTCGAACGGAGGGAGGAGCGTGTCTCTCTGGTGGCTTCGTGGCGCAGACCCGGGATGGTCAGGTCATCGTCAGCGATGAGGCCGGACGGGCCGTGGCCCGGTCACCAGCCCTTAGACTGAGCGCGGAAGGTCATGCCCTTCTCCACCTTTTTGGTGTCGTCATTGGCAGCCGTTTCCACTGGGAGCGACCGGAAGACCAAACCTTCCAGGGCAACCTTCTGATCCTGCCACGTCCGGACGGAACCATAACGGCAATCAACGAGGTCCCCGTTGAATATTACCTTACGAGCGTCATCTCTTCAGAGATGCGTGCCGAGGGCCCTTTAGAGTTTTTGAAGGCCCACGCCATTATGTCAAGGAGCTGGCTCATGGCGGCCCTTGAGCGGAGGAAAGAACCCTGCAGGGCCCGCCCTTCGGCTCGCAATGTCGGCTCCGACAGCACCGATGAGATCATGCGATGGTACGAGCGGGAGGATCATCATCTTTTTGACGTGTGCGCCGATGACCATTGTCAGCGCTACCACGGAATCACGAAGATCATATCCCCCCAAGCGGAAGTCGCTGTCAAGGCAACATCGGGTAGGGTCATGACCTATAGAGGCGCAATCTGTGATGCCCGATACTCCAAATGCTGTGGGGGTCTGACTGAAGACTTCAAAACGGCATGGGAAGATAGGGACATCGATTATCTCACCAGTATTTCAGACGCCTCTGTAAGCCACCTTCCTTGCCCGACCGAGGAACAGGCCACTCGGTGGATTCTTGCAGAGCCGGATGCTTACTGCAACGTGAAGGATAACCGACTACTCGAATCAGTTTTGCCTGACTTTGACCAAGAAACAAAAGGCTTTTTCAGATGGACGGTCGGATACACGAGACATGAGTTGGAAGACATCCTGACCGCAAAGTCGGGCATCAACTTCGGATCCCTCCTTGACCTGACCCCTCTTGAGCGCGGCCCTTCAGCAAGGATCTCCAGGCTGAGGATCGTGGGCACTGAGCGAACCATTACCGTAGGCAAAGAACTTGAGATCAGGCGATGGCTTTCCCGGAGCCATCTGTACAGTAGTGCCTTTACCGTTCAGACAAGGCGCGGATCGGACGGCCTGCCCGAAATCATAACGCTCCATGGAGCAGGCTGGGGGCATGGGGTTGGATTATGCCAGATCGGGGCAGCAGCCATGGCTAGCCGGGGGTTCTCGTGCGAACAGATCTTGAGCCATTACTTTAGGCACATAGCCATAGAAAAGGTATACTGAGAGACCGTGGATAAGCGACGATTCAAGACGGCCTTCATCCTGGGTGCGGGCCTTGGGACCCGCCTCAGACCCCTTACGGATTCATGTCCGAAACCCCTGCTTCCCGTCGGCGGCCGGCCCATTATCACCTATGCCATGGATCACCTGCTTGGCATAGGTGTCGATCGTTTCATAGTCAATACCCATCATTGTCCTCACACATACAAATCCGTCTTCCCCGATGCCCTATGGCGGGGCACGCCTATTCTGTTCCGTCACGAACCGGTGCTGCTCGATACGGGTGGGGGCCTCAAGAATATCGAGGATCTGTTGGGAGAGGATGAGATCATCATCTGTTACAACGGCGATATCATCACAAATCTGCCCCTTGGACCGCTGCTCTCAGCCTTAGACCGTGATGGGGTAGAGGCAACGCTCATACTCCGCAGCAGGGGCCCTCTTCTCAACGTCAACATAACGGAAACCGGCGAGATATGCGATCTCCGTCATGTCTTGGGTAGGAAAGGGGCACAAAGCTGTCTTTTTACGGGCATCTATGCGGTGAGGACCTCATTTCTGGCCCAACTCGAAGCAGGGAAGATCGAGTCCGTCATAGACGCGTTCCTGCGGAGGATCGCAGATCGACCAGGGACAATCAGGGGGGTTATTGTGGATCAGGGCCAGTGGGACGACATCGGCTCAGTCGAGATCTATGGAAGGGTGAAGGCCGGCGAATGGGTGGAATCGCCATGAGGCCAGAGGTTGCTCGATTCGCCAGAAAGGTACTGGGCCTCGAAGACTCGACGGCTCTTCAGGCAGCGCCCCTCGGCAAACGGGGTTCCGACCGGGCCTTCTTTCGTGTCACCTGGCCATCGAAGGGATCGGCCATCCTGATCGACTACGATCCAAAACGGCAGGAGAACTGCTACTACGCGTCCATCGCTCACTTTCTCGAGGGTATCGATGTGCCGGTGCCTCACGTGCTCGGTCACGATCCAGCCAGCCACCTTGTGGTCACAGAAGACCTGGGGGAGACCGATCTCTGGTCCTTCAGGGGGTCGCAGACAGACCTTCGTGAAGGGTTGTATCGACAAACCTTATCAGCAGTACAGCGCTTCCATTCCTTTCCAGAGAAGGAATTCCCAAAGAAGCGGGTACCGCTCATGGAGCCCTTCGACAGACACCTCTACCAATGGGAGCGTGACTATTTCAGGGGCCACTTCGTCAAGGAAGTCTGCCATATTGTCCTCAATCTTCCCTTTTCCGGCGCCCTTGAGACGGAGCTTTCCCGCCTGGCCGACCGGCTTATGGCCGGGCCTCGATGTCTGGTCCACCGCGACCTTCAGTCACAGAATGTGATGATCCATCGGGGAAGGCCGGTTTTCATCGACTTCCAGGGGATGCGCTTCGGCAGTCCCTTCTATGATCTGGGTTCTTTTCTCTGTGATCCCTACGTGGAACTCACAGATGAGGAGCGGATTGATTACCTCTCGGCCTATTATAGCCTCTCCGATTGGGGATACAACTGGGATACCTTCACGGATCTCTTCTGGGAGGCCTCGGCTCAACGCCTCATGCAAGCCCTGGGGGCCTACGGATTTCTGGGAATCTCAAAAGGTCTCAGGGCCTTCCTTGAGCATATTCCGGCGGCCTTGAACAATCTTGACATGGCGGCCAGCCACACAACAGATCTCCCCCATCTTCGAGCGCTTGTCGGAAGGTGTCGGGCAGTCTGGACAGAACGGATAGGCCGTCCGGAAGGCGCTGCTCCATGAAACCGATCAGTGTCGTGGTCGCTTATCATCCCGCAGAGACTTTTCAGGGCATGCTCGCCTCATTGGCCGAAAACCCGCTTGTGGGAGACATCCAGGTCATCAGTGGAAGGCGGATCGATCTCCATGCGCCGAAATGCAGATCCGTCGTCACTCAGAGCAGCCTCTCGTCAGGAGACACCCTCAACCCTATCCTTGCCGGGGTGTATGCCAGATACCTTCTCCTCCTTCCTCAACCCCGAGCGATCTCCTTTTCGGTGGCCGGACTCGAAAAGCTGCTGGACACAGCCGAAGCCACGAAAGCAGGCATCGTCTATTCCGATTTTTTCGAGGAAGATGAGCGAGGCGCAAGGGTTCTACACCCCCTCAACAGCTACCAGATGGGCAGCGTTCGGGACGATTTTGACTTTGGCCCGGCGATCCTCTTCTCCATTGATACCGTCCGGGACAGTCTGTCGAAATACGGGGATATTCCCCCGGTTCAGTCTGGGGGTCTGTATGATCTCCGCCTGAAAATCGCCACAGACTGGCCGATACGTCATGTGCCCGAGCCTCTTTACACAGTACTTTGCAGGATAGGCCGGCCCACGAACCCCCACGATCTCTTTTCCTATGTCGATCCCCGCAACGCCCTGGTGCAAAAGGAGATGGAGGCCGTCTTCACGGAAAACCTCAAAAGAATAGGCGCCTTCGTGCCCGCCGATCGCCTCAAAAAGGTTGAGTCAGCCCCCCGGTCATACCCCGCGGAAGGCTCTGTCATCATCCCCGTTAGAAACCGGGCCGGTACGGTTGTTGAGGCCGTCAGAAGCGCCTTTTCCCAGAAGACCGACTTCCCTTTCAACGTCATCGTCATCGATAACCACTCTACCGACGGAACGACCAAGATGCTGACCGATCTCGCCGGAGTCTACGGCCACCGGTTGGAACACATCGTTCCCAACCGGACCGATCTCGCCATCGGAGGCTGCTGGAATGAAGGGCTGCATTCCCCTGTGTGCGGGCGCTTTGCCATTCAGCTTGATTCCGATGACCTCTACAATGGCTCCGGCACCCTCCAGTCCATTGTCGATATGCTCCGTGAGGGCTGCTATGCCATGGTGGTCGGCTCCTACACCCTGGTCAACGAGAAACTGGAAGAAATTCCGCCAGGTCTTGTCAATCATGCGGAATGGACAGACGAAAATGGGCACAACAACGCCCTCCGTATAAATGGGCTGGGTGCACCACGGGCCTTCGATACGACCCTCATGCGCGG
>DCUF01000018.1 GCA_002328485.1 Deltaproteobacteria bacterium UBA2221
GATTGTGACGGGTGTGAGGGGTCGAAGCCGATTTAGGGTCGCCTTTGATGTCGACACCGTATGAGTTGGAACAATTACTATGGCTGCCGTCACTACGTACCTCTTTTCTTCGGTTTTACAACCCTCCTTTTCCTGAATGGCATTTGACCTGAGGCCTACAAAGTTCAAGTTTTGATGATTTTGTTTCTGATTTATGGCGATTTTTAGAAAGCAAAATTCTGTTTTTTCCACATACTACGCATTTTCGGATGGTAATACGGGGAGTGACCTTTCTATTGTTTCGTTAAGAAAATCATGCTGCGATTTATCTTGCAATAGCTCGGCATGTCAGGCAGGCAAGATCGCGTCTTACCTCACGTTTAGTTTAGCATATTCTCTCATTTTATTCCGTGATGTCAAGGGGTTTTTTTGTTTCGTATTACCTATAGCCTATAAGTCATAGTTATAGGCCCTTGTGTATCTTTGGCTGCCGGTTTATCCCGGCGACATCTTTCCCATTCGATACAGGTTGTTCGGGTGTGTTATCCTGGAGATGATAATTGAGCACAGGCGCCAAGGAGGAATGGATCATGAAGATCGCACGTTTTTTGAATGAGTCTCGACCGGGTTATGGGATTGTGGAGGGGGATGTTCTTGTTCCTTGCGAAGGGGATCCTTTTGACGGGCTTAGGGGGAGGGAAAAACCGGTCTCCCTGGACTCAGTGAAAATACTCGCCCCTGTTCTTCCACCCAATATCATCGCCCTCGGCCTCAACTATAGGGCCCACGCCGACGAGAGCCATGGAACCTATCCCACCGAGCCCTTGGTCTTCCTGAAAGCAACAACCTCACTCACGAACCCTTGTGATCCCATCATACTACCACCGGACTATCCCGACCGGATCGACTATGAGAGCGAGCTTGCGATCGTCATCGGTAAACGGGCCAAAAATGTGGCGGAGCACGAGGCATCGAGTGTCATTCTTGGTTACACCATCGCAAACGACGTTTCCAACCGGGCGGTCCAGTTTAAGGATGGCCAATGGGCAAGAGGGAAGAGTTACGATACCTTTTGTCCGTTAGGCCCTTGGATCGTAGACGACCTTGATGGCGATCGTCTGGACATCTCATGTCGTCTGGATGGTCAGGTGATGCAATCGTCAAACACGTCCGACATGATCTTCTCCTGTCGCCAGATTGTGGCCCATCTCTCAAAATGCATGACCCTCCTGCCGGGGACGGTTATTCTCACGGGCACGCCGTCGGGGGTGGGCTTTGTCCGGAAGCCGCCGGTATTCCTGAGGCCCGGGCAGACGGTTGAGTGCACGATAGAAGGGATCGGAACGCTATCCAACCCGATTGCAGGATAGGGGCCGGAACGAGACAGGGACACGGGGCCGGCGGAGTATAGGCAAGAAGTTCAGGGTGGCCAAAGGTTCTGTCGGTTCTCAAAGGAAAGAAGAACCGGTGGCGAAGGGCAAGCCATAACCAGTTGTCCCCTCAAAACAGGCGGTCGCGTAGGATCTCGCGATACCGTAAGGCCGTAGCCCGACCTCCCCTCTCTGATCATCACCGTATATAGTCCTTCGGCAGCAGACCATCTTAAGGTAGTTTTGGTACTTTTTATGGTGTCATAATGCAATTTCTGTTATTTTCTGTTACTATTGTAGTATCATGTTGCATCAGTTTAAGAAAGATCCAAGGAAACCTGAATCTTTGGCTGGTTACATGCCGATTCAAGCCACGGGACGCCCTGGAGGCCAATGAAACGCTGCAGGAGTCTCATAAGGAGTGACGCTATGGAAGACAATGAAAAGGTCAAGGTGATAAACGGCCAACCCCGTTGGGATAGAAAGGTCGCATTTCGGAGGGAGCGGCAGGCTCAGACGGCAAAATATCTCGAGGTCCTAGCTCATTACGATGCACAGCTTATTCAGAATGGGGGCCCCATCATGTTTGTACGATCCGAAACCGGGGCGGAGCTCCCCTTCGAGGGGAAAGCTAAGCTATTGATGCTGCAACAACTACTTGCTGAATTTGGATCCATTGACAGGACGAACGAAGCGGTAAAACGGTTCAAATCTTCACGTCACTGAGCCCGAGATAATGCCTTATTCGAGAATATCTGCGAACCTCCGGGAAGATTTCGACCTGCTGAATAGATATTGTACCGATATCTCCGTCTATCCGCTGCTTAAAAGGAAGGAAGAGCGCGAGCTGGCTGAACGGGTGTTCATGCTCCAGGACACTGAGGCGTACGAGAAACTTGTCCTCTCGAATCTGAGGCTCGTCGTGAAGATTGCCCTCGCCTATCACAGCCCCCATCTCAATCTCTTCGATCTGATTCAGGAAGGAAACCTGGGGCTTATGCGAGCCGTGCAGAAATACAATCCTCACAAGAAAACACGTTTCTCGTCCTATGCGTTCCTCTGGATACGCGCCTATGTTCTCAGGCACATTATGGCTCTATGGGGAACTATAAAGATAGGGACAACGGACAGCGAGAGGAAGGTGTTTTACGGGTTGAACAAAGCAAGAAAGCAGCTTTATCGAGCGGGGACCGAACCCACCCCCGAGGAACTCGCCCGGATTCTCGACGTCAATGAAGAGATAGTCCGTATTATGGAAACAAGACCGAGTTGGGGCGTCCCTCTCGATTTGGTCGACGGGGAGGCGGCCGAGGGACAAGACACCGTTGAAGATATCGTTGCCTCCAAAGAAAGACGGGATAGAATTCGGCAGACGATCGACGACTTTAAAGCAAGACTCGACCAGCGTGACAGATTCATCCTCGAAAAGAGGATCTTGGCTGATTGCCCACTCACACTCAAGGAGATTGGGAAACATTTCGCCCTTTCTCGAGAGAGAGTCAGACAGCTTGAGGCGGGGCTTCTCAAAAGGCTCAAGACAGGTGTAAGACAGCGCGTTTGGGAACAGAGACTAAAGAGAAGGGCGGCCATGCAGCATATCGGCACTAACCAACTTTCATGAAGTGGCAGTAGAGGTACATCTGTTCCACGCCGCCGGGGGTTACATGGAGATCTTTCCGGCACCGCTTCAGTTCGAAAGTGGGGCCGAGGGTGCTCTCTATGTCCACGGTATCATACCGCCGCACCGACAGGCCGCTGCACTGGGGCGGCGCTTCCGGGGCAAAGGCACCGATAATAAGGTGCCCATTCGGCGTCAACCCTCTTTCGAGCTGTTGCAGGTATTTTTCTTGTTGCTCTTCGGCAAGAAGAAAATGGAACATCGCACGGTCGTGCCACAGTTCGTACCGTTCCCTTGGCAGTTCGATGGTCGCGATGTCTCCATAAAGCCACGTAACACCTTTGGATCTAGCACCCAACCGCGCTTGGGCGGACATGAGCGCCTTCTCTGAAATGTCGAGAACCGTAATGGCGCTAAAGCCGGCGTCGAGAAGATCGTCGACCAGGGTCGATGATCCACCGCCTACGTCAATGATCGGGGCGTCTTTTACGAGTCCCAGGCCTTGTATCCAGTTCAGGGAAAGCCGCAAATGAGGTTCGTACCAGCCCATCTTGTCGGCCGGCACCTTCGAATAGACCTTTTCCCAGTGATCTTTCGGATTCATTCAATTCCCAATTTAAGCATAATACCCACCCTTCGGGCTTTCAAGAGCTGGACAGGAAGCCTCGAAGGCAACGCCCCCTCCCCCACTCCCTGTCGTACCCTCGTCGGGTCAAGGCAGCGGCCTCGGTCGTGTGAAAGGGCAAGACGCGGATATACGCGCTTTTTCCTCAACAAAGCTGAGTCACTTCAAGGCCTGCCTGGACAGCACGATGTCATCAATCCAGACGGTGCCCTTCCCGTTGATGACGAGGTTGAGCGTTACTTTTTCAGGCCTTTGTCCCTTCTGAAAGAGGAAGGGTGTCTGGATCGTCTTCCAGTCCGCCTTGCCGCTTACAGGGTCATTCATTCCTCTCGAAAAGTACTGACCGCCGCCCACATGGGCCCACAGCTCCAGATAGGCAGATCCGTCAAGGTCGCTCTTGACCTTGGCGCTGTACACCAGTCTTGCGTTATCTATTTTCAGGCCGGCCACTTCGCCCAAGCAGATTGTTGTGGGCCATTGCGTTGTGATCTTGATTGATCCCTTGCCTTCTGCTTTCACCTGGGTATCCGTGCGGATGGTGGTTCCCAGCAGAGAGGCATCGTCCAGATTCAATTTCTTCAGTTCCTCCCCATAGGATGGGCCGACAATGAGCGTTAAGAAGGCGAGAATCATGATGGCTGATTTCATATTGGCTCCTTTCATATGCACCGTATTGGTTCTTTTCCTCAATAAAATATACCTCGGTTGAGCTCATCCGCTTTAACCATTTTATGATGAAGAAAAATGCTTCACGGCATCTTCTTTGAACCGCCGGCGAATCAGGGATTGAGCCCATAGCCGTGGAGTAGCAAAGATTCTTTCCGATCAGGGCCATACTGACCCCTTCTTTTCTCGTCGAGTCGGAGCGACATTGCCGCATCGGGCGGAAGCATGGGGGATGCGGCCAACCAAGTTCCTCGGGGTCGAGTTCCCTTCATATGCACACGGGCTTCTTCAATATTTCCTTGCACGCTCCGGCTTTGCCTCAGACAGACGCCTTTTCTTTCAGGTCGTCAGCATCTTCCTCGTCGCCGTTTTCTGCCAAGGCCTTCATTTCCATCTCCCTTAACTCGGGCAGCGACGAGCCTATAATACCCTGCATGTCTCCATACATGCCGACGGTGCTCCTCATCACCCGTTCGATTTGCTTCTCCCGCTTTGACCACGCTTTCATTATCGCCCTCTTTTCTTTGTCCAGGTCAGTCTTCATCGTGGCGAATGCCTCCACGATGGCTTCCACTCTCTGTCGAAACTCAGGACCCGAAAGATAGCCATAGAGCATCTCCATCTTCTCCCCTCTGTTCTCGCTCGCCTTTCTGGCCCTGGCCGTCTGGCCCAGCCCGGCCCTCAGTGCGGAAGCGAGGGGGATAGCGAAGTCATAGCAGGTGACCCAGATATTATTAAGGCAGGCGCAGGATTCTACATCCTTTGGGAGGACAAGGGACATGAGAACCGCCACTTCTGCACCCGCCTCCCGCTGGTCGTCTTTGAGCTTGCTCAGCCAGCCGTCGCTCCACGCCTTTGTGCGTTTGGACTCCCATATGATTGTTCCGCAGTGCTGGCCCTGTTCGAATACGTCCTGCAGCACATCTGCTCCTCGAACACCTTTGGCGACCGGCTTAATGACGTCATTGGGGAAAGAATTTCTTAAAATATCCTCAAGCTCGAGTTCCATGACCTCACCCCGGTCGCGCGGGGATCCTTGCTCCGCCTTCCTTTTCAGGTCATCTATCTGTTCCGACATGGAGTCTATCTTCATCTGCAATTCTCGCTCTTTGAGCTTGTAAGCATCGCTGACATTCTTTTCCACATCCTGTTTTATTTGACTCCGTTCCGAGATCAGTCGTTTCTCGACCTCCAGGTCGAACTGCTCAAGCCTCTCCTGGAGCTGTCGTTTTTCCCTCGCAAATTCCAATTCTCTCTTTTGGGAATCCTTGACCTTTTGGGATTTTTCGTTCAGCTCATCCCTCAGTGCGGAAACTTCGGCGCTGGCCTCCTCTTGCGCCTTCTTCATGGCATCTGCTGTGAGTTGCTGTTTCATCTCCCGGAGTTTTTTGTCATATTCCCTGTCCAGCGCCTCTTGATGAGCTTTCAAACCCCTCGCCCTCTGGTCAAGCTCTTTCGTCTTCTTCTCTATGTCCTGTTCTCTCTGCGTCATCTCGCCCGCCACTTCACTCCTGATGTCCTCGCGGATCTTGTGAGACATAGCTTCATCAAGGGTGAATTCCTTGTTACAGAAGGGGCACCGGATTCGGAACTCTTCGTTCATCGTAGCTTCTCCCTTTCTTCTTCCTGATCCTCCATTGTACGCCCACCCCCTGTTTTGATCGCTACCCTAATCATGATCTCGTCCAATGCTTCTCCTTGCCTGATGGCTTGACCTTTATCATAAATCTGTTTGGTTACAAAGCTACGCTACGAGCGAAACGACTCTATGGGCCGAGCCCCGGCCAAGATTTTTTGGAATTTCCGCTCTGTGACCGCAACAGGCCTGTCTATCGGCCTTCTTCCTTGTTCAGGCCATCGAGCAGCGCCAAGGCCGTGTCGTTCTCGACGATATCAGACATGGAACCGCCGTGGTGCACAAAACGAATCAATCCTTTTTTGTCAACGACCACTTGGGCCGGCAGACGACCAAGTTTCAGTAATTTCACCTGCTGTCCATAGAGCTTTGACACGGTGTGCTCGGGGTCGGGTAAGCCCGGGAAGGGCATATCGTTTTCACGCCACCATTCCCTGAAGGCATCCGCGTTCTCGGGACCGATGGCGATCACCTCGGTATCTCGCCTCAAAAATTCCTGATAATCCCGGCGCAACTGCGCCATGTGTCTGCGGCAGTACGGTCAACCAAAGCCGCGGTTGAAAACCAGAAATACATTTCTGGCCCCCTTGTAATTGGAAAGCCTGAATTGACGTCCTTCACTGTCCGCAAGTTCGAAATCGGGCGCGTCTCTGCCCACGGCCATCTCGCTATCCTTCATGATCATCCCCTCGTTCGTCACACCCATTGGGTACTCGACCTCACGTACCCGTCAGCATCAAATTTCCTCTTCAGCCCCCCTTCGTTCATGGATCGTACGGTGCCGAAGACCCTCCTCTCCCCCCAAGGGCGGTCGTGTTTCCCGAAGCACCACGCGACACCCGCAAATCCGTTGGGGTCCCTCCCATCCAATTCATACCTGTTGTTGAGATAGAGGGCGGTACGGAACGCCTCTTCGGGCGTCCGACTCCACTCAAGGATCTTCTTTCCCCAGTACATTCTCATATATCCGTGCATTTTGCCTTTGAATACCATCTCTTTCTGGGCCGCATTCCAATAAGGATCGTGGGTCTTTCCTTCCTCGAATTCCTGACGGGAGTAAAGATAAGGTCGCTGGTCCGGCTCGTGATCTTTCAAGGTCCTTTTCGCCCAGTCGGGGAGGCAGGCGTAGGTGTCGTATAGGTTGTTGTAGTATACGAAGTTGATGCCCAGTTCTCGCCGGACAATGAGTTCCTCGAGATAGGCCCTCATGCCGGTACCCCCCGATTCGGAGACTCTCAGGGCTATATACAAGGGTGAAATCTGCCCAAAATGGAGATAAGGGCTCATGAGGGATAGACCGTCGGATGTGGGATCATTCCTGAGATCGGCGTAACGATCCATTTTCTTGTCTACAAAGACATCGAGGTGCTTCGCCGCCTCCGCGAACCCACCTCGAAGAAAGCTGACGGGCTTCACGCTCCGGTCAACGCCCAGGTGCGAAATGGCACGCTCCACATCGTCGACGGGAAAGGAATCACATTCGAGAGAAAGGGAATCGGCTATCGGTTCGGTCTCTTCGAGGGCAACCAGATACTGATCGATCTTTCGGTGGATTTTTCTCCTAATGGTCGCTGCAGAATATTCCTCCTTGAGCGAAGCTTCCTCCACAGGGACGACCACATCACTCTCCACTTGAATAAGAGGACAATCCATGTGAACGGCCGCGTCGTCTCTCCAGGCCCTTTGTATTCTAAGATAACCTCTATCTACGACCGCCAGGGAAGCCTCCTCGCTCATTCTTACGGCGCCAACTTCAGGCGGCCCGTGCTGAATCACGAGTCGAATGCCCCGTTCCTCGAGGGCGCGCTTCGTATGACAAAGGCCTTCCAGCATAAACGCGTAGTGTCGTTCGTTGCCTTCCGGGAAACGGTCGGTAATGCCGAAGAATGCAACCACCGGTTGGCGGAGCTCGTTTGCCTTTCTGATGGCAAATTCCAGGGCGTGATTACATTGTGCCCTTTGGGAGGCCTGCATCCAGTAGAGTACGTATCTCCCTTTCTTCGGTTCCGCCTGGTTCAGCGCCTTAACTCTTTCCTGCTGAATCATGATCCTTTATGAACCGTATCTATATTCCTTGTCTTTCAATCTCTCCAACCGACTTTGTAAAGTTGGTGGCCCCCGGAAATACTTGGCCGGGCTTTCCGAACATCGCGCACCCACTCAGAGGTAATCGGAAGAGGGCGAAGCGGATTCCCTGGGTATCCATTTTGTCCGACTCTATCATCGCCCTTTCTATTTGTCCTTCCTGGAATGCTACCCCTGCCCTTGGAGAATGGCAACGGCAAAATCTCGGATGCCCTTCTCCTCAACTTGGCAGCGGCACGGGAAAGAAGGCGACCCTGTGCTGGCTGACGGGCGGATATGGGTCATGGCGAATCTGTAAAGGCGCTGTTGGAGTAGACGGAAAAGAAACGCCCACCCGTGTCACGATCGGGCCGCATCGAAAAGATGGTATAGGCCATCTCGAAACGGTGCACGGGGGGCATAACCACCGAGGCTTTAGCGGGTGGAAGCAGGGTTGGCGTAATCCCACGATTCGTTGTGATCTGGCAAGACAATTGGTTCACGAATGAGATATTTCCGTACAAAATAGATATTCAGGGCCTATCGACTGATATCAAGGTTTGGTCGCGAGAGTCCACCTTTGGCGCGCTCACGCTTCCGGTTGTGCATCAAGTACACCACGGATGGCCTCTGCCAGCTCCTGCCTGGCAATGGGTTTTACAAGGAATCTTCCAATCCCGTTCTCCTTCGCTATTTCCGATGAAACGGCATCGCTGTGTCCCGTGCAAAGGATGATGGGAATGTCTTCCCGTATTTTGAGGAGTTCACGAGCAAGGTTTAGCCCGGTCATGCCGGGCATGGTGTGATCCGTAACCACGAGATCGAACCGGGAAGGGTCCGAGGAAAAGGATTTCAGGGCCTCAGCGCTGTCGGTCACGGCAGTTACCGAGTACCCCATCTTTTCAAGCATCTCTTTCCCCATTTCGACTAGGAGATCCTCATCATCGACAAAAAGGACATTGTCCCGGCCGTCGGGACTTTCGTCGACCGGAAGCCCTTCCGATGTTGTCTCTATCCCTGCCTTCGGGAAATATACCTTGAACGTGGATCCTATCCTTGGGGCACTTTCGACGGTGATGTCACCGTTGAGGCCTTTCACGATCCCGTATACCACGGCAAGGCCCATGCCGGTTCCTTCACCCACCTGTTTCGTGGTAAAGAAAGGTTCGAATATCCGCTTCATCGTCGCTCGATCGATGCCTGTCCCTGTATCTTTTATGGTGAGTCTGACATACTGGCCCGGGGGAAGCTCCGGCCGTGTCATTCCCGGTTTGATTTCTGCATCGGAGAGGGATACGCTCAGAACCCCGCCATCTTCCCTCATGGCGTGGGCGGCGTTGGTGCAAAGGTTCATAACGATCTGCTGGATCTCCGTGGGATTTGCGAGCACCATACAGCTACTGCCGGTATTCGCTGCAATCTGAACGGTACTGGGCAGTGAAGCCCTGAGCAGCTTGAGGGTTTCTTCGACAACGGGCGAGAGGGAGAGGAGTTGCCGCTCATGTTTGGTCTTGCGGCTGAAAGCAAGGATCTGCTTCACCAGGTCTCTCCCCCGAAGGGATGAGTTCAGGATATGCCGGAGCTTCCTCTCAAGCGATGTGCCCTTGGGCGCATCGTCAAGGGCCATCTCGGCAAATCCCAGAATAGCTGCGAGGGTATTGTTGAAGTCATGAGCGATCCCTCCCGCGAGCGTGCCGATCGCCTCCATCTTTTGAGACTGGCGAAGCTGCTCTGCTGCCTCTTTTCGGTCCGTGATATCGCTGTTGATCTCCATAATCTCCATGGGTCTGCCGCAAGCACTCTGCCTCAGAGCCCACCGGCTTGCCACGACTATCCGCCTGCCGTCTTTTCTCATATGGCTGAGCTCACCTTCCCAGCGGCCTTCGCGCTGAACATCCCCTATGATGTACTTGAGCGGTTTAGCCGATTTGGTCTGAAGGAATGTATCTATTGTACTTCCAGTGACTTCATCCTTGGTCCATCCGTATATATCCTCAGCCCCGGAACTCCAGAAGCAAACCTTTCCCTTTACATCTCTCACGATAATCGCGTCGTGTGCGAGATCCAGCAATTCCGCCTGCCCTTTAAGCTCGGCCGTGCGTTCCTCTACCCGCTGCTCAAGTTCATCATGAGCCTTTTGCAGGGCCTGTTCCGCCTCTTTATGGGCCGTGAAATCCCGGAAGACGAGTACCACCCCGTATACGGTACCGTCGGCACTCCGCACAGGCGCGCCGCTGTCATCAATGGGAATCTCCCGACCGTCCTTGGAGACGAGGAGCGTATGGTTCGCCAATCCCACGACGCACCCCAGACGGAGGACCTTGTCGACAGGGTTCTCTACCGGCTCGCGACTTTGCTCGTTGATTATCCTGAACACTGAGCTCAAGGGCTGACCCAGGGGGTCCTCACCCATCCAGCCCGTGAGGCGCTGCGCTTCGGCGTTGAC
>DCUF01000065.1 GCA_002328485.1 Deltaproteobacteria bacterium UBA2221
TTTTCTACGCACCTCCTTCACGTGCTTTCAAATAGCCCGCACCGAGCTGGCCGCAGCCGCCCAACACGTCCTGTCCCCTTGAGTCCCTTATGATGGCCGTAAAATGCCGGTCAAGGAGAAAGGCGTGGAACCTGTCGACCCTTTCGCGGTCGGGGCTCAGAAATTCCGTATAGGGGGACTCATTATAGGAGATGAGGTTTATCTTACAGCGGATATTCTTGAGAAGCCCGGCGAGTGCCTCGGCATCCTCCAGGGAGTCGTTGAAATCCTTTATGAGGATATATTCGAAGGTCACCCGTTCTCTTCGCGGCTCTTTCAGCTCTCTCACGAAGCCTATTAACTGCTCCACCGGGAAGATGCGGTTGATGGGCATGAGAAAGCTTCGCTTTTCATTGGTGGCAGCGTTGAGAGATATGGCTATCTGGGCGCGGCCGGGGATGAGCTTTAAGGGATCCAGCAATCCGACCGTCGAAAGGGTGATATGGCGATGAGAAAAATCAAGACCCATCTGGTCTTGCAAGATCTCTAATGCCTTGAGAACAGGGTCTAGATTATCAAGGGGCTCGCCCATCCCCATGAATACGATATTGCTGATCCGAGTGTCCCTTCGCATCAGCTTGACGGCCATTACCTGGCCTACTATCTCTCCAGGAGAAAGGTTGCGGACAAAGCCGATTTTGCCGGTGACGCAGAATCGGCAGGCCATCTTGCAGCCAATCTGACTTGACACGCAGAGGGTGTTTCGGTTCTGCTCAGGTATCAGCACGCTCTCTATAATCTTGTCATCCTCTGTCATGAAACCGAACTTCATCGTTCCATCCTCAGAGCGGACTTTTTCTGCGACGACAGGGAGGGAAAGACGGAACAGATTTCTCAGGGTGATCCTCAGGCCCTTCGGCAGATTGGTCATCTCTTCGAAATCGACCACACCTTGCTGATAGACCCACTTGAAGATCTGCCTGGCCCGGTACGGCTTCAGACCCAGATTTTCGATGGTTGCCTCAAGCTCGCGTAGCGTCAGGTCGAAGAAGTTATTCATGGGCTGCCTGTTTAGCGGGAAGAGATCCGTGTACGCGTCCGTAACACGAGGGATGACATTAACCTATCAGAAAAATAGGGCGTTTTCAACGATAGGATAGCATCGGGCTGAGGCGCTGGGTTGAAGGGTGGCAAGCCAGCACGATTGGAGCGAATGCGCATCCTCTACCTCTTTTGCGCTGAGCCAATCCTTCTTCGTATCTTCGCCCATGAGCCGGTAGTCAAAAAGCTTTCCTCCATGTTGTCGATCATCCGTTCGAATCTCTTCATGGGAATGGCGAAGCTAAGAACATTCATAGGGACGCAGGGCCGGGCCGAAACATCGAACATGCCGAGCACGGCTTGCGGCACCTCGGAATTTGTCTCCAGATAGGGGTATTGAACGATGGAGGCGCATCCTGCGGCAAAGGGGCAGATGACTCGGTCCGATTGGGCCTCGTCAAAATTGAAAAGGGTAAAAACACCGGAGAGCACGTCGGGCGGTCCAAAAAAGATGACCACCTCTGGCTGATCGGTTTCACCGAGGGCATCCCAGCGCTTAAACACAGTAAACCGGCCGGGGGCTTTGAAGACA
This sequence comes from Deltaproteobacteria bacterium UBA2221, assembly GCA_002328485.1. Taxonomy (GTDB): domain Bacteria; phylum Desulfobacterota; class Syntrophorhabdia; order Syntrophorhabdales; family WCHB1-27; genus WCHB1-27. The sequence continues at coordinate 1,613 of DCUF01000065.1, forward strand.
GGCATGTTTACAACGGCCTCCCGTACCAGTTCAGGGGATTTTTTATACCTCTCGCCCTCCACCTTGCCGGGAATCCCGGTGGAAAGGAAATATTCAAAATCAGGCATCAAGGCCGATGGATAGCCAAAATATCGTTGTCCTCCGCCGCAACCGAATGAGTCTACATCGAAGGCCAGTGATTTACCTCGCCGGACCCTGGTGATATCGGATATCACGCAATGGTGTCCTTCAGGGGGCCTGACCGGGGGCCTTATCGCCTTTAGACTGGCTGAATCGGAGTAAAAAAAGGTTACGGGAAGTTCTGCCCCACCAAAATACCTCGTCCACAGACGCGCGAAGCGTTCCTTTACCCGGCTGTCCATAGCCAACCTCCCGACCAAATCTCGATGGTACCCAAGAAAATGGTATCAAACCATCTGTTGAATTGACAAGGCAGTTTTGATTGCCCTGATTGGACGTTGCAGGGGTGGTCCATGAGGAAAATTATTCCCCCTCGTTCCGTCGTCTTGTCTGGACAGGCGATATGTTCATCCCTGAAGGGGTAGGGGCAGGGGCGACAAAAAGGAAGAGATACCTCGGTCGGCAGGGCTCCTGAACCGGTTCTGGGGTGGAAGAAACCCTATGCGGACGCCATGGAACATCCTTTGCATACTTAGCTTCTTGGATGGGGTCTGGCGCTGACGATACCCCAGAAGGAGGCTGCCTGTGCTGATAAGAGTATTGTATAAAGACAACAAATACGACTATGTGCCCGATTCGAGGCTGGAAGAATTGATTGAATCGGGTAGAATCAAGCAGTTCTTCCGCACGGATGGCTGGGTTACGGTTGGTGAGGACCCTATAAGGGGTATGGGGGGTAGAGGCGACCGTATTGGCTACAGCGGGCCTGAAAGACGGCGGGCAATCAGGGCTGCCTAAGGGAAGAGGCGGTCCTCAGACGGTTCTGTGTCCGTCTGCTTTTGGGGCCGGCGAGAGGTTTCGACCCGGCCTTCTCTTCGGCTTTTCACCGCAGGCTTGCACTTCCGGTGTCGTCGCAGGCCGCCTCCGACACGGACACTGTCCGCTTCAGAAACACCCTTGCCGCATACATAGCAGACGAGTTCCTTTATGAGCGGTATCTGAACCATATCCTGTTCCCGTCTTCCCCTTCTACTGCCGCCTTGGGATGCCCGATTCTACCTAAGAAGCCCCCACATTGTCAAATGGACCTCACTGTGAAATAATTGGATGGGATACGGGGGTGTTTATGGAGAAGATTAAGGTAGGTATTAGCTCATGTCTTCTGGGGAACAAGGTTAGATATGACGGTGGACATAAACTGGACCGATACCTGACCGATACCCTGGGTCGTTATGTGGACTGGATTCCCGTGTGCCCGGAGGTCGAGTATGGCCTTTCGATCCCACGGGAAGCTATGCGGCTCGTCGGAAGAGAGGGCGACTGTCGGCTTGTTACCATAAGAACCGGGGTTGATCATACCGATGGGATGCGAGCCTGGGCAGAGCGCAGACTCCGCGACCTGGAGACATTAGGACTGGCAGGGTTTGTCTTCAAGAGCAAGTCCCCGAGCTCCGGTCTGCGTGGCGTAAAGATCTATGGCACTCAAGGTGTGCCCGCGAGAACCGGCACCGGCATCTTCGCGAAGGCATTTACTGAAAAGTTCCCCCTTACACCCGTTGAGGACGACGGCCGTCTCCATGACCCTGGCCTGAGGGAAAACTTTGTGGAAAGACTTTTCGTCTTTCACCGTTGGCAGGGCTTGGTAGGTGCAGGGAGATCTCTTGCCGGCCTCGTTGCATTTCATACGGACCACAAGCTTCTGATGCTTTCCCACAGCCCGCAGCATTACACCGAGTTGGGGAGGTTGGTCGCACGGGGACGAGAGCTCACTCCTGAACAATTGTACGCCGATTATGCCTTTTTGCTCATGGAGGGGTTGACGCGGTTGGCAACCGCCAGAAAAAACAGCAATGTCCTTCAGCACATTGCAGGATACTTCAAGAGACAACTCTCATCGGACGAAAAACAGGAATTGCTCGAGGTGATCGAGCAGTATCGACTGGGTCTTGTCCCCCTCATCGTCCCCATCGTTCTTGCAAAACACTATGTACGAAAGTACGGGGACCCCTATCTCAAGAGACAATGGTATCTGGATCCACACCCGTTGGAGCTGATGCTACGAAATCACGTCTAGACAGGCACGGTGTTCCCTGGACTTATCGTCCCACCAGAGGAAGACTATTTCTTTCGAGTCCTGCGCACGAACCCTAGAGCAGATAACCCACCTGCAAGGAGTAGAACCGTCGATGGCTCCGGGGTTTTGTGGGGAGGTTTAGGAGGATCGTAGTCGTGGTCGCGGTCCGATGACAGCCGCAAATAAGGAAACGTCCCCCAGGCAAAACCCCTGCTCCAGCCCACGAGATCGGGTGGGCCTGATACCAGGTATGGGGTGGGACGAGGGAGGATCATTGTCTCGGCCTCTTCGTAATCGGAATAGATGGTGGCCGGCAGGGCAAATGCCCCCTCTACGATATCATTGCCGCACATCATGGTCCAGTGAAGCCCTATGTCCAGCATATTCTGGTCTTCAGCCGCTGTCTCCCCAACACCGTCCCCGCTATCGGTGTCCTCAACCCCATCAGCTGCCTCAGTGGGCGTCATGTCCTGCAGGAGTGCCGTAAAAGGGAAGGAGATGACAAGGGCCTTATCCGTCAGTTTAACATCAGCCCAACTGACGAACTCGCCGTAGCCTCCCCTCCAGGCCTGATCGCGTCTGTAGATAACGGAACCTGGTTTTGGCCGAGTCCATTCGATCTTTGACCAGTCCAGTTTGTACACGGCTTTATCGAAGAGTGAAACCACATAATCCCAACCCTCGTCTTTCGTGAAGGTATCTTCGGCATAGGGAGCGCTGCCTTTTACCTTCCAGCCTGCCGAAGAGATGTAGAGATCGCCCGGGGGCGTTTTATCGGCGCCTTTGAGATGATGGACATAGTTGTAAAAGAAAGGACCTGATATGGTAACCGTTATTCTTTCGTCATCAGCCACGACCTCCATACCGGTTATCTCCGAGGCCCGGCCGAGGGAATCCTTCTGGATCTTCGTGTTTCCTCCCCAGTACTCGTCGCGAATCATCGTAGACTCTGCGAGCGCAACGGAGGCGACCAGGACAAGAAAAGCAACCGGGAAAAGGATGGTTTTCAAAATAAGACGTCTCACTGCACTCATCGAACTGCCGGGCTGCTCCATTTCTATTCCTCCATGGCAAACATTTCCATCGTTCAGGAGACCATGGGTTGCAGTGTTACCCGGGCCTTGAACCACACCTTCGGCGGCCGGGTCAATACTTTTTACTGTCTGTAAGATACGTGCACAGGTCCCTGAAGTCAAAGGAAAAGCATTCCAGTTTAGGTTTCTCATGACATAATTTATAGGGTGAATCGAGGCCGACAACAATCACCACAACGGATGCTTTATCATAGGTGATCGGCCTAAAACGGTCCGGCTACAGTATTGTAAACCATTGGCTACATTGCCGATGTCCTTGCTCAACCGACCTCACTCGACTATACTGTACCAGGAGTCCCCATCGGCTCAAGGTGATGTCCCCATGCTCTTCGCGGAAACGGGCAAGGTAGTTGAAGATTTCTACGTTACGGGCTTGCGTTGGTCCCCTGTTTACCTCTATGCCGGGGCCCATCCGGTTCTCTTTGAAGCCGGCTTTGCCTGTGCTGCCAAGCTCTATGGAGAGGATATACGGTCAGTGTTGGGCCAACGGAGACCGGAAATCTTGTTTCTCACCCATGTTCACTACGATCATTGTGGCGCAACGGGCTATCTCAAGGATACGTTCCGAGGGATACGGGTGGCGGCTTCGGGACATTCAGCAAAGATACTCGCCCGTCCCAATGCCCAGAGGTTGATCATGAACCTTAGTCGACTCGCAGTCGGCCTTGTGGCGCAGGCGGATCGAGTGGATGGGGAGGATTTGGTCGACGAACCTTTCAGGCCTTTCGGGATCGACATCGAATTGAGTGGGGACAGCCAGATATCTCTTGGCGATACGACGATTCAAGTCATATCCACGCCGGGCCACACGAGAGACCAACTCAGTTACTATATCCCTGAGCGAAAGATCCTCATAGGGACGGAGGCCACCGGTTGCATGGACAGGACAGGAGCCTTCATCCCCGAGTTTCTTGTTGATTATGACGAGTACGTGGCTTCCCTCAGACGTCTTGCCGCCCTGCCCTCGGAGGTTTTGTGCCAGGGACACCATTTCGTCTATGTCGGTCGCGATGAGGTGCAGGTCTTTTTTGATCGATCCATCAAGGCTGCCGAGGATTTCAGGGGGAGGGTCATGGAGTTACTGGATGAGCACGCAGGCTCTGTCGAGCAGGTGGTGCAGCACATCAAGGGCGAGCAATACGACAAGAACCCTCATGTGAAGCAACCGGAACAGGCCTACCTGCTGAATCTCAGGGCTCGTGTCACGCACCTCGCCGGAAAGTGGAAGAAATAGAAAAGGGGATGGTCGCTCTGTTACGGTTCAACCACCAGGACCTTTGCGCCCCGGACCCTCTGCTCTTTTAGCTCCAAAAGGGCTTTATTGGCTTCCTCAAGCCGGAATTCCTGGACCTCCGGAAGGATGGGAATCTCGGCTGCGAGGGAGAGAAAGCCACTCACGTCTGATCTCGCCACGTTTGCAACGCTCTTGATCTCCTTTTCCATCCAGAGGTGCCTCGGGTAGTCGATCCCCACCAATTCCTTCTTGTCCACCTCCTCTTTTCGGATGGCGTTGATCACCAGCCGTCCTCCGGGAAGGAGGTACTCCATGGTGCGAACGATGGGTCTCCACACCGGTGTCGTGTCGATGGCAGCAGTAAGACTATGAGGCGGCGTATCGTCTATATCCCCCGACCAGTCTGCTCCCAGTTCGATGGCGAAGGCCCTTTCGTTTGGGCTTCTGGCGAAAACAAAGACCGGGGAGTTCGGATAACGATGCTTGGCCATTTGGAGGACGAGATGGGCAGAGGCGCCGAAACCGACAAGACCCAGCACCTGCCCGTCTTGAAGACCGGTAAGGGCCAGGGACCGGTATCCGATGGCGCCGGCGCATAAGAGGGGCGCGGCCTGGGAGTCTGAAAAAGCTGGGGGGATGGGATAGGCAAATTGATCCGGCACGGTTGTATACTCCGCATATCCCCCATCGGCGTCCCGCCCTGTCGCCTGGAACGCGGCGCACAGGTTCTCGAAACCGCCCCTGCACAGGGCGCAGCGACCACAGGCGGAGTATATCCAGGCTATACCCACCCTTTCACCGCTTTTGAATCTGTGGGCCCCATCCCCATTCTCCACGACCGTTCCGACTACCTGGTGGCCCAAAATGACAGGGAAAGAGGCTGGAGGCGTTCTTCCTTCAATCTCATCCAGTTCCGTGTGACAGACACCGCACCTCCGAACTTTCACGAGGACCTGGCCGCTCTGCGGCTTTGGTCTTGGTACCTCTGCAAGGCGCAACGGGTTTCGGTTGGTCTTGAGATCGGTTATAGCGTCCAGAACCATCGCTTTCATGGTCTCTCCTTTGGCTTTCTAAGATTTTAGCGAACTGACTCCATTTATGCTATACTCAATGTAAATGGTATCGGAGGTAGCTGAAATTACTTGGAGATAGAAGAAGATGTACTGAAACTCTCCTTTGATGACACCCACCTCGCTCGTAACCTTTTCGGACCCAGAGAAGAGAACATAAAGTACCTGAAGAAGTTCTTCGATGTGAGAACCAGCATCAGGGGCAATCACCTTACCGTTATGGGCCGGAAAAGGGAAGTCGAAAATACGGGTAGAGTCATTGACGAGTTGACCGGCATTATAAAAAAAGGTCTGGACGTGGGACCTTCTGACATAGACCACGTTGTTCGCAATATCGGCCGAACCGAGCGGGGGATGGAGGAGATCCACAAAGAACAGATCTACATACCGCCTACCCGTAAGATGATCACCCCGAAGTCTGAGAACCAGAGACTTTACGTGGAGGCCATCGGCAAACACGATATTGTGGTGGGGATCGGCCCGGCCGGTACAGGGAAGACCTATCTGGCCATGGCAACGGCCCTTTCAGCCTATTACCGTAGGGAGGTTTCACGGATAATCCTTACCCGCCCCGCCATAGAAGCGGGAGAAAAGCTGGGGTTCCTGCCCGGTACCATGTATGAGAAGGTCAACCCTTATTTGAGGCCCCTCTACGATGCCCTCTATGATATGGTGGACATGGATCGTGCCGGTCGCCTCATTGAAAAGGGCGTGCTCGAGATTGCGCCCCTTGCTTTTATGAGAGGACGGACCCTCAACGATGCCTTCGTGATTCTCGATGAGGCACAGAACACGGCGTCCGAGCAGATGAAGATGTTTCTCACTCGCCTGGGTTTTTCGTCGAAAGCAGTCATCACCGGCGATATCACGCAGATCGACTTGCCGGATAAACGATCATCCGGACTTGTTGAGATACAACATATACTCAAGGGGATTCGGGGGATCAGATTCGTATACTTCACAGAAAGGGACGTGGTCCGGCATCCCCTCGTGCAAAAGATCATTAGAGCCTACGAGAGAAAGTCACTTCAGGAAGGGGAAAAAGGTGCTGACCGAAAAGGATAAACCCCCCTCGTGGATTAAACACAAACCTTACCTCTTCCTTCTTGGCTTCAGTTTGATATTGGCTCTTATCGCGACTGCCAGAGTCCCGTACTGGGTAAACCAGTATCGGATTGGTGACGTGGCTGCGAAAAGCGTCCGGGCCCCGTATGATTTCTCTATTCCCGACGAAGACGTAACCGTCAAGAAGGGTGAGATCATTATACGTGAGGGCGAGCGGGTAACGCCTGAGGCGGCTGAAAAACTGAAAACGCTCCGGTTAGTGGAGAGAAGAGCCGTTCCCCTCTCCAAACAGTTCTTCTTCGTCTTTCTCATCCTTTCGACCACGGTGCTCATCGTATATGAGTTTTCAGTCCGCAATATAAAGAAATTTGTCCTTCCTCAGAAAGACCTAATATTTTGCCTTTCTTTGACGCTCTTCACGGCCTTTCTTGTGAAGGTTCTGCTTGCCATATTCGAGCAGTTTGCACCTGACTATGCTGCCGCCCTTGTCTATATGATCCCTATTTTTATGTTTGGCATAATCCTCAGGACGATCCTTTTTTCGGAGATCGTGCTGGTCTTCTCGGCTGTGCTCGGGGTCGGGTTGGCTTTCGTGACGGGTGAGGGTATCGAGACGTTCATGTACGTTTTTCTCGGCAACCTCCTTGCTGCCTACTTCTCGGGAAAGTGCGAGAACAGAACGATGGTGTTGAAGGCCGGGCTTTTCACGGGCCTGATCATGTCCTTTCTCGTTATCCTCTTTCATCTCTTCGGGGACCTTTCCTTGGGCGGTATGCCGACCAAATTGGCCTTCCTGCTCTTGAACGGCATCGGAAGCAGCTTTATCGCCCTGGGCCTTCTTCCCGTGATCGAGCACGTTTTTGATTACACCACCGATATTAAGCTGCTGGAACTGGCCAACCTGGAACACCCCCTGCTCGAAGATATGATGGTTAATGCCCTGGGCACCTATCACCACAGCATTGTTGTGGGAAGCCTTTCAAAGGCGGCCGCCGAAAGCATCGGGGCACACCCTATTTTGACCAGGGTTGCGGCCTATTATCACGATATCGGCAAACTAAAGATGCCCCACTACTTCATCGAAAACAGACAGGGCACCGAAGACGCCCATAAGAATCTGTCGCCCAATATGAGCGCCCTGATCATTCTTTCTCATATCAAAGAGGGCGTGGAACTGGCCGAGAGGTATCGCCTGGGCAGGAAGATCATGGATATCATCCGCCAGCATCACGGGACGAGTCTTGTCTCGTTTTTTTATAACAGGGCCAAGGAGCTGGAAGACCCGGAGCTATTCATGATTGACGAGAAGGATTTCCGCTATGCGGGACCCAAGCCTCAGACGAAGGAGGCGGGCATTATCATGCTGGCAGATGCAGTTGAGGCGGCATCCCGTACCCTGGAGGACCCAACGCCAAAACGGATCGAAACCTTTGTGCAGACGATCGTCGAGAACATCTTCGTGGATGGGCAGCTCGATGAATGCGAGTTGACCCTCAAGGACTTACACGCGATCCAGAAGAGCTTCAGGACCATCCTCCTGGGGGTCTTTCATCACCGTATCGAATACCCGGAAAGGATGGAGGATGATGGTTCACATAAGAAGTACCCAAAGATCGTTGCCAACGGACAAAAAACGCATAAGAAAGATAATAGAGGACTTGCTCACCTCTTTAAGGCTGCAGGATAAGGACGTAAATATCCTTTTCACCGACAATAGGGGCATCCAGGAATACAATCGGAGGTTCTTTGGAAGGGATCGGCCGACCAACGTAATTTCCTTTGGCTACGAGACGGCTTTTGCTGGTGAAGTGCTGGGCGATCTGGTAATCTCACTGGAAAAAGCGAAGGAGGAATCGGAGCAGTCGGGCATTTCTTTCTATGAGAGGGTTCTTGCCCTTATCATACACGGGATCCTTCACGTCCTTGGGTTCGATCATGAAATCGGCGTGAAAGAGGCCCGCCGAATGCGGTACCGAGAGAAGAAGCTACTGAACCATGCCCTATCGCATGCTGCCTACCAAGAACTTACCCTTTAGCCTGCCCGTTTTATCAGGCCTTTTCCTCGTACTTTGCCAGCCACCGGTATCCCTTTTTCCACTTGCCTTCGTTGCCCTTACCCCGCTGCTCGTTGATATCTATGGCAGGAATCTGCGGCAGAGCTTTTTGCGCGGTTTTGTCACCGGCCTTGTCGCCTTCACCGGCCTTGTCTACTGGGTGGTGGTCTCGATGAACACCTATGGGGGTCTCAGCCCGACCTTGAGTCTCCTGGTGCTGGCCCTCCTCGTATCGTATCTTGCTTTGTACGTGGGTTTTTTTGCGTGGTCGGTTACGTATTTTCAGTCCAAGGGTCTGGAGTCCTATCTCACCGCCCCCCTGATCTGGGTGGCCCTGGAATATGGGCGGGGCTTTCTCCTGTCAGGGTTCCCCTGGTCCTTTCTTGCCCACTCTCAGCAACAATTTCTGCCTCTTATTCAGATCGCTTCCGTTACCGGCACCTATTTTGTGTCGTATCTTTTGGTGGCAGTTAGTGCGATTGCGTCCTTTGTTATAAGGAGAAGGACCGTTCCATGGCCATTCTTCGCGGCCACGACGTTGTTGGTTGTCATATCCATCGCCTTCGGAATCAACCGCCTGCAAGTTTCTGAAAAGGGAGATCTTAGGACGGCCATCATACAGGGTAATATGCCCCAGGACGTGAAGTGGGATGCAGATTTCAAGGCCTACACCATAGCCACCTACCGTGATCTCACGATTCAGCACGGCGGGGGAGCAGCCTTGGTCCTGTGGCCTGAGACCGCCATGCCCTTCATCTTTGACGATGATCCCGCCCAGAAGGTGATTTCCGAAATACCCGTGGCCGTGTCCAGTCCGCTTCTCTTCGGCAACATATCACAAAATGGACTGAATCGTTATTACAATTCCGCAACTGCCCTCGGAAGCGACGGCACCGTGCTGGGCACATACAGCAAGGTTCACCTCGTTCCTTTCGGCGAATTCACCCCTTTGCGGGAATATTTCCCCTTTCTGGCCAATATCAGCGTGCAGATAGGGGATTTTTTCTCCGGCGATTCTCACCGGCCTATCGCCACCGGTGACGGGGCGCTCGGCGTCTTGATCTGTTTCGAAGGGGTCTTTCCCACCATTACAAACGAGACCGTGCGGCGAGGGGCCACTGTCCTGGTCAACATGACCAACGATGCCTGGTTCGGCAGGTCCTCAGCGGCCTATCAACATCTGGGGTTCTACGTCTTCCGCGCTATCGAAACCGACCGATGGGTGTTGAGGGCGGCGAACACCGGTTTTAGCGCGATCATAGATCCCCAAGGACATATCCGAGCCAGAACCGGTCTTTTTGAAAAGACGGCCCTGACGGGTCATTTTGCCATGAAACAGTCGCAAACGTTTTATGTCCGTCACGGCGACTATTTCATGATCCTGGTGGGGTCTGCCATCTTATTTTTTCTTCTCTATGCCCTTCTTCCCCGGGGCTCTAAGAAGCATTAGTGTTGCCGATCGGCAGGAAATGGTCTATAATAGGTCTCATTGATCGGGGCGTAGCGCAGTCTGGCTAGCGCACTAGTATGGGGTGCTAGTGGTCGCTGGTTCGAATCCAGTCNNATGAAGTGTGGGTGGTAGCTCCCGAGAAGGAGCAGACGTGTATCAGCCACGCCATAACCCTTCATAAACCCCTGCGACTGACAGACCACGGGGACAACATCTTTTCTACCAATGGGACGCCGGCAGACGCCGTGCTTCTGGGCTTAAGGGTCGTGCTTCCAACCCTGCCGGATCTGGTTATTTCCGGGATCAACAAAGGGCCGAATATGGGACAGGACGTGAGTTACTCTGGAACCGTTGCTGCGGCGAGGGAAGGGGCCTTCGTGGGTCTCTCGGCCATAGCGTGCTCCGTGAGTGCACGCAAGGCATTTCGGTTCGACACGGCAGTCAGGGCCATGCGACATGTTGTCGACAATGTTCGAGACTGTGTAGGGGTCCCTGGCGTCTTCATCAACGTCAATATCCCTAATATCCCATGGGAA
>DCUF01000017.1 GCA_002328485.1 Deltaproteobacteria bacterium UBA2221
GGCACAGCTCTTCCAAAGATTGACCGGAACGTTCGGCAACTGAGGCCAAGGTCGCCCTGGATGCTCCTGCATTACCGACATTAAGGTTCATCAGGACGTTAAAGGCATCAGTCACCGTTGGTATTGCGCCCCCGAAGCAGGCGGCCACGCCGAGCCTTCTTGTTCCGACCGTCACCCTTCCCGGCTCCGCNNGCCGATGCAAGCGCCTTTGGATGCATAGAGGGGTTGTCCGGCAATAACGAGCGATATGTCCGAGGTGGTTCCCCCAATATCCACCACCACCGAATTTACGGGCTCCCGGCATAGGGCCAGGGCGCCCACGGTGCTGCCTGCGGGCCCCGAAAACATGGTCTCGCAAGGCCGTTTCCGACTGTCCTCCAGGGTGGTGGTGCCGCCGTCCGCCTTCAGGATATGAAGCTCGCAACCAGGAAGTCGGGCTTCTATGGCCGCGCCTATGCCGTCCGCAAAATGATTCCACTCTTTTGTGGTCATGGCCGTATAGTAGCAGGTCACGGCGCGGCGGGGAAAGTTGAGTTGCCCTGAAATGGCGTTGCTCGTGCACACCTCGATGCGTGGGAAGCGCTCCGAGATCACCTGTTTGATCGTTTTTTCGTGTTTATCGTTGCGATTGGAGAATTTTCCTGCCACGGCAACCCTGCCGATACCGGCACCGTTGATCTTCCCAAGGACATCCAACACCTCTTCTCTATCAAGAGGCTCGATCTCCCTACCCCGAAAGTCGATGCCCCCCTTGAGGAAATAGGTATCGGGGCTGATATCGTCATAGGTAGAGAAGGGCATACCGCTTCCGGGCACGAGCATCAAGGCGGTACGTTCCGTTCGTCTGGTGGCCAGAAGATTGGTCACCAAGGTCGTGCCCAGCACCACCCTCTTGACGCTTTTTCCGCAGCCATCTGCGAGAAGCTCATCCAGAACGCCGAGGAGGCTGTTCTTGAGATCGCCTTCGTCCGTAGGATGCTTGACGCTGTGAGATAGAGAACCGTCAGAAAAGAGAACCCCGTCCGTGTAGGTACCACCGACATCGATGCCGATCAACATGCTGGAACCCCGTCCTCGCTCGCCATTGGTTGCGACAAAACCGCGATCGATTGTGCCGATTATACTAAAAAATTAAACCGTTTCGATAAACAAGCGTAGCATCACGGGAAAAGGAATGTCAATTCATCGAGGGCGTGCGAAGGGATGGTGGCATGGGATTGAGCACACAAAGGAGAAATTGTAGGTAACGATCGGACGATGGGTCCCTGATGAGAATAACGGGGCTCATCTGTCAGCCGGACAGGTCAAGGGCATCGATGATGGATCTCATTTCGGAGGCAAACAGTCCCGACGGTTGTCGCCGCACGAGGGGATGGTGGGCATAGGTGATGCTCTGTTCGATTCTGCTGTGCCTGGTGATGGTTCCCACATGATCGATATCGACCGATAATCGCTGGCAAGCAACCGTACGCAGCGTCGAGGCGACTCTGAGGGCTGCACGGCTATCAAAACAACGGTTTATTACCAGTCGCGGCGAGAAGCTTAAGATCTCGTCCGCAATGAGAGGCAGGGCCAGAGGATCATCCTTGGCCACCTCTTCAAGGAGATCTCGAATGGTTCTCGGACCGTCCTTTTCAGGCGCTGTCGTGGAGTCGGCCACGATCTGCTTCAACCGCGAATTCTTCCGGGCCGGGAAGGCCGAGTCAGCGGCAAAAAGCCGATTAAGTTTTCTTTGTAGCGCAGTCTTTATGAAGGCATATGCCTCAAGGTATGCTGCCTGATCTAAAGTGGTTAGCACTATACCCAGATCGGCTGCGAGAAAGAAGTCCAGGGTGTTGAAATCGGTGCCCCCTCCGAGGTCGAGGACGACGTAATCTGCGTTCATCTTGCGTATGGCCTCTATGAGACGCATCTTCTTTTGAAAAGCAATATTGGCAGACCCGAGTTCCGCGGCGTTGCCGGCGATGAGTACAGGGCCATCATGCTCACATCCTACGGCCGCGTCGTTAAGACAGCCGATCTTCCTATTCAGAAAGTCGTTGAGTGTGGTCTCGGGCATCTGTCGGTGCCCCATGTAGATATGCAGATCAGAGCCGCCAAGATCCAGGTCAACCATAACCACCTTGAAACCCAAGGCGGATAACAGAGTGCCCAGGTTGGCCGCAAACATGCTCTTGCCGATGCCGCCCTTTGCGCCGCCTACCGCGATGACTCGGGTCCTGACTAATGACTCGGAGGTGACAGCCCTTCCTTCAGAGAATACCATGGAGAGGTAATCATACGAACGGTTCAGGTGCTCGACCTGCTGAGTATAAAACTCGATTTCCTCAGGGGCCTTGTCGTGGTGACGGTCCGGGTGAAGGGTGAATACATTTGACCGGTAGGCCTGCTTCACATCATCGTAGGTAAGTTGCTCCAAAAAAGGGTAGTGGAGGACCTTGCGATCGCTCTCGGCCACGACCACCGAGTGGAGGGCTTTTTCGCTCCTGAATACGTGACAGCACGCACGCTGGATCTTCCTGATCTCGTCTTGAGTGTATCGTTCCGGCTGAAACATGCCCGTCGTTTTTTCCATCTACGTATGGATATCTTATCGATCCTTTTCCCCTGAAAGTTAAGGCCTCATAGCCTATCTATTATGGTTTTGTCCTTCCCTGTCGGTGTGCCGCCGGATGCCCCCTGATCCTGTCTCCTTCGACCCCAAGGCTCGGGCCAAGGGCAACGATGAACTTAAGGTTTTGGTGGTTGCAGCCGATCAATAGGCATATGCAAGATGAAAATTTCATCGATGTGGAGAACGTTGGGGAAAGCGTTGTCGAACGACGCAGGCACCCCCGTTCGGAATTCACCTATCCGGTAGAGTTTGAGCTATTCCTCCAGAAAGGCGAGAGCACATCGTATACCGGATATTTGAAGGATATTTCACTGGGTGGAGCCGGTCTCCAGATAGATGATCCCTACGGCAGATTTAACATCGATAAAATGGAAAACGGAACGCTCAGGCTCTCTCTCAGCATACCGCGGGAAAAGAAGATTCATATTTTTGCCCATATTCAGTGGTTAAAGAAGACCCAATCTACATCCCACGTAAATATGGGCATCGCCTTCAGAGACCTGGACTACGAAAGCTCCCTCGTCATCGAGAAGCTCATCGGCCTGAAAAGCAAAGATCACAACATGATGTGGAACCTCTGGGAACAGTACTATCAATAATTGGTCCAAACTATGGATGATGTAAAAAATAAGATGTGGGCAGTCGGCGGAGGCAAGGGAGGGGTCGGAAAGAGCCTGGTAACTCTTTTGCTGGGGGCTTCCTTGGCCAGGCTTGGACGCAAGGTCATCATGATCGATGCAGACCTCGGGGGGAGTAACCTCCACACCTTTACGGGCATGCGGTATCCGGAATATACCCTGGCCGACTTCATCTCCAGAAAGGTGGAGACCATCGACCAGTTGGTTGTAGATACCCCCGTAAACAATCTGCAGCTTATCTGTGGGGCCGATGACATCCTTGGAGTGGCTAACCCCAAATTCACCCAGAAAACCAGACTGTTCACCCATCTGAAGAGACTTGAAGCCGACGTTATTCTCCTGGACCTCGGGGCCGGCAACTCTTTTACCACCATAGACTTCTTCCTCTATGCACCCAATAAGATCGTGGTTGTCACGCCTCAGATAACCTCGATACAGAATGCCTACGGGTTCATCAAGAGCAGCCTCTACAGACTTTTGAGCCAGACCTTCAGCAAGAATACGGAAGCGGTGGAGCTCATAAAACGGGCCAGCTACTCAGTCCAAGGTGAAACGATAGACTCCATAGCCAAACTCTATGAGGCCTTTAAGGCTTTTGGAGAGGAGTATCAGGAGAAGCTTCTCACCGTCGTTTCTGGATTGAATATCAAGCTTCTAATAAATATGGTGAGGGACAACAAAGAAAAGAATGTATCCGATATCATTAGATCAGTGGCAAAGAACTACCTGGGTCTCGATATCGAACAGTTCGGTATAGTGCAGTACGACAACGTGCTGAACGCATCGATCAATAAGATGTCCGGGTTCTTGATGGACGGAAAGCAGTGCGTTGCCAATATGAACTTCTATGATATCGCTTACAGAATAAATAAGGACTTGGCCCGTCAGGCTGAGCTTCTCGGCGCCATAGCCCACGAAAAAGAGGAGCCCTCCCCTGTGGGACCTTCCGTTGCGCCCCTGACACCGTCCGGCACGAGCCCTGCCATGACCCCTTCCCTCGGTTCAGCCCCGTAATTTTTACCCTATTCGTTCAACCTTTCAGCACCTCCAATGCCTTTGGAACCGTGTCATCAGGTTTTATCTTGTACCAGGCGCCCATCAGCTTTCCATCCTCATCCATCAAGAAGGACGATCTAGTTATACCGTGGACCTTCTTCCCATACATAGTCTTTTCCCCCCAGACGCCATACTTGTCTGCAACGGTATGGTCAGGATCGGACAGGAGCACAAAGCCCAGTGTGTTCTTATCGTCAAATTTTTTCTGTGTGGCTGGAGCGTCGGGGCTGATGCCGATTGCGACCGCGTTGAGTTCGTTGAGATGCTCCCCGGCATCTCGAAGGCTCACGGCCTGGGTCGTTCAGCCCGAGGTATTGGCTTTGGGGTAGAAATAGAGAATCACCTTCTTGCCCTTGAAATTATTAAGGGAAACCTGGTTTCCGTTTTGGTCGGGCAGCGAAAATTCGGGAGCGTTGTCCCCTTTCGATAGCTTCATGGTCTCCTCCTCAACAGGTTTCTCACCGTTAGCTAGTTGCAGGCAAGGTAGATCATCAGAAGAAGAGTGTCAAGACAGATTTGTGCCCTCCTCTTACTCTGGGTCGTTATGGAATCCCCCCAGCCGGGGGGCTGACGCATGGTGGCGCAGATAGCGATTAAAGGACGAGCATCTTCTCTATACCGGCCCTGGCTCGGCTTGATATCTCCTCAGGGACCGTGATCTCGAAGACCTTTTCCTCCAACGATCGAAGCACCTTCTCCAGATTGATCCGTTTCATGTTTGGGCAGACAGCCAGGTCTGACGCCGGATAGAAGCGTTTCGTGGGGCTAAGCTTGCCCATGCGATGGAGAATGCCGACCTCAGTTGCCACAATAAATTCATCGGCGGTAGAATCGGCTGCGAAGCGGCACATCCCCTCCGTAGAAAGGATCTGATCAGCCAGGTGGAGCACCTCCGACGTGCATTCGGGATGGGCAAGGACCAGGGCCTTCGGATGAAGACTCTTCTGTTTGAGGATCTCCTCAGGCATGATGCGGGCGTGGGTGGGGCAAAAGCCGTTCCAGAGAATGAAGCCACGACCGACTTTTTGGGAGACATAATGACCGAGGTGTTTGTCAGGGACGAAAATGATCTCCTCATAACGCTCCAGCATCTTTCTGACGACCCTCTCCGCGTTAGCTGATGTGCAACAATAATCGCATTCGGCCTTGACCTCGGCGGTGGTATTCACGTAGCAGACGACCCCTGCACCCGGATGCTCCTTTTTCAGCTCTCGCAACTGTCCGGCATCGATCATGTCCGCCATGGGGCAACCCGCCGACAAATCGGGTAAGACGACCAGCTTCTCCGGGGAGAGTATCTTGGCTGTCTCAGCCATGAAATGGACCCCACAGAAGACGATCATGTCGGCATCGGTCTGCGCCGCCTTCATACTGAGATTGAGCGAGTCGCCGACAAAGTCAGCGATGTCCTGGATCTCCGGCAACTGGTAGTTGTGGGCAAGAATAACGGCCTTTCGGTCACGCCTCAGCTCACGGATCCTCTCCTCTATGTTCATAGCATCTCCTCACGGCAGACCCTGCCGTTCACAGCAGCACCGTGATGACCCCCATGCCCGGAAGGTACACCTTTTTGTCCTCACTTGTAAAAGTAGCTTACCCTACTTAAATTGTCAAGAATGCTCGGAGGACGGAGGGAGGGGGTTGAACTGCAAGCTCATGCCCAGCCGGAAGATGCGACGTGTGGTTATCGGTTGGAGACCGCCGCCCCTACCCTGCGTTTCCCGACGCCGTGGTACAGACGCCGCCAGCCTGTCCCTCTTTCCAGTAGGGAGAAAGTTCGCGCAGCCGGGCAATGATGGGCGGCAACTTCTCGATCACGAAGTCGATCTCCTCCTCAGTGTTGTAGACACTGAGGCTGAATCTGACCGAGCCGTGTGCCATGGTGAAGGGAACGCCCATGGCCCGTAATACATGGGATGGCTGGAGTGACCCCGAGGTACAGGCTGAGCCTGAAGACGCACAGATGCCGAACTCATCCATGAGGAGCAAAATCCCTTCTCCCTCAATGAATTCAAAGCTGATGTTGGTCGTGTTGGGAAGGCGGTTTGTCCGATTCCCGTTTATACGGGAGTTGGGGACCGACTGAATGAGGGCGTTCTCCAGCTTGTCACGGAGATTGCGAACCCTGGTATTCTCAGTCTGAAGGTTGGAGGCAGCCAACTCTGTGGCCTTGCCCAGGGCGACAATGTAGGGGGTATTCTCTGTCCCGCCCCGTCTGCCCTTTTCCTGATGGCCCCCTATGAGGAATGGCGAAAAGGGCGTGCCTTTACGCACGTAGAGGACCCCGATGCCCTTTGGCGCATGAAGTTTGTGACCGGAGAGGGAGAGCATATCTATGGCATTCTCTTTCATGTTGATGGGGATCTTGCCCACGGCCTGGACGGCGTCGGTATGGACGTAGATGCCTCGCTCTTTTGCCAGCGATGCGGCCTCCTCGATGGGGAAAATCACACCCGTCTCATTGTTTGCCCACATGAGACTGACGATTGCCGTATCAGGGGTCAGGTTTTTTCTGTATTCATCCAAGTCGAGATTTCCTTCTTTATCCACCGAAATCTCGATTACGGAGATACCCTCTTTCCCCAGTCGTTCGCACAATGCCTTGACAGCGGGATGCTCCACCCGGCTGGTGATGACACGCTTTTTCCCTGGCTGGGTACGGAGGGCGGAGAGGATCGCCGTATTGTCGCTTTCCGTTCCGCACGATGTAAAGATGATCTCCTCGGGGTCCGCGCCGAGGAGGGATGCTACCTGTTGCCGGGCCTCCCTGATCTTGGCGCCCACCTGACCGCCGAAGGTATGCATGCTGGAGGGGTTGCCGTAGAATTCTTGAAGATAGGGAAGCGTAGCCTCGACGACCTCAGGGGCGACTCGCGTCGTTGCATTATTGTCGAGATATACCGTCTTCATTACGCCTCCTCCTCAACGATCAACTCAGGTGCAACCGTCTCTCTCAGCTTTGTTTCCACAAACCCTTTGAGTGTGGCCTGCGAGGCAGGACACGTAGCGCAGCTCCCCCGCACCGCCACGATGACGCGGTCTCCGACCACGTCAATGAGATCGATGTCGCCGCCGTCTTGCTGAAGAGACGGCCGGATCTCTCTCTCCATCACGTCCTCGATTAACCTGATTTTCTTGAGATTTGTCAGTCTCGATTTTGTCTCTGCCGGGGCGATCGGCACCCCCGAGGCATGAACCCTGTCGATGATTGTCTGTATCTTTTCGTGGCAGTTGCCGCAGCCGCCTCCGGCTTTGGTGTAATTGGTGACCTGCTCCACGGTGCTAAGGCCATTTTCCCTGATGGCTTTTTCGATCTCGCGATCGGTTATTCCGAAACACTCGCAGATAATCTCAGCTCCGGGTTCAGGAGCCGGCGCGCCCTTGACGCTCTGGATGGCCATCTCCAGGGCCTGCTGCCCCAGGACCGAGCAATGCATCTTCTCTTCGGGCAGACCTCCCAGAAAATCGGCAATGTCTTTATTTGAGATGTTGCGGGCCTCTTCCAGAGTTTTCCCTTTGACCATCTCCGTCAGCGCAGAGGCAGAGGCAATGGCGCTCGCGCACCCGAAGGTCTTGAATTTTGCGTCTTTGATCTTATTATTCTCATCCAGCTTAAAGGTGAACTTAAGTGCATCCCCACAAGCGATAGAACCCACTTCTGCAACGCCATCAGGGTTTTCTATTTCCCCCACGTTCCGGGGGTTCAGGAAGTGTTCCTTAACCTTGTCCGTGTATTCCCACATCTCGTCACCTCATATGCCGTATTGGTTAATCTTCTTCTTTGATCTGCTCCAGCCTGCTGTAGCTTTCCTCTATACGATATATCACACCGATCAAATGTAGTACATAGGTGCTTCCCGGTCACCCATTTCTTTTTGACGCTCCGCCAGATCCGCCAGCGTGATGCCCCTCAGGGCCTTTTCGATCCTGTCCCCCAGCATTTGCCACAATTCCTTCGCGGCGCAACCCTCCCCTCGCCCACAGGTGGAAGGGTCTGCGACACATATTACGAGGTTGCACGGACCCTCAAGGGCCGTGAAAATCTCACTCAGCGTAATATGTGAAGCGGGCCTTGTGAGAAGATAGCCGCCTTTTCTACCACGGACGGTCCTCACCAGCCCGGCGCCCTGGAGGGTCGCAAAGATCTGTTCCAGGTACTTTTCAGAGATATCCTGCCTTTTGGCGATACTCGAAAGATAAATGGGCGTGGCGCCGGTCTGATGTATGGCCAGGTCCATCATCGCACGCAGGCCGTACCTTCCTTTCGTCGACACCTTCATTCGGCTGCCCCTAAAGAATCTTGTCAGAAGCTGTCGCCGTTGCCACAGCCGGGTCAAGGTTCTCGAAAAGCGGCGTGGACAGGTATCGCTCGGCGAGGTCGGGAAGGATGACCACGATCATCTTGCCGTTGCTCTCCGGTTCCTGCGCAATTCTGACAGCCACCGTGGCGGCTGCTCCGGAAGAGATTCCACAGAGGATGCCTTCCTCACTCGCCAGGCGACGGGCTGTCTCGATGGCCTCATCATTACTGACCGTCTCTATCCGGTCCACGAGATTGAGATCGAGGACTTTCGGCACAAAGCCAGCACCAATACCCTGGATCTTGTGAGGTCCGGGTTGCAGTACCTCGCCACGGCGCGCTTGGGTCAGTACCGGCGAGTGTATGGGTTCCACCGCAACAGAGACGATAGCCTTCTGCCTCTTGGCCTTCCAGTAGCGGCTGATCCCGGTAATGGTTCCGCCCGTTCCGACCCCGGCCACAAGGACGTCCATCTTTCCATCCGTGTCGTTCCACAGCTCGATCGCTGTCGTCGCCTCGTGGATGGCAGGGTTTGCCGGGTTTTCGAACTGCTGGGGCATGAAGAAATGGGAGGGGTCACTAGTCGCGAGGTCAGTGGCCTTGGCGATCGCCCCCTTCATACCCTTTGCCGCCTCCGTAAGGATCAGGCCCGCGCCCAGAACCTTCAGCAACCTGCGCCTCTCGATGCTCATGCTCTCAGGCATGGTGAGAATCAGCTTGTACCCCCTGGCCGCAGCCACGTATGCCAAAGCGATTCCCGTGTTGCCCGATGTGGGTTCGACGATCTCCATACCCGGCTTGAGCACCCCGCGCTTCTCCGCATCCCAGATCATGGCCGACCCGATCCGGCACTTGACGGAATAGGATGGGTTCCTTCCCTCAATCTTTGCCAGAACAAGGGCCTTTGAATCCCCCACAACGCGGTTCAGCTTCACCAGTGGGGTTTTGCCTATCGAAAAGGAATTGTCTTCGAAGTAATTTGCCATGGCATCCTCCTGGAGCGCACCCTCACATGCTTATACCCTATATACATAGTAGAGTTAATGAAGGTTAAACCACAGCAACACGGTTGTCAAGGCCGTTTGATACGACAGGAACCCCGATATTAAGGGGCAAAAGGACCGGAATTTTGTCCCCAGGCCAAGGAGCAGCATAAAACAGGCTCAATTAATAAATTCTAGCTATTTGACTTATGCATAGCCCGCATCTATCATAGACCGATTAATGAGAATCTATGGAGGAAACAATGCCTGAGGACTACAGAGAGATGTGGGGTTCGCTTGGACTTAACCTGGAGGCCCATGACGGGCTGCTGGCCGTGCTTTCCGATGCCTACAAGAATATCTATCTGACGCAGCCGAACCGTCCTGTAGGAATGGGCTACTTCGATTTCGTCATCTCAGAGGTACACGGGTTGAGGATTGTGGAGCTCCTGAAGGACAAGGCAGCAGGAAAGCCCGTGATAGGAACTTTTTGCGTGTACGTTCCCGAGGAACTGATCCTGGCGGTTGGCGGCGTGGCCGTGGGACTGTGCGCCGGGGCCGACGTCGGCGCTGAGGAAGCGGAGAAATATCTTCCTCGAAATACCTGCGCTCTGATCAAGGCGTTTATGGGCTTCAAGCTGGCAGGATTGTGCCCCTACGTGGAATCGGCCGACCTCATCATTGGGGAGACCACCTGCGACGGTAAAAAGAAGGCATATGAGGTCTTCGACGAGATCACCAATAAAGTCTATGTTATGGAGCTCCCCAACAAGAAGAGTGCCGACGGTAAGGTCATGTGGAAGCATGAAATCGAGAGGTTGGCGGCGAAGCTGACGGCGGTGACGGGCAAGGAGATCACGCTGGAGGGGCTAAAGAACGCAGCAAAAATCGTGGACGAAAAAAGACGAGCCCTCCAAAGACTGTCGCGCTTGCGATCGGCTGATCCGACCCCGATTTCCGGCCTCGATGCCTTGCTCATCAATCAGATTTCCTTTTACGACGACCCGGCGAGGTTCACCACCAAGGTAAACGAGCTCTGCGATGAGCTGGACGAGAGGGTCAATAAGGGTGAAGGGGTAGCCCCCAGGGGAACCCCCAGGCTTCTCATTTCCGGCTCTCCCATGGCCATCCCCAACTGGAAACTTCACTATATCGTGGAAGGCAGCGGGGCCATAGTCGTTGGTGAGGAATCGTGCGTGGGCGAGAGGAATTTTCACTCCCTGCTCCAGGATTTCTCCTCAGTCGAGGAGGCCATGCAAAGGCTCGCCGAGAGATACCTTTCCATCAACTGCGCCTGTTTTACCCCCAATGACGAACGCTTTGATGATATAGCAACCATGACCCAAACCCTTCACGCGAACGGTGTCATCCACTATGCCTTACAGTTCTGCACTCCCTACCTGGTCGAGGCTTTTCGCGCCAAAAACGCAGTAGAGGAAGCAGGTTTGCCTTTCCTTCGCATAGAAACCGACTACAGTCTCGAGGACGCCGGCCAGTTGAAAACGAGGGTTGAGGCCTTCGTCGAGATGATTAAGGATGGCGGGCAAGCTTGAGAATTGCAGGTATCGACGTCGGATCACGCTATATCAAGGTCGCCCTGGTGGAAAACGGGGCGGCCCGTTTTTACCGCGAAGAAACAGGGTATGATCCACTCAGTGTCTGCAAGAGACTGATAGAGGAAAGTCGGCCCCATAGGATGCTGGCCACCGGGTACGGCCGTCATCTCCTTGGGGCCGAGCGGACCATAGAAACCATCACGGAGATAAAGGCCGTTGCCAGGGGTGCAAGAACTGCGTTCCCGAGCTGCCGAACGATCATCGATATTGGAGGACAGGATACGAAAGTGGTTGTCCTGGATGCCGGAGGGTCGGTTGCCAACTTCGAGATGAACGACCGCTGCGCGGCGGGGACCGGGAAGTTCCTGGAGATCATGGCCCACGCGCTGGGGTACACTATCGGGGACTTCGGGCTGAACTGCGACGCGGACCAGGAGGTAACCATCAGCAGTCTTTGCGCTGTGTTTGCTGAATCCGAGGTCATCAGCCTCATCAGCAAAGGGGTGACGAGAGAGGCCATGGCAAAGGGGCTTCACAACTCCATCGTCAGCCGAATTCTGCCCTTGGTCAAAAGGATCGGCTTCCCCGATGATATCGTTTTTGCAGGAGGCTGTGCCCGTAACCTCTGCCTCCAAAACATGCTCTCCCAACGGCTGGGGAAACCACTTCTCGTCCATGAGAACCCCGACATGCTGAGCGCCTACGGCGCTGCGCTATGCGCTCGGGATGCCCTTTCATAACATCTTCCGGAAAGATACCCTGGCAAACACCGGTCCTGCGAGATTCCCAGCCTGAATCCACCTTGAAAACCCTCCTGTGAACGCTACTTCAGCAGCAGTAAGCTCACAGCCATCACAACCATGCCGCCCACAAGGCCGATCAGACTGTCATGTCCTTTGCCGTAGGCCCTGGAGGTAGGGAGCAGTTCATCAATACTGATGTAGACCATAATACCCGCCACGGCGCCGAACATGATACCCGTGATCTGGGGCGGGATCATCCCGGTATCACCGCCGGCGAAGAGGAGCAACAGCAGGTAGGCAGCCACGGCGCCTATGGGTTCGGCAAGGCCGCTCAGCAGAGAATAAAAAAAGGCCTTCTTTCGATCTCCCGTGGCATAGAAGATGGGGACGGAGACACTGATCCCTTCAGGGATGTTGTGGAGCGCAACGGCCACGGCAATGGCTATCCCCAGGGATGGATCCTGAAGGGCGCCGAGAAATGTGGCAAGACCTTCGGGAAAGTTATGGATGCCGATCACCAGGGCTGTGAACAATCCCGTGCGCATCAGCCTGCCCTTACCGACTTTATGATCGTGGGCACCCGTTTGGGAGCGAGCGCCGACGATGCGCCCCTTGTCCTTAAAGTCGGGAAAGGGGGCCGAAGCATCATGAAGAGGTGCCATTTCCTCGGCCGAGTGGGTCTCGTGTGGGTTTTCTGCTGCGGGAATAAGATTGTCGATCAACCCGATGAGGAGCACCCCACCGAAGAATGAGGCGGCATTGATCCAGTTCGCCCAATAGTCGCCGTAGCTCTTTGCCAGCGCGTCAACGCCCTTGACGAATATTTCAATGAAGGAGACGTACAACATGACGCCGGCTGAAAAGGCGGTCGAAACCGCAAGAAAACGGTAGTTGGTCCTCTTGGCCGCAAAAGCAACGATGCTGCCGATGCCTGTTGCCATGCCGGCAACCAGTGTCAGTGAAAGTGCGAACCAAACGGATTCCATTCATCTCCTCACAAGCCGCCTATTTTTGAACGACCGGTGCATGATTGTACCATGCGACCGGTTTCCCGTTAAAGCCCCTACACTACGTATCCCCGCTGGGGGCCTCCACATCGCACCGGTGTCTGGGTCAGCGGTCTGGGTTTTTGGTGTCATCAGGGTCCCATCGATACCAGACCATGGGATTCAACATGCTCGAAGGGGGCGCTCTTTCGAAAAAAAGGCCGTCACCTGCCAAGGTATGGAGGCTGAATCCATGGGGTCTTTCAGCCGGAAACAGAGCGGCGAATCGAAGGATGCTACCCGATGGACGGGTGGCGATACTGCTTCACAAACCATAAGCGAACGGTTATACTTGGACGCTGGCCTTTGTCGGGCTATGATACTGAAAAGCCGGCTGCCGAGAGGGCCGGTGGGGGTGGTTGTCGTATGACCTTGAGACAGGATATACAAGCTGTGATATTTGATATTGACGGTACATTGGTCGATACTTTCAGTGCCTATTACACGGTCTTTACCCAGGGTACGGCAGGATATGGGCTCAATACGATACCAAAGGCCGATCTGAGGCGGTATCTGGCGGAAGGCTTGGCTTTGAGGGCAATCCTGGAGAAACTCTTCCCGAAGGACACGGAAGAATCCGTCTTCGCAGCGTGTCGGGAGAAGATCCTCGGGCTTTTCAAGGAACTCGAAGTTCACGAGGTGAAGGCATTTCCAGGGGCAGAAAAACTCCTGAACGTCCTGCAGAACAAAGGGGTGAAGATCGGTATCGCCACAGGCAGGATGTCGTCCGTGGATGATGAGTGGGTTCGTTTCAAAAGGCTGGGCTTTGATCAGTTTATTGGGGCAATCGTCACGTCCCGTGAGGTAGCATCTCGGAAGCCGGCACCCGACGTGATCCTGGAATGCGCAAAAAGACTGGACGTCCTTCCGGAGAAGTGTATTGTGATCGGAGACACGATCAATGACATCGTGGCTACAAAGGCTGCGGGGGCCATGGCAGTGGTGGTCAGTACGGGTCACGAGGATGAAGAACGGCTCGTGGATGCAGGTGCCGATCTGTTCTTGCGAAGCCTCGATGAGCTTATGGCGCACCTTGACGCATAAAGAAGCTGAAGCGAAAAACCTGCCGGTCTTGCCCAAATTGCGAATGTGGTCCGGCAGGGAAGGAGAAGCATGACAAAGAAAGAAGCCAATCAGACGATCCACGAGGCGCGAGGATTATGCTGGCATGAGTTTGACCCCATGCCCAGACAGGAAGGTAAGCTCGACTATGATTACCAGACCTGTAAACATTGTCGAAAGCATATCAGGGATTCCGAAGAACACAATATCGACTATCACACCCCGGAAGGATTTTTTGCCTGCTGGAATTGGGCGAAAGACGAGGAGTGGTGGGAAGACTTTATGGACACCCTGGAGCTTCGCTGGCTCTCAGACAAAAAACTCCGCCCCCTCCGATACCACATGGCCGAACTGGTAGATCACCTCGTCTTTGCCTCTATTCTTGCCACGTTTCTTAAGGACCGGGACAAGAAGAGCGGCTAGAGAGCAGGGCCACCGTGGCCGGATAAAAAGCACGGTCTCTTCCTGGAACCGTTCACCGATTTCCCCGTGTTTCTCAAGGCCCCTTCGCAAAATACCCATCGAAGATCCCCTGTCGACCCATTGATTCACCGCTGCGAAGTCCCTTCTTCATTCTCAACAAACGCCACGTCCGACATACCGCATCGGATCTCATATACCTTTTCTCAAAATTGACTCCCCTTTGCACGGAGGCTTCATGTTCCCTGAGGTGCGCCTTGCGAGAGCCTCTCGGGTGCCCGCAGGCAGCGGGCTAAGCGAGTTCCTGCACCAAACGGAGGGAGATCTTAGTGCGGGCGAGAGGTGGAGCACCGAGCGTACAGAAGGGAATGTGAAGCCGGAAAGTCGAGGGAACGAACTCGGTACGTACCTTTGAGAAAAGGTATAAACAGGGTTTGCCGTTGCCCTCGTGAAACGGCCCAGCCTTGCCGTTTTCTCTCCGGAGAGCTATGATCGCTGCCACAGGGTCAAGTCCGGCTCAAGAGGTATGGCAACGCGCGGCAGGTTGGGGATGATCCGCGGTGTATAGTCAGCCGTAGGCCGGCTACTGGGGACTTGAGAACTGTAGATGCTGACGTTCTTGCCCTTTTTCGCCCGGTCATCCTGGGTCACGACCTGTCGGCATGGGGGCCCACCGGAGGCAGAGGCATACAGTTCGACGAGCACCGATAGTTGAGGGACGGTAGCGAAACCTATTACAACACGGAAGTGGTGATGTTCGTCGAGGGTCTCTACACTCATCTCAAGGAAGGACATAGAGTTCCAGTCATGCTTTGACGAATTTTCGCTACCCATCGGGTGAGAACTCCGTGGTTTCCACGCTCGCAGAACGCGGCAATGATCTCGTTCTCGAGAAGGGCGTATTGCGGTTCGGCTTCTGTCCTATCCCAGTCAGGATCGTCGCCATGTTCCTGTCCGTCCCCGATTGCCCAACCTACTTCCGGCGAATAGGCTTCTGCCCACCAACCGTCGAGTTCGGGCAGGTTGAGGCCATCGTTTGCCAGCGCCTTCATGCCACTCGTGCCGCGTGCCTCCCGTGACCTGTGGGCGTATTGATCCATAGATCCACGCCGCCCACCATCTTTTCTGTGAGGATCACGTCATAGTCACTCAAAAAGATGGCCCTGCCGCGTATCTCGGGCTGGCTCGCAAACGGGACCCAGTCGCGTATCATCTCCTGACCTTCGGTATCGGCAGGATGCGCCTTCCCTGTAACGATGAGTTGGACGGGGCGGTTGGGGTCCGGGAGGATTCGGGTGAGCCGGTCGGGGTCGCTATGCAGCAAGGTGGGACGTTTGTAGGATGCAAAGCGCCGTGCAAAGCCGGGCGTCAATCCTTGAGGATCAAGGACGGTCGAAGATGTTCAGGGATACATTGACATAAAGGTCGCTCTGATACACATTTGGAGAGCAGGTGTAGATAATCCGCTCTATCTGCCCCTGGCATGGGAGGCTCAGCGCACTATTTCCCCATGTCGTTACCGTTTTTTCCCGCCTTCGCCCTCCCTCTCCCGTTTTTCTCGTAGAGATTGGGATTCTCGGAGTAGACAGAGGGGAAAAGCCTACTCTGGAGTATTTAGAGACCGTGTGTTGCCATAAGACAGGGTTCGCTATTTCTGATTTGGCGAGCAATCATTAAAAAACGGCAATCTTCCTGTCATGATCACGTCATCAGCCGACTTGTAAGATACGTCTGTTCGCCCACATTCAAGAAGGAAAAGTCACGGTCTGTGCTAAACGCACCAGGGAATGGCAGAGGTAATGAAGCGCGGGCTACCGATCGGCACCTGTAATGACGTGTGGAGGTGTGTTGCCTCAAAAGGGCGGGCTTTGCGGCCTTCTCGCCAGGATGAGGGAAGCAGCGTCCTCATTGGATCAGGAACTGTCGAGGACATACAGCCCCAGAGGTCGAACGAGCGGGACAGGTACTATCATGAAGAGGCCATCGATGTCGGAGACCAGCATGGCCTTCATGATCGCTATGAGTATGGTCACAGGATGCGGTCGATATGGGACATATTCGACTGAGGTTGACCGCAAGGAACTCCGGTTAAAACAGGGGCTGTTGCCAGTGGGCAAAAGCCATCAGGAGCCGCATGAAAAATTCCGATAATTACCCTGATACAGTAACCATTCTTGTCCCTACCCTTAACGAGGTCGACAACGTTGACCCCCTGGTGGAACGCATTATTGCTGCAACGAAGGATGCAGAGTTCGCAGTCGAAATCGTGTTTGTCGACGGGGGGTCAAAGGATGGAACCCAAGAGAAGGTTGTAGCCTGGGAAGATAAAAGGCGGGTGCGCCTGGTACAGTCAGACGGAAAGGGGGGGTTATCGGGCGACATCGTCTACGGTGCGGCCGCTGTCCATACAGAGGTTGTTGTGGTGATGGACGCAGATATGAGCCATCCTCCGGAGGCGCTTCCTGCATTGATACGGCCGATACTTGCGGGGACTCATGACATGGCGGTCGGCAGCCGCTATGTCCCTGGCGGAGAGATACCTGGTTGGCCCTGGACCCGCAGGATATCCTCAAAGGTCGCCACTCTCCTTGCCTGGCCTCTGGTGAGCATCAGAGATCCCATGTCAGGCTTCTTCGCCGTCCGTCGTGAAATGCTCCTGAGCCTGGGTAAAGAAGCGACAGGATTTAAGATTGCCCTAGAGGTTGCCGCAAAGGGAGGTGATTCCCTCAGAGTCCTTGAAGTGCCAATAACATTCATCGACCGCGAGCGGGGAACATCGAAATTCGGTACGAAGGAGATTTTCTCCTTCCTCAAACAGATCCTCGTCCTGGCGGGAGGAGCTGTTTCGACAGGAAGTGCCGTTAGATTTGGTATTGTGGGCTCGCTGGGCGTCGTTGTTGATTATCTTGTCTTTAGCCTGCTCCTAAGCGCGGGCGTTGGAGTTGTTACCTCCCATATTTCCAGCTTTATTGCAGCAACATTCTCCAACTATGTGCTGAACGCCCGTTGGACGTTTGCAAGTACTGCCCGCCTCAGTGGCAAGCCGGAGTGGAGAATTTACCTATCCTTTGTCTCCGTCTGCATCCTGGCGCTGCTTTTTCGCGGCGCCATCCTTGCGATACTCACTGAGTCAGTCGGATGGTCGCCCCGTATTGCCATCTTTTTTGCCATTGCCGCGGCGGTCATGGTCAATTACGTAGGTAGTGCCTTCTTTGTGTTCCCACAGCAATATGAACGTTCCACACCTTCCATACGGTGGCGGATCTTTGCACTCTGTGTGGTGCTCTACGCGGTACTGATACGCCTCTCATTCGCGGGAATCATCGATCTCATTCCAGAGGAGGCATACTACTGGAACTATGCCCAGCGGCTGGACTTCGGGTATCTGGATCATCCTCCTATGGTGGCATGGCTAATCTGGCTGGGAACTCATATCGCCGGAAAGACCGAATTGGGGGTACGCCTGCTGGCAATGCCTCTTTGGGCAGTGACAGCCTTCTTCATCTACAGACTGGCCAAGAATGTCTTTGGCAAAACGGAAGCATTCATTACTCTTATGCTTCTTGCCGTCTTCCCGGTCTATTTTTTCAACGGTTTTGTCATGAGCCCGGACGCACCCCTCTATGCGACATGGGCGGGATGTCTCTATTTTCTTGAGCAAGCTCTCTTCACAGGACACCGACGGGCCTGGCTGTGGACAGGCATTTGCCTCGGTTTGGGGATGCTGTCCAAGTATAGCATCGTCCTATTGGCACCAGCCTCAGTTCTGTTTTTAGTCATCGACAAAGAGTCGCGGCGGTGGCTTGGGCGTCCCGAACCATATCTTGCCTTTGCCATAGCGTTCCTCATCTTTTCTCCGGTCATATTATGGAATGCCACCCATGGCTGGGCCTCGTTTGCGTTCCAGGGTGTGGAGCGCTGGTCGGGCAGCAGCCATGTATCTCCCCATCTCTTCATTGCCAGTATACTCGTGCTCTTGACACCAATTGGTTTCGTAGCTGCCGTGGGTGCAGTGATGCAACGATGGGCGGCGCCTCTCCAGGAGGGATCGAACCCAAACAGGAAACGACTCTTCATGGCGCTTTTTACCCTCGTCCCACTCTCAGTGTTTTTTTGCTCCAGTTTCGTTAAAGCGCCAAGGGTGCATTGGACCGGCCCGGTCTGGCTGCCGGTTCTTCCCCTGATCGGAAGCGCCGTCGTTGTGAGCACTCGCGGTATGGCCACTGGATGGTTCGCCCGATTTAGCGCAGGGTTCTGGAGGCCGACAGCAGTATGCTTGCTCCTCATCTATGGGGGACTTATGTATTACGTCCTCATGGGGAACCCCGGCCTGTCATGTCTTCTGGGCATAAAGCAGGTACCGGTCGCCTGGGAGGAGGTAGGCAGTGCGGTGGGGACCATAGAACGACAGATCCGGGTCGAAATAGGCAAGAAACCCCTCGTGGTCGGAATGGACCGCTATCCCCTTTCTGCTCAACTATCCTTCTATCTACCAGACCCGGATACATCGAATCGTGTCACGGGTCGGCATCTATTTGGAAGGAAATCTCTTATGTGGAGCTACTGGTACCCGGCGTCTGGTGCCTATGGTAAGACAGTCATCGTTGTCGACGACGATACTAACAGTTTGTCGGACACTGGACTGACGAAGTACTTTGAGCGACTTGGGCCAATCGGCTACAGGAATATCGAGAAGAACGGGCACCTCTTGGGAAGTCTGTATTACAGGGTAGGCTACGGTTATCGAGACGGACGTTGATTGCCCGGGACAGATTCCAGATACGAGAAAGCACGGGCATCATCGTCACTACGGAAAACCCGACGACGGGCCTGCTCTCAAAAGATAATTTTCCCCCATCAAGCAATGTATTGTTTCTTGCAGGTCTGCTGCTATCGCAGATGATTCCTCTTGCATTTTTCTCAGGATTCCGCCGTAATTAAACGTATGTCAGCAGAAAAATCTTTGTTCCCTCGCTTCATCTGGTTTGTGATCTTCGGCGTCTTGTTGTTGCTGATCGGACGATACTGGCCCGATTTCCGCGGCTCACGGCCCACCGAACCTCATGCCACCCCACGCACGGTAGCCGCCCGTGGTGATTTGGCTGCCGATGAGAAGTCGACCATTGAAATCTTTGAGCGCTCCCGCGACTCCGTGGTCTATATCACCACCAAAGCCCTGGTGCGGGATGTCTGGACACGAAACGTCTTTGCTGTGCCCCGTGGCACCGGTTCGGGCTTTATCTGGGATAGTGCCGGAAACCTCATTACCAACTTCCATGTCATCCAGGGCGCCAGTGAAGCCACGGTCAAGCTCAGCGACGGCCGGGACTACAGGGCTGCCCTGGTGGGTGCAAGCCCTTCCCACGACATCGCAGTGCTCCGGATCGGTGTGGGCTTCAAGCGTCCGCCGCCTATACCGATAGGGACGAGTCATGACCTGAAGGTGGGTCAGAAGGTATTCGCTATCGGCAACCCTTTCGGTCTCGACTGGACCCTTACCACCGGTATCGTTTCAGCCCTGGACAGGTCTCTCCAGGGTGAGGGCTCCGTGATCGAGCATCTCATCCAGACCGATGCCGCAATCAATCCGGGGAATTCGGGTGGGCCGCTTCTCGATTCGGCAGGCCGGCTGATCGGCATCAGCACCGCCATCTACAGTCCGAGCGGTGCCAGTGCCGGCATCGGCTTTGCGGTCCCCGTCGACACCGTCAACCGCGTGGTGCCCCAACTGATCCGTGGCGGGAAATACATTCGGCCTGCCCTCGGTATCGAGGTGGATGAGGGGATCAATCAACGACTGGCTGGCGCGGCGGGTGTTGCAGGTGTCTTCATCCTCCGGGTGTCCCCAGGGTCTGCCGCAGCACGGGCGGGATTGAAAGGGGCATCCGTTACGAGGGACAGAGGGATTATTCCAGGGGACATCATCACCGCTGTCAATGGAAAGGGTGTGGATAGCGTCGCCAAATTGTTTGCCCGTCTCGATGACTTTGCAGTCGGTGACGTGGTCAGACTCACGGTGCTCCGTGAGGGACGGACCGTGGAGGTGGATGTCACCCTGCAGCCCGGTGGTGCCTAACCACAGCAGGGAAAGAGGTTTTCTACCGGCTCGCTTTCACCGTATGCCCTTCGATCAACTCCACGATCCTGGGCCACGCCCCGCCGTGGGGGAGATCGTGACCCATCCCTTCTATCAGTATCAATTCGGCCCCTGGTATGGCCTCGGCAGTGTCTTTGCCTGCTTCGAAGGGGATAACCGGATCGTCGGTTCCATGGATGACGAGGGTTGGCACCGTCACGGATCGGAGGGCATCTCTTCGGTCCGGCTGCTTCATGACGGCGTTGACATGGCGTGCCGTTCCTTCAGGTGAGAAGGAACGGTCGAAGGCCCGGGCCGTGATCATCCTCGTCCAGGCTTCATCAAAGGCAAATCCCCTTCCTGCCATGGCCTTGAAGAGCGTGATCATATGCTCGATATATGTCTCCCTTTCCGACGGGGCAGGGGCAAGGAGAAGGGTTATGACATCGGGTTTCGGCGGTGGGAGATCCTTGTTGCCCGTGGTCGAGTAGATCGAGATCAGACTTCGGACCCGTGAAGGATGTCGAATGGCCAGGGTCTGAGCGATCATCCCGCCCATGGATGTGCCGCAGATGTGAGCCTGATCGACCCCCAGGGCATCAAGAAGACCCGCAACATCGCCGGCCATATGGTCAAGCGTATAGGAGCCAAACAGGGCCCTGTCACACTTGGTGGAGAGACCCGCGTCCCTGTTGTCGAACCTTATGACGTAGTGACCGCGACGGGCAAGATCTCCACAGAGATCGTCGTCCCACTGGATCAGTTGGGTCGATAATCCACCAATCAACACAAGCGGACGGGCCGCTGGGTCTCCGATGGTTTCATACTCGATAAAAACATCTTTATTGGCCAAAGCCTTTGCCACTGAAGTACCTTCCCCTCTCCTGCCTTACCGATGGATTGGGATCGAGATCAATCGATTTTCATCTGTCGCTGCTCACTTTCCCGGGGCCTTTGAGATGGAGTCTTATGAGGTTTGCCTGCCTTCCATCGATGAGCTTCCAGGCCGCCGTGCGGATCAGTCGGGGATCTCCAACTCCCCAATCATGGTCTGTAATTTTAGCCGACTCAGCTTGGCCCTGGTCGGAATCCCCCTGGGCGACCATCCGCGAACTGCGTAATAGTCCTGCAGCACCTCGTCCCAGGGAACGGGATTCCCCTTGAAGATACCCATCCTGGCAGGTTCGTAGGCCCGTTTGTCTCCCCAGGTATCCTGGGCGCTGTCCCAGCCCTTGAGCCGGTAGTTGAAGAGCCTCTGGAGGTTGAAAACCCTTTCCCCTACCTCCATGAGCTCTTCGTAGGGCATATCCCAACCCGTAATCTTTCGGAGAATCTCGGAATAGGTGGTAGGACCGAAGCCTACCATCAAAAACTGGGTCGCAGCGCCAAACATACAGGTGACGAGGGAGTTGAACAAAGAAACGAAATCCTCCGTCCAAGCTGCAAAGAGGGCCTTATCCTTGGTGCTTTTCACCCAGACCATATCGATTTTCGGCGGGTCGCCGAAAATCTTCTTCTTCAGTTCCTCGGGTATGTCGACGAGTCTTACCGTCTGTTCGTACAGCTCTTCGCAGGTTCTATCGATGAACTTCGGGTAATTGTCGGTCTTTTCCGGTACGAAGGCCAGCTCGTACACATTGTGAAGACGCAGCCAGTCTCCGCCCCGCGGGCTTGTGAGAGCCCCCAGCGACCAGATCAGGGCCTGGATCTTGGGGTCCTTTAACAGAGAGGGCTTGCCTTTCACGTGGGGTGCCATGCCCTCCGATCCCCTACCGATCTTTCGGCCGGCTTCGGCTATTCCATCCGCCAAGAGGCCTGCAAAACTGCCCTCCCGATGGGCCACTCTTTGTGCTATCCGGGCCACCAGGTCCGCATCACCACGCCTCAGGGTCAACCCATCCGTATCCTTTTCCGTCAGGATGCCCTTCTCGAAAAGGTCGACCGCCCAGGAGAGAGAGACCGAGAAGGATGCGGGGTCGAGACCGAGCTCCTGCATAAGCCTCTCGAAATAGATCCAGTCGCCGAAGTCTTGTATCTCGAGATTGCGCAGGACCGCGGTCATGAACGTCATGTGGCCGCCAAGCTGCCTGAGTCCGGCGTGTTTTCCTTCTTTGATCTGGAGCCAGTGGTAGCACGGATTGTGGCAATTGAGACACCCCACGTTTTTGAGATGGGGAAAATCGGCGGCATTCCTGTTTTCTGCGAGCATCGAGCCATTCAGGGCCCAACTGCCCGTCGTTCCCAGGGCCGTTGATGCCCCTCCTTCTTGCCATACCTTGAGAAAGGGTTCATTTTCAAAGAACCGTTTCACTGCTGAATAGGAGGATTCGAGGAGGCCACGGGGATCGTCAATCGCGATCTCCCCCGTTCCCCGGACAGCTACGGCCTTCAGGTTCTTGGAGCCCATGACCGCACCGGCACCCGTTCGGCCGGGACAGGACGTCCCGTCGGCGCACGGCACAGCGTATCGCACAAGGTTTTCCCCCGCCACAGACGTGCTCAGTACCCGGACCTCACCTTCGTACCGTTCGGCCAGTTCTTCCCGGATCGCCTTGACTGTTTCGCCCGTCTCCTTTCCCCAGAGATGGGACGCCTCTCGAAAGGCGATTCTCTTGTCATCGATAAAGACGTAACAAGGGGTTTCAGACCTCCCCTTTACGATGACCACATCAAAGCCGGCATACTTCAGCGTGGCAGGGAAAAACCACCCGAAGGAACCGGATCCGAAGCCGCCTGTCTCGGGGCTGATACACCCCAACATGGCCCGACCGCTCTGGGGTGCGGCCGTAGCGGTCCAGGGGCCCGTGGCTATGATGATCTCGTTTTCCGGACCGAGAGGGTCTATGGGCGAAGAAAAATCCTTCCAGAGAATCTTGGTGATGAACCCATCGCCACCCAACCAGAGCCTCGGGTCTATATCGTAATCGGCGAGGAATCTTTCAAGAGGCTCGATGGTGGCCTCTTTCTTTGTCAGCTCTATGATCAGCGCATATCCGGCGTATCCCTTAGGAACCTGCATGTTCCCCCTCCCTGGTGGCAGCATCTCTGATGGCCCTCGTCCGACTCTGGATCAGGTTTCTGGCCAAATGGTTTCTCTTTGGCAGATGGGCCTCTTTCTTGGGCAGGAATTTGAGGGCGCCGGTGGGGCAGAATCGGACGCACTGGGGATCTCCCCCGCACAGCTCACATTTTATCAAAGCCCTTCTGTCCCCATCGTAGGAGATAGCGCCGAAGGGGCAACTGACCATGCACATCCGACACCCCACGCAGGTGTCATGATTGATGGTGACGCACCCGGTCTCGTTGTTTTTCTTGATGCTTAAGGTTGGACAGAAATAGACGCACGCCGGTTGATTGCACTGCTGACAGGTAAGAACGTCAAAAATGAGATCATCTTCCTCCGTCAGGGGCGAGATGGCGTGCCCCTCATGCCTGACGATCTGGAGCCTCGATTTGGAAAGACTGGTGGCTCCGTTGTTGTAGGTCGAGCAGGCGGTCATGCATCTCATGCAGCCGGAGCAGTAGACCGGGTCGTATACGATTACCTTCTCTTCTTCCATCGATCGTTCCTCATCGAATAATCTTTTTTCTGTCGGTTGGACGTCCCCATGTTCGAAATGACCATCTGCGGCGGTCTGCTGCGTCTTGCGCCTCCACATATACGCATGTATTATGTGTCGGCCAGCAAGACTCGCATTCCATCCACATCTGGGCCATTTCTTCCACGGCACCGTCCACCGATGCCGGGGGCATCAGCCTCATAGTAGCTGATATCCCCGGCAGATAAAGATACACCTACTACACCTCGCATGCTACGTCCGTACATGCGCAAAGGGCCTCATGGTTCTTAAGGGAGGCCTTCTTTTGGTCAGTGCATCATGGAGGCTTGTCACCTTTTCTTTTCTCACAACAGACGCGAGCAGATGGCCCATGTCTTCGGGCCAGTTGACCGATTGTACCCCTACCACCTCGGACCGCTGCAGAATCACCCTCTGATAGGCGTCTTCGCGCTCCCTTTCGATTACGGCAAAACCATCGGTTTCCCCGCCGCCGCTGATGCCGATGGAGACTGCCTGTACGCCGAAGAGATTCAGCCCCGTGGCATTGAGCGATCCCTCATACTGCCGGGACAAGCCCGCTGCGTTGTACCCCGCGATCTCGCCCTGCCGCCGGGCGTTGTGCCAGAGCATACTGCTGACAGGACGGCCGGTGATCAGATCTCTCGCGTCCACACAATCACCGCACGCGAAGACATCGGCAAGGCTTGTCTGCATCTTCTCGTCGACCGAAATGCCCCCGCAGGGCCCCCTTTTTATTTTGTCGAAAACCCAAGCCCCTCGCGGCTTCATGCCTGTGGCGAGGATCACCGTGTCGCAGCCGATAGTACGCCTATCGGTCGCCACGCCGGTCACCGTATCCGTTCCCGGGATCTCGACAAGCCGTTCCCCTTCCAGGACCTCCACCCCCTTCCGCTCCAGGATCTCTTTGATGAGGCCTGCTGGCCGTCGGTCAAATACCTTGGGAAGGATGTGAGAGAGGAGTTCAATCACGACAACCCGATACCCCCTTCTTTTGAGCGCCATCCCTGCCTCCAGTCCTATGGGCCCTGAACCAACGATAACGGCGCTCTGGCCCTTCCATCGAACCAGCTTATCTGTGTCGCTTAAGGACTTGAAGGTAAAAACCCCGCTCCTCTCCGCCTGGATTGAGGGGGGGATAAACGGCTTGCTTCCCGTGGCAATAATAAGCTTATCGTAGACAAGGTCGGCCTTCTCTAAGATCAGCTTCTTTTCCTCAGCATCTATCCCCGTCACTTTTTGGGAAGACAACAATCGAATTCCGTCCTGGGCATACTCGGAGAGGTTCTTAATGAAGACTCTGTCCCTCGGTATCTCTTCCCCGAGGTAATGGCCGAGAACACACGCAGAATAGGTGGGCTCAACCTCGTCTGAAACGATCGTGATAGAAGCATCCCTTTTGGTCTTTCTTATGGCGTGGGCAGCGCTAACCCCTGCGATGCCATTGCCGACGATAACGAATTTCATGATTTCGGCCAACCTGATATGGTCCTCTCCTCGGCCCGTGATCCGTTCCCACTCATTGTACCACCAAGGTTAGTCCTTCTGCCATGGTTGAGGCAATGCCCCTTTGTCACAGAGCAGATGGGTTCGCCTTCCCACGCCTGGAAAAGAATTACACAAGCTGATATAGTATCAATCACATGGAGCTTTTCGAGACAGACGTTGTAACAAAAGACCTCAGGAAACCGCTGGCCGATCGTATGAGGCCACAGCGACTCGAGGAGTTCGTCGGTCAAGGACACCTGCTCGGCCAAGGCAAGCTCCTGCAGGTACTTCTCGAAAAGAAGGATATCCCCTCCATGGTCTTCTGGGGCCCGCCCGGCGTTGGAAAGACAAGCCTCGGCTGGTTGATTGGCAAGCACCTGAGCCTGCCTTTTGTCTCGCTGAGTGCCGTCATGGTCGGCGTTCGGGAGGTCAAGGAGATCATACAGAAGGCGAAACTCAAGAAGATCATCCTCTTCGTGGATGAATTTCACCGGTTCAATAAACTGCAGCAGGATACCTTCCTTCCCCACGTAGAGAACGGCAATATCATTCTTATCGGGGCCACAACGGAAAATCCCTCCTTCGAGATCATATCTCCCCTCCTCTCCCGGATGCGTGTCCTGACGTTGAACCCATTGACCGATGAAGATGTGCTGAAGATTCTGAAGCGGGCGCTGGCTGAGGACCTGGAGCTGACAAGGCCGGAGCCCCGTTTGGAAGATGGCGTTCTGCCGGAGCTTGCGGGGCTTTCCTCGGGGGATGCGAGAACCGCCCTCAACCTGCTTGAGGTCAGCTATAAAATGGCCGTCCAGAAGAACAGGATGCACCCGGTCATCGATGGCGAAACACTCCTTGAGGCGTATCAGAAAAAGATAATGACCTACGACAAGAAAGGCGAGATGCATTATGATCTCATCAGTGCCCTCCACAAGAGCTTGCGGGGCTCCGATCCGGATGCATCTTTGTACTGGCTTGCCAGGATGCTTGAGTCGGGCGAGGACCCACTCTTCATCGCGCGGCGTCTGGTCCGTTTTGCCTCCGAGGATGTGGGAAATGCCGATCCGCAGGCACTCCAGCTTGCCATTGCCGCCATGCAGAGCTTCAATTTCATTGGTCCTCCCGAAGGGTACCTCGCCATAGCCCAGGCCTGCATCTACCTCGCCCTCGCTGAGAAGAGTAATGCCGTCTATACCGCTTACTCGGCAGTAACTGCCGATGTCCGCAGTCTGCCGGAGTATGAGGTCCCCCTTCACATCAGAAATGCGCCCACGTCTTTGATGAAGGATTTGGGCTATTCCAAGGGATATCTCTATCCCCACGATTACAACGACGCCATGGTCAAACAGGACTATATGCCTGAAGCCCTCAAAGGACGCAGATACTATCGCCCCACCGAGAGGGGGTACGAAAAGAAGCTCAAAGACTTTCTCGAGAAAGCAAGAAGAATTCAGCAGTCATGACCATAATGATTCAAGGCTGAAGCAACTATATCGGAGGAAATTTTGCCGGCAAAACGGATATTTGTAAATGAGATTCAACGTGATACGATCGTTAACGATGTTTTTATGGTGGTAAGGAAGGGTGTTTATCTTGGCAAGAACAACACTCGCTATATGGCGGTCCGGCTCCGGGACAAGACGGGAAGCATAGAAGGCAGGGTCTGGGAGCGGGCGGATGAGCTCTCTTCCGGTTTTGAGCGCAACGACCTCGTCCGGGTGGAAGGAAAGGGGCGCGTTTTTCAGGACGCGGTGCAACTGAACGTGACCCAGATCCAAAAGGTGGAAGGCGAGATGATTCTGTCCGATATGACGGCCTTCTACCCCGAATGTGAGTCGAGCATCCAGAGTTCTAAGGAGCAGTTTTTTGCCCTGGTTGATCAATTGAAGGAGCCGAACCTGGTAAGCCTTTTCGATGCCCTGAAAAAGCGCCCGGACATCCTCGAGAAGTTTTTCGTGCTCCCGGCCGGGGTCGGGATCCATCATGTGAGTGTTGGCGGGCTTCTTGAACATTCCGTCTCGGTAGCGAAGATGGCAAAAAGCGTGATTCCCTTCACGGGGGCCAACGAGGACATAACGGTTGCGGGCTGCCTGCTGCACGATATTGGAAAGACCGAAGAACTGACGGTAAAAGGAGGCTTTGCCTACTCTGACAGGGGGCAGTTGCTCGGCCATGTCACGCTGGGCGTCATGATTCTCGACCAACTGATCTCGGAGATCAAAGAGTTCCCGACCTATCTCAATGATATATTGCAGCACATCATAATCAGCCACCACGGCGAGGCGGAATGGGGTTCCCCCAAGAGACCGATGTGCGCCGAGGCACTAATCGTGCACTACCTTGACAACCTTGATGCCAAAATCATGGGGGTGAAGGAGCACATGCGGGAAAATATGGAAGATGATACATGGTCGCAATACCATCGGGCCTATGAAACCCGGTTCTACCGCCTGCCTGAAAGGTAGGCAGCATTTCTAGGGATACAAGATCGGCAGGAGCAGGACGTACGCAGCAAAGCACAGGTGACAGCATCAGCAGTAAAGGGTGAGTCATGGAAGTGAGACGGGTCTTCATAGATAAACTGAAGATGAAGAACGGCATGGTCCTGGTGACCGGGCCCAACTCAAAGTATATCCTCTCCGTGCTGCGCAAGACCGTAGGCGAGCGGATCGATTTGATCGACGGCAAGGGCTATCTGTACCAAACAGCGATCAACGCCATCAAGGGGAAGGACCTCTATGTACAGGTTCAAAATGTGGTCCATCGCCCTGAGGAAAAAAGGCCCAAGGTAACACTCCTGGTCAGCCCCATCAAAGGTCCCAGAATGGATTGGCTGGTCGAAAAGGCCACAGAGCTGGGGGTTGCCCGCGTTGTCCCAACCATCTTCAAACGGACCATTGTCAAGTTTGAGGATGGCGAAAAAGAGAAGTGTGACCGATGGAAAAGGATCATGATTGAGGCCTCCCGGCAGTCCGGAAGGTTCTCGATCCCCGAGATTACACCACCCGTACCCTTGAGGGGCGTCCTATCCTACCTGGAGGGGGTCGATAACCGGCTGGTCCTCTACGAAAAGGAACAAGAGACAGGGATAAGGGCCGTTATACCCTCGCACATGAACGGCGAGATCTGTGTGGCCATCGGCCCCGAGGGCGGCATCGAAGAACGTGAGGCTGGCTGGCTGAAAGAACAGGGCTTTACGGCCTGCAACCTCGGGGAGCATATTTTGCGAACGGAAACGACACCGCTGGTGGTTCTCTCGATCATCTTTTATGAGTCCAGCATGCGATGAAAAGGGCATCGGCTTCCCTGAGGGTGGTGGCTTTCCTTATCGACCTGGCGATTCTCGTTGCGATAGGCCTTCTGCTCCAATCCTTTAGCGTTCTTGGCTATACCATCGGTTCCGGTTGGTCGCATCAGGCCGGCTCGACTTTTCCAGTCCGCCTTCTCACCCTTCTCGTCGGCCTCTTCTACTTCACCTACCTGACCATGGACGGCGCCCAGACCATTGGAAAGCAGTCGATGGGTATCCGCGTTGTCAAACGTAACGGAGAAGGCTTGGGGATAATCCGCTCCCTCTGGAGAACCTGGTGTTATCTGTTGTCGGCCTTCCCCTTTCTCTTCGGCTTTGTCCTGGCTTTTGTGATGAAAGGGAGATCGCTCCATGATCTTTTGGCAGGGACAATGGTGGTAAAGGAGGACTGATGAAATCATCCGCCGGACGGGCAGGGTGTGGCTGCCTGATCATCGTTTTGGTGGTCTTCCTCGTGATCGCCGCACTGATCCTGCACCCCTTTTCACTGCGTATCCTGGGCGATCGACTTGTCTACCGGGACGCCATCGTACCGTCCGATGCCATCGTTGTCCCTTACTTCCCGGAGGACAAGAATGGTGAGCTCTTCATGGACGCCTTCCGCGAATTCTGGGCCGGCAATGGAAAGCTCATCTTCGTGGAGGAACAGCGGGTATTCGGTCTGAGTCTGGCCGAGCTGGTCCAGAGGTTGGCCGAGGAGAGAGGGATCAAAGAACCCGTGGTAAGGAAGATAGAGGTGGGGGCTGAAAGGCCAGGCGATCCGGCACGTCTCAGGGAGAAGGTGTCCACCCTCCCGCTGAAGAAGGTAATCGTCATTGTCCCGGACTATGCGTCCCGCCGTTTTCATGCCGCCTTCGATGACTCCAAGGGGGATGAGAGACAGCTTTATCTCATCAAGCCCGTTGCCATGTCCTATTTTGTCAGGGACCGATGGTGGAAGAGCGCTGCTGCGCGAAGCCTTGCCGCCCGTGAGGTTTACGGAACGTTTTCTTTTTATGCGAATAAATTTACCAATAAGGCAAAATAGCCATCAGCTTTCAGCAGTCAGCATACGGCAAAGATGGAGGCTCATTCTTATGACTGGTATGAAAGCAACCGATCACCGATTATGTAATAGTAAGGAGGATGCAATCAATTTTGTCTGTTAGCTGATATCTGATAGCTGACGGCTGATAGCTGTTTTTATGGACGAACTCGTAGCACGCATAGCCCTTACAAGAATAAAGGGCCTACAACGGAGCGCCAAGAAGGAGCTTTTCGACGCCTTCGGCTCTGCAGCACTGCTCTTTGAGAAGACCTGCCCTGTACCCGATGCTGAGACCAGGAAAAAGCTCAAGGACTTCAGCGAGTTTAAGGCCATAGAAAAGGAATTGACAGGGCTGTCACGAAAAGGAATCGAAGTTCTGTCCCTTGGCGAACCCACCTACCCCACCCTTCTGTCCAGCCTCCGTGACGCGCCGTTGGTCCTCTTCAAGAAAGGCCCCGGGGTAATCCCGGATTCGGTTCTATCGATTGTCGGATCAAGAAAGGCCACCTACGAGGGTCTCCAGATAGCGACGACCGTGGCAGAGACCGTTTCATCCATGGGCATTACGGTGGTGAGCGGACTTGCCAGGGGGATCGATGGGGCGGCCCACAAAGGGGCGATCAGACAAAAAGGCGGCACTATTGCTGTGCTCGGCTCCGGCATGGATATCTGTTATCCCGCAGAGAACCGACGGCTCTTTGAGGAGATCGCCGAACGGGGTGCCCTCGTTACCGAATACGGTCTGGGTCAAAAACCGATACCACCCAATTTCCCGGAGAGAAACAGGATCATCGCAGGTCTTGCCAAAGGGGT
This sequence comes from Deltaproteobacteria bacterium UBA2221, assembly GCA_002328485.1. Lineage (GTDB taxonomy): Bacteria > Desulfobacterota > Syntrophorhabdia > Syntrophorhabdales > WCHB1-27 > WCHB1-27. The sequence goes on from DCUF01000017.1 coordinate 30,708, forward strand.
GCTCGTGGTGGAGGCTGCCGTCAAAAGCGGCTCTCTGATCACGGCCCGCCTTGCCCTGGAATACGGTAGAGAGGTGATGGCACTGCCGGGCAGAATATTCGATGAGGCCTACCAAGGGGCAAATAGGCTGATAAAACAGGGGGCAAAACTGATCGGGGGAACCGAGGATATCATGGAGGCCTGTTTCCCTGACATGACCCGACCGGCCCAGACTACCAGCGATTCTATTGATCTGAATGAGCAACAGCATTATATTTATGGACTGTTCGGTTCGGGCAGGGTGCACGTTGACGAGATAGTCCAGCACAGCCGTATGGAGACAAGGAAGGTTCTTGCCATCCTTACCCAGCTCGAGATGAAGGACATGATTACGCCCTTTCCGGGCGGATTTTTTATGAGGAAGGTTTAATGGCAAAAGCTCTGGTGGTTGTTGAGTCACCTACAAAAGTCAGGACTTTGTCCAGTTTTCTCGGCAAAGACTACGTTATAAAGGCGACCTATGGACATATAAAAGATCTCCCCAAAAGCAAAATGGGGGTTGACGTCGACCACGACTTTACGCCCAGCTTCACCGTCATGAAGGGCAAGGCCAAGGTTGTGGACGAATTGAAGAAGGCGAGCAAAGAGGCAGACAAGATATACATCGGCTCCGACCCCGACCGGGAAGGAGAGGCCATCGCCTTTCACGTGGCTGAGGTAATCGGCAAGAAGCACGACATAAAAAGGGTGCTTTTTCACGAGATCACCAAAAAGGCCGTTCAGGAAGCCCTGAAGAAACCCCAGGAGTTGGATCTGCCCAAGTATGACGCCCAAAAAGCACGGCGCATACTGGACAGGATAGTCGGCTACGAAATCAGCCCTCTTCTCTGGGAGAGGGTCAAGTACGGACTCTCTGCCGGACGGGTGCAGTCCGTGGCACTCAAGCTTATTTCCGAGCGACAGGACGAGATCGATGCTTTTGTCCCTGAGGAATACTGGACCATAGAGGGACTCTTCGAATTGAAAACAGGGGATCTCCTCAAGGCAAAGCTCGAGCGCCGCGGCGATGAGAAGCTGAAGATAGGCTCCGAAGAGGAAGCGCGCCGCGTCGAGCGTGATCTGGCCCCCACGGCTGACGGGCAGCCCAGGGCATGTACGATACGAAAGGTAGAGGAAAAAGACCGTTACAACGTTCCGCAACCTGTATTCAAGACAAGCACCCTGCAGCAGGAGGCCGTAAGAAAGCTCCGGTTTTCCTCGAAGAAGACCATGATGGTGGCCCAGAAACTCTACGAAGGGGTCGATGTGGGCAAAGGAAAGACTACCGGCCTCATCACCTACATGAGAACCGACTCGGTACGGGTTTCCCAGGAGGCGCTCACCCAGGTGAGAAAACTGATCGAGTCTCAGTTTGGTGCCACCTATGTGCCTGCGAAACCAAACTTCTTCAAGAACAGCAAGAGTGCCCAGGATGCCCACGAGGCCATACGTCCCACGGACGTTGCCCTGACACCCGAGAAGGCAAAAACCTTTTTGGAGAAAGACCTCTTTCTCCTCTATGAGCTCATCTGGAAGCGATTCGTGGCGTCCCAGATGTCCCGGGAAAGGGTTCTCGTAAAAACAGCCGATATCGCATGCGGTGGCTATGTCTTCGTTGCCCGCGGTTCCAAGGTCATCTTCGATGGTTTCTCCAAGGTTTACGAGACCAACGGCGAGAAAGACGAGCCGGAGGAGCAGTTCCTCCCTGATCTCGCCGAAGGTGATGCGGTGCTTCTCAAAGAGCTATCCTCCGAACAGCGATTCACAAGCCCGCCCTCGTACTATACGGAGGGCTCTCTCATCAAGGCGCTGGAGGCAAAAGGGATAGGGCGACCGTCCACGTACGCCACTATCGTCAGCACCATTCAGGATCGGGGCTACGTGGGAAAGGACAAGGGCCATTTTGTGGTCACCCCTCTGGGGAGGACGGTAAACCGTCTGCTCACCGAGTACTTTCCCAAGGTGGTCGATATCGACTTCACCGCGAAGATGGAGGAAAAGCTGGACCAGATCGAGGAAAACCAGAAAAGCTGGGTTTCTTCTCTTCAGGATTTCTACGGGGTCTTTCAGAAGGAGCTTTCCTCGGCCAGGGATCAGATGACCAACCTGAAAGAGCAGGAGCGGGAGACCCAGATTGCATGCGACAAGTGCGGCCTGCCCATGGTACTGCGATGGGGCAGGAACGGGGAATATCTGGTATGCACCGGCCGACCGGAGTGCAAGAACAAGAAGAATGCCCACGTAGACAAAGAGGGGAACGTCAAGGTCATCGAAGAGGAAAGCAAGGGAACATGCCCGAAATGTGGTGGAAACCTGTATGAGAAATCAGGCCGTTTTGGTCGCTTTATCGCGTGTAGCAACTATCCCGACTGTAACTACACAAAACCCTTCTCTGTTGGCTTCGCCTGCCCGGAGTCAGGATGCACGGGGGAACTGGTAGAAAGGCTCTCCAAGAAAAGAAAGCGTTTCTACGGGTGCACCCGCTATCCGGAATGCTCCTTTGCCACAAGCTTTCAGCCAAAAGAAGGCCCCTGTCCTGTCTGTGGTTCCCCCGTTGTTTTTGCCGGACGGGGCAAGAACATCTGTCTGCGAAAGGACTGCGGTTGGAAATCAAAATAGTCGGAGGCGGCCTGTCGGGAGCCGAGGCTGCCTACCAGTTGGCCGAAAGGGGCGCAAAGGTGCTTCTTTTCGAGATGCGGCCCACATCTTCCACGCCGGCCCACAAAACGGCTTACCTCTCTGAACTGGTCTGCAGCAACTCACTCAAGTCACAAGAACTGCTGAATGCCCACGGCCTTCTGAAAGAAGAGCTAAGGCGCCTTGGGTCCCTCCTCGTGCACACCGCCGACCAATCGGCCATCCCCGGCGGAAAGGCCCTGGTGGTGGATCGGGATCGGTTTGCGGCCAGGATCACGGAGATACTGGAGGGGCATGGGAATATACAAGTAATCCGGCAGGAGGTACGGGAAATTCCTGAAGGGATTGTGGTGGTGGCCACGGGACCCCTTACCTCCGGGGTCTTGGCCGAAGAGCTCAAGGTCGTCACGGCCGGCGACAGCCTCTCTTTTTTCGATGCCATCTCCCCCATCGTAGACTCATCGAGCATCGATATGGATCGGGCTTTTTTCGGCTCACGATACTCTCATGATTCCGATGACTATCTCAACTGCCCCCTCACGGAGGAGGAATATGAGGCCTTCTACGACGCCCTCATGTCCGCCCAGCGAGTCGATTTGAGGGAATTCGAAAAGACCCCTTTCTTCGAAGGGTGTCTGCCCATAGAAGTGATGGCGGAGCGGGGCAAAAATACCTTGCTTTTCGGACCCATGAAGCCGGTCGGCATGGTCGACAGGAGAACCGGGAGGGAACCCTTTGCCGTGGTGCAGCTCAGACGGGAGAATCAGGCAGGAACCATGTACAACATGGTCGGCTTTCAGACAAAACTCACCTGGCCTGAACAGCAACGTGTCTTCGGTCTCATCCCGGCCCTCCGCAATGCCTCGTTCTTCCGGTTCGGGAGTATACACCGGAATACCTTTGTCGAAGGACCCAGGGTACTGAATGAGGATCTGTCCCTCAAGGCCCGCGAAGACCTTTTTCTCGCCGGCCAGATCACTGGGGTCGAGGGCTATATGGAATCGACGGCCATGGGCCTTCTTGCCGGTCTTTCAGCCCTTTCCTATGGGAAGGGCGTCCCCTTCACACCCCCTCCCCCGACTACATGCACGGGCGCTCTCGTCAGGTACATTACCACGCCGCGCAAGGGTTTCCAGCCCATGAACGTCAATTTCGGTCTTCTCGAAGGGTACAACAAGAAGCGGAAAGAGGCCTGCGCACGGCGAGCCCTCGACGATATGGACGCGTGGATAAGGGCCAAGGATCTTTCTATGAATGTGTCTACCTCAAGCTGAGTCGACTGCCTGTCTCCTGGGGCGCAGAGGTCATCGGCGTCAATGTCATGGACCCAGCCCCATGAAAAAACGGGGTTTCTGACCGGCGTCACTTCAGAAAACCACCGGCAAGGCGCTCCGCCTTCCTCTTCCGGGAGGGAGATCGCATGGCCATTGAATCTCTCACCCGCTGGTAAGGATCGCTCAAAGAATCGCCCCACCTCATCCCGGCCGAGGACGTAGAAGCCCGACACCACTTCCCCCGAACTGAACCCTTGAATAGCAAGAAGCTCCCTCAAGAATTCCGTTGGATCGTGGATAAGACGGGATCTACAGATACTTGGTGATGATCGCTCCTATTCTTGCTTTGACTGTGACTTTTCAAGTCATTGGACCC
>DCUF01000007.1 GCA_002328485.1 Deltaproteobacteria bacterium UBA2221
TGTCCCCGTATCCACCGTCATGCGCCGACTCTTGACCAGCTATGCCTTGTGGTTCAATCGGAAACACAACCGGTCGGGGCATTTGTTCCAGAACCGCTTCAAATCGATTTTGTGCCAGGAGGACGCCTACCTGTTGGAGCTGGTGCGCTACATCCACCTTAACCCAGTCAGAAGCAGCCTTGTTCAGGGCCTCGATGGATTGGACCTGTATCCCTACAGCGGGCACAGCGTACTGATGGGCAATAGGAAGCTTGCGTGGCAGGATACGCGATGGATGCTGGGCCTTTATGGAGAGAAGTTGACTGCTGCGAGGCGTGCCTACAGGTCATTTGTGGAAAAGGGAGTTGGCCAGGGAAGACGACAGGATTTTACGGGAGGGGGGCTATTGCGAAGTGCCGGGGGATGGGAAGGGGTCAAGTCGCTCAGGCAAAACAAGGTGTACCAAAAAAACGACGAAAGGATTCTGGGCGATGGCAATTTTGTGGAACGTGTGTTGGCATCGGCCGAAGAGGTTGTAGAGAAGCGCCATGCGCTGAGGTCAGCAGGCTTTGACCTGGAAAAGGTCGTCTCCAGGGTGTCGGAGGTTCTGGGTATCCGGCCCGAGGAGGTTTGGGCCGAGGGAAAGTATCGGCGGATGGTAGAGGCACGCAGCCTGTTGTGCTACTGGGCGGTAAGGAAATTAGGAGTTTCTCTTTCCAGCCTGTCTTGAAAACTGAGGATATCCGTTCCCTCTGTCAGTGATTCGGTTGCCAGGGGGCAAAGGATTGCCGAAGAACGGCATTTTTTTCTGACACAAACCTGACAGCGTCCCTATGATTCCCTAAACCGGACTCCGCTGCGTTACGCAGGTTACGCGAGACCGTTCGGCTACATAATAAAGCGATAACAAAAATCAACGGGAGCGTAAACCAAATGAAGCCATCTCAAAAAGAATTGTTCAAGTGGGCAGATCAAATCCCAGCGGCTTTGTGGACTGACCTGTGTAATCGTTCTCCCCAACAAGCGGCGGAGGCGGTTGGTGCGGCATGGGACGAGGGAATCTTTAAAGTACCCATGATCGGGATCGATTATACAATTGATCCGGCTAATCAAAGGATCACAAAGACCCACCAAGCCGATCAACCGGTTAGCTATCAGGCCGGAGTAGTGTTGCTCACCACGTTGGCTACGTCCAAAGGAGTTCCGCCTAGTGGCCGGATGGCTGTGCCGCAAGAACTTCCCGGTGGACAGATGTTCTTTACTGGTGCCCATACTGTTGCCACTGGACCTTTGGCTAAGTATTTCGAAAAGGATTCAGGCCAATTGATAGATCGCGCCCTTGGAGTTGGCGGCGAAATGATCAAGGGAGCCGACATTGCGATTCGGGTACCGGGGTTGCCGTATGTACCATTATACGTTTTATTTTGGCGAGGCGATGATGATTTTTCCGCCAGAGCAGTGATTGGCATTGATGACAGGGCGCATTTCCACCTTGATTTGGCGGGTGTTTTTGCTTTGACCAACATACTTGTGTATGAACTTTGCAAAGTTGTATGAAGGTAACTGAACCAGTTGTGACGTTGTGACTCCTAAATCCAATGTGATCATAAGACAATTGGTGGATATAGGCTAAAAAATTCGGCGAATGGCGACTTCGGATAGAAAGTTATGGACTTATCAACTATTGGATAATACATGGTTTAGCCGAACCAACCGTTCAAGCGGGCGGCACAAAAACGCCGCCGCTTAACTCAAACGTTAGGCATACGAACAATTCGCTCTCGTCTGCAAGTCGCAGCGCTTTTGGAGGACTCATGATAGCCACACAGATCATCGATACGATCACGAAGTTTACGGATGCCTTCAATAATAACGACCTTGATAGCGTTATGACTTTTTTCAGCGACGACGCAGTCTACGAACCAGGTGACGGCAAAACTCACAAGGGAAAGGCAGAGATACGAGCAGCTTTCGAGCCGCAGTTCAAAAATGAATATGGCAAGATGCGATTTGACGATCATGATCAGGTAATCGATGTCGAGAATCGCAAGGCTGCATTCCGGTGGGTATGTCGACACGATATATCGCATGCCAAGCCAAGAGGGCTGGCCATGGCTCTGCGGAAATTTGTGACGCTCTTGGTTGTCGGAGACAGATTTGGCTGGCAGGGCGTCGATGTATTCCATTTCGATGCTGACGGTAAGATCAACGGCAAATTCTCCTATGGTTCTTTTGGATCGCGCCCGTACATTCAGCGCGAACTCGGGTGACAAAGGCTCCGGAATTTGCCTAACATGGGAATACACGCGGATTCGTCAGGAAGCGGGACGCTCTTTAATGATCTAATTGAAATTGGGCATATCTGATGCGGCCCTCTATGCCAATAAACTTGAGATGAGTTTAGTCGCGACGGCTTTTCAGTGAAGAGGGGAGAGTCCAGCGCAAGAGATTCCTATTACTACCTTGGCGCATAAGTTACTGAATTATTAAAGAGCGTCCCGCCTCCCGGGCCAGTGAAGAGCTGCTATGACCTATGGGATTGGATCCGATAACCTCTGCCGTGTCAGGGCAGTGATATCGATTCGTTCGGAACTTCCCGAAAGACCTCATCAAGACCCTTGGAGGTGAATGATAAGCGTGAAAAAGGCATTTTTCTGGGGGCACAAGCTGTTCCTCGTCGTCGTCTGTTCCATATCGTTTGTGGCAGCTTGTTCGTCTAATGACACCGAAGAGTTCCAATCGCGTATTGATGCTGTAGAGAACAGCCTCATCGCTGCGGTCATCAGTACTGGAAGCAACCCTGCGGGCATGTCGCTGTCAGACCGCATGGAGCACTATCTGGTGCCAGGAGTCAGCATTGAGGTCATCAACAACGGACAGATAGAGTGGGCAAAAGGATATGGTGTCATTGAAGCGAGTGGAACTGGGCCTGTAACACCAGACACCGTATTCCAGGCATGCTCCGTGAGCAAGGCGGTATCGGTGACGGGCATCATGCTGCTGGCGCAATCGGGCGAGATCGATATCTCAAGAGACGCGAATGACTATCTGACGTCATGGCGCATTCCGGATACCACCTTTACGGCAACTGAAAAGGCAACGATACGGCGGCTCATGTCTCACACAGGCGGGACCAACGTATCGGGTTTTTTAGGGTATCCCGCGGGGAGTGCCATACCGACGCTGCTTCAGGTTCTCAATGGTACGGCACCTGCGACCACGAATCCGGTTCAAGTCGTGTACGAGCCCGGCTCTCGATCCAGCTACTCGGGGGGCGGTATGGAGGTGCTGCATCAGATGACCGAAGATGTCACCGGGATACCTTTTCGGACTTATATGAAAGACAAGCTGCTGCGCAATCTGGAAATGAATTCGAGCGATTTCGTTCAGCCAATGGAAGGTCCGTTGTCAGAAAGGGCATCAAAGGGTCACGATGCGGATGGGGCTCCACTGCCGGGCGGCTGGAATACCTATCCTGAACTCGTCGCAGCGGGGCTTTGGACCACCCCATGGGACCTTGCCCGCCTGATCATCGAGGTCCAAAAGGCGGCCGTTGCCAACCAGGGCGCTGCCCTGTCTCAACAGACTGCCAAGGAAATTCTCACGACGCAGGCGAACTCGAATTTCGGGCTCGGCTTCGGTCTCATCAAGGGCAAGGGGGGCTTGATCTTCCAGCATTCAGGCTCAAACGTCGGGTACAAGTCCTTCTTTGGCGGGTATAAGGACAGGGGCCAGGGAGTAGCTGTCATGATCAATGGCGACAACGGCTACACCCTTTGTATGGAGGTCGTTCGCAGCGTCGCAAAGGTCTATGGGTGGCCGGACTTTAGGCCGGAGGAGACAGACATCATCGAGGTACCGCCTTCCTTGCTTCAGTCGTACGCAGGCGATTACGAACAGACAGACGGAGATATGACATTCCAGGTATATGCCTCCGATAACGGCTTGATGATGAAGTTCGTGAGCGTCATCTCAGAACGTCTCGATATGTATCCAATCGATACGGATACGTTTCTACTGAGAAGCCAGCTTCCGGGGACACTCGTGTTTTTAAAGGACGGCTCGGGAAACATAACGGGCTTCACGATCGCCCTGCAGGAAGGCGGGAACATCGCGGCAACGAAAGTGTGACGTATACAAAAAGCGGCCGTAGTCTAAGTACACATCGGCATAAATACG
>DCUF01000028.1 GCA_002328485.1 Deltaproteobacteria bacterium UBA2221
GGGGGTTTACCCAAGTGCTAATTACCATCATGACACAGTGTCCCTCTCCGCTCATTCCAAAGGGCTTCCGGTCAAAATGTGCGGCCTCGCGAAAACAGGGAACACGAAGGGTTTAGGAAATTAGCATACCAGGATGCACTCCAGTGGTGGATTTGCAGATCGACGCATCCCTGATAGATTTACCATTATCGGGATCAACAGGGGGCTCTCATGTTGGCACTGAATCAAAGGAGGAAGCCATGGAGCTAATACGGGTTCGATACAACAACGACAGTTTCGACTACGTTCGGAAGGTTGACCTGCACGAGATGATCCAGAGGGGTCAAATTAAGCACTTTCTCCGTCGCAAGGAGGGCTGGGTCACCGTTGGACTGAACCCTACAAGGACAGGAACAGCGGGGGTATACCGGGGGCCGGAACGTCGGAAGAGGTCTGAGTAACCATAAGCAACACCCTTGGCTCCATCCGGACCGGATAGTAAACTGCGCTCCACTGGGCGCCTCCCGGCCTAAAAAGGCCTTTTCACGCCTTTACAGTGATTCGGGGAAGAAAGCTCTTGACGTTACCGATCTTCCGCCCTATTAATTGATTGTTTCTGAAATTTTAGGCCAGGGAGTGAGAAAATGGCGAAATGGAAGATCGACCCCGACCACGCCGTGGGTGAATTTACGATCCATCACATGATGGTCACACCCGTTCACGGACAGTTCAACTCTGTAAGTGGCTCAGTGGTTTTCGATCCGGCTGATCCTGGAAACGGCTCTGTAGAGGTTGAGATTGATGTGGCTGGACTCCATACGGGCGTAGAGCGGAGGGACAACCATCTGAAGAGTTCGGACTTTTTTGACGTTGACAATTTCCCCAAAATGTATTTTAGGAGCACCCGTATCGATGTGGTCGCGCTTCATAGCTGCAGGGTAACTGGCGATCTGACGATCCACGGAGTCACCCTCCCTGCTACGTTCGAAGTACGATTTCTCGGACCGTCCAGCTTCTACGATGACGAGTTGAAACGGCGATACACTACCTTCGGATTTCGAGCTACTGCTACCATCAACCGAGAGGATTTCGGCATGAGATGGAATGTGGAGATTGAAAACGGAGGCTCCATGGTGGGCAGATATGTTGACATCGTTTTCAATGCCGAGGTGGATCTGGAGGGCTGAGGGTCTTTTCCCTCGATGGGGCCTGAAGGCGCGCTTCCTTCATGCCATTTCATCACTTCAATAAGAAAGCCAAACCGTCTATACTATTCCCGTGTCAATCGAGGTTTCAAATGGAGAACCCTGCAGGATATGCCCGAGAGGGTGCCGGGTGAATCGAGATGGCGGAGAACGCGGCTTCTGCGGGGCCGGAGCCGAGGTTTTGGTACCGCATTATGGCCCGCATTTCGGTGAAGAGCCACCAATTTCCGGCACGAATGGATCGGGAAATGTCTTCTTCTCTCCCTGTAACCTTCGGTGTGTCTTTTGCCAGAATCATCAGATCAGCCACAACGCCGTCGGCCGGCCTATGACGGTCGACGGGCTATCCGATATCTTTTTGGAGCTCCAGGACCGACAGGTGCACAACATCAATCTCGTCAGCCCGACGCCCTACATCCCTCGGATTGCCGCTGCCATTAGGACGGCCAAAGCAAAGGGCCTCAAAATCCCTGTTGTCTACAACACGAACGCCTATGAATCCTCTGAAGCCCTTGTCCTTCTCGATGGTCTGATCGATATCTATCTCCCTGATTTCAAATACTGGCACGAGAGCGCCGGGAGAAGATTGTCCAAGGCCACCCGATACCCGGAGACCGCCAAATCCGCCATCACTGAGATGAAACGACAGGTGGGAGACCTCCACGTGGACCAAGGACTCGCCAGGCAGGGTCTGTTGATACGCCTCCTCGTCCTTCCTGGCGGGCTTTCCGGTACCAGGCCAGCCCTTCGCTGGATCAAGGACACGCTGGGACCACAGACGTATATTAGTCTCATGTCCCAATACTATCCGCTGTACCAGGCACAGCGCTACCCCATGGTGGCCCGGCCGATCAGAAAAGAGGAGTATGAAGAGGTGATAGACTTTGCCCTTGACCAGGGATTCCAGAACATATTTGGGCAGGATATGGAAAGTGCCTCACTCTTCATACCCGATTTCGACAAGGAAGAACCATTCGATAGACTTCTTAAGGTCTGAAATCTAAATCTGAAACTGTTTTCGGGAGGTGTCAATCATGGAGCTCAAGACGGTAGACGTTGCTGTTCCCAACGGCCTCAACATCATCATTGGTCAGTCACACTTCATCAAGACGGTGCAGGATCTCTTCGAGATTCTGGTCTCATCGGCTCCTCAGATCAAGTTCGGCGTGGCATTTTCCGAGGCGAGCGGCGATTGCCTTGTCCGGCACGAGGGAAACGATGAGGAGCTGGAAAAACTATCGGTCGAGACGTCGTACTCCCTTGGGTGTGGTCACACCTTTGTCATATACCTGAAGGACGGCTTCCCCATCAATGTGCTGAACGCGGTAAAAGACTGCCAGGAGGTGTGCCGAATATTCTGCGCGACCGCAAACCCCCTTCAGGTAATCGTGGCATCTACCGAACAGGGAAACGGTATCATGGGCGTCATCGACGGCGCTCCACCCAAGGGGATCGAAGATGAAGCGGGCAAGGAATGGCGTAAGGACCTCCTCAAGAAGTTCGGGTACAAGCTGTAACTTGTGCTGCCTGTGAGCGGTGTGCGATAGAAAAACGGGAAGATTCCCCATTTTCGGAGAATCTTCCCGCTGAAAGGATTTGCGATCCATGCGATGACGTCGCAAAAAGCGGCAGATGCGCGAAGTGCAATGCGCGGGGCGTGGAGGCGTACTAATAGTACGTTGGAACGCCACGCGAGGCGGCACGACAAAGCAGGTGCCCTTTTTCCGGCGTCGTCCTCACTACGTTCCCATCTCCCAGGACGCCAGGTACTTTCGCTGTTCGGCCGTCAGTTTGTCGATCTTGATGCCCGCTGTCTGGAGCTTCAGGAGCGCCACCTGTTTGTCTATTTCCTGGGGCACAGAGTATACCTTGTTTTTCAGCGTCTTGCCTTGCTTCCAGACATACTCCGCGCAGAGTGCCTGGTTGGCAAAGCTCATATCCATAACCTCTGAGGGATGTCCCTCTGCTGCCGCCAGGTTCACCAAACGACCTTCGCCCAGGAGATAGAGCTTCTTGCCGTCCTCCAGGGTATATTCTTCGATGAAATCCCTCAACTTTCTCTTGCCCTTTTTCATGGTCTCCAGGGTCTCGATGTCGATCTCCACATTGAAGTGGCCGGAGTTGCACATGATGGCCCCGTCTTTCATCCTTGCAAAATGTTCTTTTCTGATGACATGGATATCACCGGTGGATGTCACAAAGAGATCGCCGATCCGGCAAGCCCTTCCCATGTCCATAACCTCTAATCCGTCCATGTGCGCCTCGAGCGCCCGCAAGGGGTCGACCTCAGTGACAACAACATGGGCCCCCAACCCCTTTGCCCTCATGGCAATGCCCTTGCCACACCAGCCGTAGCCTGATACCACAACCGTGGCTCCGGCCATCAAGATGTTGGTGGCCCTGAGGATGCCGTCTATGGTGCTCTGTCCGGTTCCATATCGATTGTCAAACATATGTTTGGTATAGGCGTCGTTGACCGCTACCACCGGGAAGCGAAGAACCCCCTCTTTCTCCATGCTCTTCAAACGGATTACCCCGGTAGTTGTCTCCTCCGAACTGCCGAGAAGGCCATCCAGAAGCTTCTTTTTGTCACTCTGGCTGATACCACTGACCCACTCCCTTACCGGACCGGGCAGCGCATCGTACCGATCGAAGGCTATCATATGCAAAGCACCGACCAGGTCGGCCCCGTCGTCCATGGTCAGATTCGGCATAAAAGCGATTGCTTTGGCCAAGTGCTGGTAGTAAACCTGCTCGTTTTCTCCTTTAATGGCAAACACGGAGACTCCGATGTCCCGTACAATACTGGCAGCCACGTCATCCTGGGTACTCAACGGATTTGAGGCGCACACCACCACCTCCGCGCCGCCAGCCTTCAGGGTACGCATCAGGTTTGCCGTCTCTGTTGTGACATGGAGGCAGCACGCAATTCTCACCCCTTGGAGGGGCTTTTCCGCTTCGAATCTTTCACGAATTGTCCGGACTACAGGCATTCGCCGTTCTGCCCATTCGATCTTCTCTTTGCCGGTATCAGCTTGATTAATATCCCGAACGTCGAAATCCATTGAACCTCCTTATATACCCGCCCGCTTCCTGATCTCGTCAACCATGTCCAGCCTCTCCCACGTGAAATCATCCTCCAATCGTCCGAAATGGCCGTAACAAGCGGTTTTTCTGTAGATGGGTCTCAGGAGATTGAGCTTTTCTATGATGGCCCGGGGCCTCATATCGAAAACCTCCATGACGATCTCCGCGATCCGGTCGGGACTAATCTTGGATGTCCCTTCTGTATCGATCATCACCGAGACAGGCTTGGCCACTCCGATTGAGTAAGCAAGCTGTACCTCCATACGGTCAGCTAGGCCTGCGGCAACAAGGTTCTTGGCAACGTAGCGGGCCATGTAGGATGCGCTTCGGTCCATCTTGGACGGATCTTTTCCTGAGAAGGCTCCGCCGCCATGGCTCCCGTGGCCGCCATAGGTGTCCACAATGATCTTTCTGCCCGTGACACCCGTGTCGGCTCTCGGTCCTCCGACAACAAACCGTCCCGTCGAATTCACATAAATCGTGGTCTTGTCGTCCATCAGCTCGGCAGGGATGATCTTCTTGATCACTTCTTCAATGATCCCTTCCTTGATCGTACTGTCCTTGGCATCAGGTTTGTGCTGAGCAGCGATGACTACGGAATCGACGCGCCTTGGTATTCGGTCGATATACTCGATGGTCACCTGGCTCTTCCCGTCAGGGCGAAGGAAGTCAAGAACCTTATTCTTGCGGACATCCGTGAGGCGCTTCACCAATCTGTGGGCAAAGATGATGGGCATGGGCATATACTCTTCTGTGTCACAACAGGCATAGCCAAACATCAAGCCTTGGTCCCCGGCCCCCTGTTCGTGAGATGCGGTCTCATTGACGCCCAAGGCAATGTCGGGCGACTGCTCGTCAATAGCGGTAATGACCGCGCAGGTCTCCCAGTCAAAACCCATGGATGAGTTGCTATAGCCGATATCCTTGATGGTGCTCCTCACAATGTCTGGAATATGTACATACGTCTTTGTGGTAATCTCTCCGGCCACGATGGCCATGCCGGTTGAGACCAAAGTCTCACAGGCAACCCTTGCACCCTTGTCGTCTTTAATGATGGCATCGAGCACGGCATCAGAGATCTGGTCTGCCACCTTATCCGGATGTCCTTCCGTAACTGATTCAGATGTAAACAGAAATCTGCTCATTCCCATATCTATAACCTCCTCGTGATTAGTCAGATTTTATGCAAAGTCTTCGGGGAACAGTCGCGACATTTCTCTCCGTACCAGCGCCTCGCTGTCCTTCGCGGAATCCTTCGACATGACCTCGTGCAACAATTCTCTACAATAACTGTGCCCCAACCCCCGGATGATCTTCTTGACCCTGGGGATGGCGTAGGCATTCATGCTAAACTCATCGAGATCAAGCCCAAGGAGTATAGGTACGTACAGCGGTTCACCTGCCATTTCTCCACAAATCGAGACCTCGATGTGATGGGCATGGGCGTCCTCAACCGTCCTCTTAATCATCCGCAGGACAGCAGGATGAAGAGGCTCGTACAGGTAAGAGACGTATTCATTGACGCGATCGATGGCCAGGGAATACTGGATGAGATCATTGGTTCCGATGCTGAAGAAATCTACTTCACTAGCGAGAAGATCGGTAATCATGGTGGTTGCAGGCACCTCTATCATGATGCCAACCTTTATCTCTCGGTTGTACCCTTCCTTTTGCGCATCCAATTCCTCCATGCATTCCTTGATCAAGGCCTTGGCCCGACGCACCTCCTCCAGGCCTGATACCATGGGGATCAGGATCCGGAGGGGACCGAAAAGGCTTGCCCGCAGAATACCCCGAAGTTGGGTCTTAAAGATGTCAACCTCTTTGATACAAAGCCTTATGGCGCGTAATCCCATGGCCGGATTTATCTCTTTAGGGACCTCTATCTTGGATGCAAACTTATCCCCACCAATATCAAGGGTGCGGATCGTCGTATACTTAATAGCCCTGTTCTCAGCGAGTTTACGATAGATATGATAATGGTCATCTTCGGTGGGAAGGGTTTTTCTTGAAAGATATATGTATTCAGTTCGATACAACCCGACACCTTCTGCCCCGTATCGTTCTACAATATCCATCTCGGCCAGCAGTTCAATGTTGGCCCCGACCCGTATTCTGAAACCGTCCTTTGTCTCCGATCTGAGCTTCGCCAGTCTCAGAAACTCCCTTCTCTGGGCACTCAGGCGAACCTGCTTGGAACGGTACTCCTTCTCCACATCTGCCGATGGGTTTATGATAACTGTGCCTTCGTCCCCATCAATAATGATGGTATCGCCGTTCTTGACCAGTCCGGAAGCATTTGCAAGTCCTACGACGGCAGGGATCTCCAGGGCTCGCGCGACGATCGAGGTATGCGATGTCCTGCCTCCTACATCCGTTACAAAGCCTGAGGTCCTGTGCAGGTCCAACTGAATGGTGTCCGCTGGGGATAGATCATGAGTAACGATGACCGCCTTACCTCGTATGCGTCTATCGACCGTGCTCGACGCTTGCTTACCCACCATGATCCGCAGCAGTCGCTGGTGAATGTGGTTCAAGTCCTGTCCGCGCTCTCTTAAATACGGATCCTCAACCTTTTCAAAACTGCTTAGATATTTGGATACCACCATATCGAGCGCCCACTCCGCATTGATTCGCTGCCGTTTTATGGTCTCAACGACCTCGTTGTGAAAAAACTGATCCTGGAGCATGAGTACGTGGGCGTCAATGATGAAGGCGTGCTGACGTACCTCATCGTCCGGGATGCTCTGTTTTATGCGGTTCAGCTCATCGATGGCCCTCTTTATGGCCTGCTGGAATCTTTGTATCTCCCGGTCAACCTGCTCCTCTTTGACAGCATGCTTGGAAACCTGGATGCGGCCGCGCTCGAGGAGATGAACTTTACCTATGGCTATACCCGACGATACCCCCTTGCCTTTGAGAACCCTGTTGGCAAAAATGTCCTGACTCATTTCTCCCCAAACCCATTATTGATCATTGCCCCGAGGCTTTCATAGGCAAGCTGCTCGTCGGGGCCCTCCGTCTTGACCCCTATCCTGCTTCCCAGTGGACAGGCAAGCATCAGAAGCCCCATGATGCTCTTTCCATTGACTTCCATGCCATCCTTTTCCACCCACACCTCGGCCTTAAATGCCGAGGCCGTCTTAACAAAAAGCGCTGCGGCCCTCGCGTGGAGTCCAAGTCTGTTCTTGATGACGAAAGTACCTTCCACCACAATCACTCAGCCTTTTTGGGGTTCAGCACATCAGTAGCGAGGTTTATGTTCTTTCTTCCGTACTGGGAGATGAAGTTTGCCAAATCAGAGAGGGTTTTGTTCTGACGATACGTCACCAGCTTGATCAGCATGGGCAGGTTGACGCCCGTCACGACCTCCACTTTCCCTTCCTCCAAGAATGACAAGCTGATATTCGATGGCGTACCCCCGAACATGTCGGTTAGGATCAGTATTCCCTCACGCGAATCGACCCGCTTCAAGGCATCAACCACCTTCTTTTTTACCTTCTCCACATCTTCATCGGGGAATATGTCCACATATGCGAACCGTTCTTGTTTGCCGACGATCAGTTCAGTCGCGGCCACCATCTCACGGGCAAGGTTGAAATGAGCCACAACAACAACCCCAATCATTATCCCTCCTTGTCAATGTCAC
Organism: Deltaproteobacteria bacterium UBA2221; assembly: GCA_002328485.1. Classification (GTDB taxonomy): domain Bacteria; phylum Desulfobacterota; class Syntrophorhabdia; order Syntrophorhabdales; family WCHB1-27; genus WCHB1-27. Next base: position 7,921 of record DCUF01000028.1, read on the forward strand.
GGTGCATCACGGAAATCGTATACTCAGAGGCAACCAGTTGCCTCTCCAATAGCTTGATGATCGAGACTGACCGATGCTTGCCACCCGTGCAGCCTATGCAGATAGTCAGATAGCTCTTACCCTCTTTTTCAAAGAGCGGAATGAGGTAGGTCAAAAAATCCGTCAACATGGGGAAGAAGGTCTTGAACATCTCGTTTGATTCTATGTAGTTAGAAACCTCATCGTTCAGCCCGGTTTTCTCCTTCAGACCCTCCACAAAGAACGGATTTGGCAGAAATCTTACATCGATCACCAGGTCCGCCTCCAGAGGAATGCCGTAGACATAACCAAAGGAAACGAGGTTGATCTTCATCCTCTTCCCGCCTTCGCCCAACCTCCTGGTTACGAAGTTTCGAAGGCCGTGGGGCGTAAACTGGCTTGTGTCAACGACCTGATCGGCGATGGCCTTGATCCATCCGATCTGCTCCCTCTCCTTCTGGATGGCCTCGGCCACGGTGGAGGTGTAGAGGGGGTGGGACCTCCTGGTCCCTTTGAATCGTCGCAACAGTATCTCGTCGGAACTCTCCAGGAAAATGATCTCCGCAGCATACTTTTCTTTGACGGATTTGAGGATTTCTCGACCCTGTTCGAAGAACGCCCTCTCCCGTATATCAACGACGAAAGCGCACTTGGCGATCTTCCCCCCCGTCAATTCATAGACTTCCAGGAATTTGTGGAGCAGGATGAGAGGGAAATTATCGACACAAAAATAACCGATATCCTCAAGGGCCTTCAAGAAGGTCGTCTTACCGGAGCCCGAGATACCGCTGACCACCACAGCCTTCATTCGTTCCTCTCGGTCTCCATAGAGCGGAGCATCCGAGCCTCCAGTTCCTGGGCGGTGTGGACTCCTTCCTTCTTTAGGATGTAATTGCGGCAGGCCAGTTCGATAATCGCCGACACGTTTCTCCCGGGACTGACGGGGACTTTGACCAAGGGCAGATCGATCCCTAAAAGCCTGTACTTCTCTTCCCTCAACCCAACTCGGTCATAATCGGTCGTATCGTTCCAGTCCATGAGCTCCACCACCAGGTCTATCTTCTTCTGATCCCTGACGGCAGAAACCCCAAAAAGGTGTCTGATATCGACGATGCCGATTCCCCGCACCTCTAGAAGGTTCTTGATCATCTCCGGCGCCCTTCCGAAAAGCTCGATGGGTCCCATCTTTGTTACTTCCACAATGTCGTCTGTCACCAAGCGGTGCCCCCGCATAACCAGTTCAAGGGCGTTCTCGCTCTTTCCGATACCACTTCTCCCGAGAATGAGTACGCCCACTCCCATGATCTCCATAAAAACTCCATGGACAATCCCGGTAGGGGCTAATTTTTCTTGGAGAAACTTGGTGACTCGTTCAATAAATACGGAGGTAACCAGTTTGGTGCGCAGAAGAGGTATGTTTTGCTGCTGGCTTTCATCAATAAGATAGTCTGGTATCTTTAGGTTCCGGGTTACGACAAAGGCTACGATGTCGAGTTTGCAGAGCTCTTGTATGATCTTGCGGGCATCATCTGCATCCAGATTCTTTAGATAAGAAATCTCTGTATTGCCTAAGACTTGAAGCCGGTGGGGGTGGAGGTAGATCATGAAACCGGCTACGATGAGACCCAGTTTTTGGATGCGTGTATTGTATATCTTTCGAGCGGCTCCCTTGACGCCGGAGATAAACTCCAACTCCAAGCCATAGGCGGTATCTTCCGTCAGCTCCTGTACCGTTAGGCCCTTCATTAAGAAAACTTCTCATCTTCATTAACGATATCGGTATACAGGTCCCCCTGTCCGGGCTGTTCCAGCAGCTTCTTCCTAAAAGCCGGGTCCCGTAAAACCCTGGAAATTCTAGAAAGCATCTTAAGATGAAGGCCAGCCGAGTCCTCGGGTGCGAGGAGAAGAAAAAAGATATGAACGGGCTTCCTATCGACGGAATCAAATGGAACGCCCTTGATGGATCGGCCAAAGACGCACAGAATCGTCTTGAGGCCCTTCAATTTTCCGTGAGGGATCGCAATGCCATCGCCAATCCCAGTGCTTCCGAGTCTCTCGCGCTCCAGCATCACCTCAACCGCCGCGTCAACGTCCTTGATCTGACCGGCGTCTTTCAGGGCAACCGCCAATTCCCTAAGGACCTCATTCTTCGTCTGCCCAGCCAGGTCCGCGACAACGCAAGATTCCTTGAGCACATCCTTAATTTTCATACCACTCTGCCGGCTGTTTCAATCAGATTGAAGTTCCCATCCCTTCTCTTGTACATGACGCATACATTTCCGCGTTCCGTATCACGAAAGATGATAAAACTGTTTCCAGACGCTCGGAGCTGCATCATCGCCTCCTCCGGATCCATCGGTTTCGCTTCTATGGTCCTCATGACGATGATATTGCCAGCACCCTCTTCGGGCCCTGCGCTCGACACCCTGGGTCTTTCCTCGCGGTATCTTTTTACCTTGTCCCTATATCGCTTTAGGCGAGCCTCCAGTTTGTCCACAACGCTGTCAACCGCCGCATACATGTCATTCATCACCTCGTGGACATTAATCACGACACCGTTTAACGTGCACGTCACGTCCACACGCTGCCTGTACTTCCGCTCAATCGACAGCACCGCGTGGACATCCAAGGGCATTTCCACGTATTTCTGCAACCGCGACAGCTTCTCTTCAACATATTTCTTGAGTACGTCATCTGCGATGATATGCCTGAAGCTTATCGTGATATCCATAGTCCCTCCGAAAGATTTGGTACCTAAATTCGCCAAAGTAGAAACCTAACAGATACAAAATACCTTGTCAACCAATTACGGGGGCTTGCGTCGCCCCCTCCACGAGCGAAGCCCGCTGGAGCCTCCCCCTCATAAAAAGGAAGAGACGGTGACGAAAACCAACACGGGGGCTTGCGTCGCCCCCTCCACGAGCAAAATGGCAAATGGGTAGAAAATGGGAGAATCAAGTGACCGAAACATGGAATAACGGACCCAAGGATCAATCATTCTATAGAGCGATATTCAGCTATCTGGCGTTAATGTTCCTTACCCATCTCACGATTTGCTATTTCGCCATTTCCCTGAATTCGTCAGTCGAGTCTTCTTCTTTCCCTTGACGATTGAATGTGTAAGATCTCTCTATACTTGGCAACCGTTCTTCGAGCGATTCTAATATTCTCCTTTTCCTTGAGAATCGTCACGATCTCTTCATCCTTAAGGGGGCTGCCCCGATCCTCATTCTCGATGATCTCGGCGATCAGGTCCATGACAGCGTTGGCCGAGAAGGCATCTCCATTTTCGCTTCCCACCCCGGTGGTAAAGAAGAATTTCATCTCGAAGACGCCAAAAGGTGTACCCATATATTTGTTCGTCGTGATACGACTCACTGTCGACTCATGTACCCCAATGTAGTGCGCCACATCTTTGAGTATCAGAGGTTTGAGGCTCCTTACCCCCCGTTCAAAGAACTCTCGTTGGAAGTCGACGATACTCTTTGAGACCAAATAGAGTGTCTTCTGTCTTTGCTGGAGACTTTTGATAAACCACTCTGCCTGCTTAATCTTCTTTTTTACATAGTCCTTGGCATCTCCGTCCAGCTTTTCCTGCACGAAAAGCTCTACATAATGGCGGTTCATCCGCAGTTCAGGCATATTCTCATCATTCAGCAAAACCTCAAAGCCATCCTCAGTCTTTACGGCATAAACATCCGGCACCACGTAGATCGTTTGATCGCCTTCATAGTTTCTACCCGGTTTGGGGTCAAAACTCTTGATCTTTTCGAAGACAGCCCGCACCTCCTCGACGGTATGGCCAGACTTACGAGCAATCTCCCTCATATCCATCCGAGAAAACCACTCGAAACACTGCTCAAATACCTCTTCGAACAAGGGGTCTTTTTCACCGCGATCCAGGTATTGGATGCGTATACATTCCTTCAAATTTCGAGCACCAACCCCTGCCGGGTCAAGCTTCTGCACCTTGAGCAACACCTGTTCAAGGTATTCTTCCGCGATACCAGAAGCTTCCGCAATCTCTCCAAGCGGAGAAGAGAGGTAACCATTATCATCGATGTTCTCGATAATCCATTCCGCCCAGATACGTTCGTCCTTCTTGAAGTCGGAGACGCCTACCTGCCACCTGAGATAATCCCGAAGATTGCTGCTCTTCTTCACCATATTTTCGTAGTCGGGATATTCCTTCTCTTCCCTGGTCTGGTAGTCTTCCGACGGCGAAAAGCGCTCAAGCCATTCGATCATCTCCTCTTTCTTCTTTCTATCATCTTCTTCAGGCTGCTCCTGTTCCTCTACCTCCAGCATCGGGTTTTCTTTAATCTCAGCTTCAATCGCTTCAAGCAGTTCGAGTTGAGAAAGCTGAAGCAGCTTGATGGCCTGCTGCAACTGCGGGGTCAATACCAGCTGCTGTGCAAGCTTCTGAGTCTGTTTAAGTTCCAACATGGATGTAAAACTCCTCTCCGAGGTAGACTTCTCTCACCACCTTATCATTAACGATTGTCGTCGGATCTCCTTCAAGGATAATTCGACCTTCACTTATAATATACGCCCTATCACAAACAGGCAGGGAATCTCTCACATTGTGGTCCGATAGAAGTACCCCTATACCTCTTTTTCTGAGGCCATCGACGATCTTCTTTAGATCGGACACCGATATGGGATCAATGCCGGAGAACGGCTCATCAAGGAGCATGAAACGGGGAGCGATCATAAGCGCCCTTGCAATCTCAAGACGGCGCCTTTCCCCGCCAGACAGGAGGTCCGCATTGTTCCCCGCCAGATGTTCCAGCTTAAACATCTCCAGCAACTCCATGACCTTATGCTCCATGGCCTCTTTATCTTCTTCGTGGAACTCGAGGACGGCAAGAAGATTATCCGCCACACTCATCTTTCTGAATATTGAAGGTTCCTGGGGCAGATAGGTAATCCCCTTTCTGGCTCTCAGGAACATGGGAAGACCTGCAATTGGATCGAGATCAACGGTGATGCTCCCGGAATCCGGCTTGATGAAACCCGTGATGCTGTGGAAGGTAGTTGTTTTTCCCGCACCATTGGGGCCAAAAAGTCCCACAACTTCCCCCGTGGCAATTTCAAGGCTGATGCCGTTTACAACCTTCCTTCCGTTATAGGATTTGCACAGGTCGACGGCCCTCAAGATTGAACGCTGGCCGATCATCTAGTACTCACACAAGGGGGTCACCAAAGACAGATCATCCGTCAGACGACCGGCTCGATTTCGGTGGTTCTTCACTGTTCGATCCTCATTTGGGGTCTGTCTACGGAGAACGTTCCAGAAGTCAGGTTGTATACGATTTGCTGGCCGTGCATTTCAACGTTGTCTTTTGTAATTGAAGGTGATTTCTTAAGAATCACCTTGTCATCTTTAAAATAATATACTGCCTTCCCACTTTTGGCAACAGAACCTTTCGCAAAGAGTCTCACCCTTCCTTCTGCGTCTATCCGCTCCAGATCGTCCCCCTTGCTAACCACGAATACCTTGTCGCAGAGCATGCTCATATCCTGTCCTTTTACCACGACCGTACCGTCAAAAATATAGGTACTGCTTTTGATTACATACGTGAACCTATCTGAAGAAAACCGAAACTTACCTTTTTCCGTCTCAACGGATCCATTCACGTCGGATTTTACCGAGATGACCTGCTCCTTTGTATCGGCCACCAGGCCCACTCCCACGAGACTCATTCTCTTCCCCGTAAGGTCGACAGGGGAATCGGAGGTAACCAGATTCTTCTGAAAGTTGAAATCGAGCCGAGGCGTTTTGAGGACATAGTCTTCCCTGTAGAATACTTGGACGTTTTCGACAAAGCCAACCTCTTCCTCAGTGTTCATCTGCCCGCGATCGCCTTTGAACGTCACTGAATCATCCGGCTTTGGCTTGTAAAGCCCCTCTATATTCTCCATCTCCACCGTGGCTTTATCAATATGCTTGCGAGCCGTTTTTGCCCTTAATTCCCAGTCCACAACCCCTTTCTTCTCTCCGGAGTACTTCACATCCTTAAAGACGATGAGACGCTGGTTTTCTCCGCTTGGGGGAGGGGGTGCTTGTCTTTCGGGCATCCTGGCAAAGAAGTAGATACTGACCAGCATGATCAAGGCCACAAACCCCGAACAGATGTAGACCACGCTCTTTCTGTTCATTAGGCCGTCATACAATCTTTGCCCTCAGCAGATCGTGGATATGGATTATACCAATGGGGTGCTTACCATCGCTCTCATCGTACACAAAAAGTGAGGTTATTGCGTATTGCTCCATCCTTTTCAACGCGTATGCAGCCAATGCGCGTCTCTCGATACCTTTGGGGTTACCCACCATGACATCCTTTGCCTGTCTCTCAAGCATGTTGTCGTACCGTTCCAGCGCCCTTCGGAGATCGCCATCGGTGATTATTCCGAGCAGTTCGCCTTCCCGGTTGAAGACCCCCGCCATTCCCAACCTTTTTGAGCTCACCTCATAGATGACGTCCTTCATCAGCATGTCATCATAGACTTTGGGAATACTATCCTCTGTATGCATGAGGTCTTCCACCGTAAGAATCAGCCGCCTTCCCAGGGCGCCGCCGGGGTGGAGCAGCGCAAAGTCCTCCCTTTGGAAGTTCCTCTTCCTCATGAGCACAATCGCCAGGGCATCCCCCAGGGCCAGCATGGCGGTGGTACTGGAGGTTGGCACGATGTTAAAGGGGCACGCCTCGTCCACCTTCACCGTGAGAACCAGATCCCCATACCTGGCAATGGTCGACTGATTATTCCCGCTGAAAACGAGGGTGTAGATGCCCATTCTCTTGACCCAGGGAAGAATCTTGATGATCTCCTCCGACTCGCCGCTGTTGGAGACAATGAAGATAAGGTCGGATTTCTGAACCATTCCGAGATCACCGTGCAGTGAATCGGCCGGGTGCAGGTACAGAGAGGGGGTTCCAATGCTGGACAGGGTTGAGGAGATCTTTTTTGCAATGAGTCCTGACTTCCCGATCCCGGTGAGCACTACCCTACCCTCGCACGCCTCGATCGCCTCAACCATCAACTCGAAGGTTTCATCCAATCCTTCCATGACGTGAAGAATGGCATTGGCCTCCTTCAGCAGTACATCCTTGCCCGTATCAAGCAATTTCATAAAGAATCTTCTATCCTTTTAAGGGTTTTCAGAATATCGGTAAGACTCCGCAGGGGGAGCGAATTGGGACCGTCGCATAAGGCTCGATCCGGGTCCTCGTGAACCTCCATAAAAACAGCGTCGACGCCGACCGCAACCGCTGCTCGCGCCAAAGGAAAGATGAATTGGCGCTCCCCGCCTGACGCCCCTCCCAACCCTCCGGGCAATTGGACGCTGTGGGTAGCGTCAAAAACCACAGGATAACCAAGGCCTCTCAGGAGAGGAAGCGAGCGAAAATCGGTCACCAGATTGTGGTACCCAAAAGAAACCCCTCTTTCCGTCAGCATAATCGACCTGTTTCCCGTTGATTCTATCTTCTCCACTGCATGTCTCATGTCATCGGGCGCAAGGAACTGACCCTTCTTCACGTTTACCGCCCTGCCTGTAAGGCCGCAGGCCACCAAAAGATCGGTCTGCCTGGAGAGGAAAGCCGGGACCTGCAGGATATCAGCGGCCTGTGCCGCCATGTTCGCCTCCTGCGCGGAATGAACATCCGTGAGAACCGGCACATCAAATGTCTCCCGCACCTCCTCGAGCACCTTCAGTCCTTCCTCGATACCCAGACCCCTATAACTCGTGATAGAAGTTCTGTTTGCCTTATCGTAGGAACATTTGAAGACAAAGGGGATATCCAGGGAGGTTGTCAGTCTCTTCAGGGTCTCGGCTGTCCGGAGGGTTATGTCCCGTCCCTCGATAACGCAGGGACCGCCTATAAACACAAAGGGTTTGCCCCCACCAATCCTGACGGAACCGGCAATCACTTCTTTTTGCACTTTGTTCGATCCTGTCTGTGTTTGAGCGATGCCTTTATAAAATCTCTAAAAAGAGGATGAGGGCTGAAAGGTTTTGACTTGAACTCCGGATGGAACTGGCACCCGACAAACCAGGGATGGTCCTTCACCTCCACCACCTCGACCAGCCTTTCATCGGGAGAGATGCCTGCGATCTCCACACCCTGTTCTTCGAGCTCTTTCCGGTATCGCAGATTAAACTCATAGCGGTGTCTGTGCCTCTCATAAACCAGATCTTCTCCATACGCCTTGTGGGTGTTCGTCCCGGCTTTGACGGTACAGGGGTAAGCTCCGAGACGCATGGTACCGCCTTTGTCCGACGCCCGGTCTCTCTTCTGGGTCCTATCGTCCCTGTCCACCCATTCCTCCATCAGATAGATCACAGGGTGTTTGGTCCCCTCGTCGAACTCCGTACTATTGGCACCCTTGAGTCCGCACAGATTCCTGGTCATTTCGATAACCGCCACCTGCATCCCCAGGCAAATCCCGAAATAGGGAACACCCTTTTCCCGTGCGTAAGTCACGGCGTTGATCTTCCCTTCCGTGCCCCTCGTGCCGAATCCTCCGGGAACCAGTATGCCATCGATGTCCGCAAGAAGACGCAAGACATCCTTTTCCAGATCCTCCGAGTCTACATAACGCAGTTTCACCTGGCAGTGATTGGCAATCCCGCCGTGGGTTAGGGCCTCGTTCAGGCTTTTATACGAATCGGTCAGCTTCACATATTTTCCGACCACGGCGATCTCGACCTGACGCCTGGTGTCCTTGGTGATGTCAACAATGTTCTGCCACTCGGACAGATCCGGCTTTTTGGCCCAGATGTTTAATTTATCGGTAATGATGTCGTCGAGTCCCTCACGATTGAACATGAGTGGGCATTCATAGATGCTCTCCACATCCTTGGCGGTTATTACTGCCCCCTTATCAACGTTACAGAACAGGGCTATCTTCTCTTTGAGAGCCGGCGGCAGGTATTCCTCGGTCCTGCAAAGAAGAATATCCGGCTGAATACCGATCTCTCGCAATTCCTTCACACTGTGCTGGGTCGGCTTGGTCTTCATTTCACCGGCGGTCTTGATGAATGGCACCAAGGTTAGGTGGACGAAAAGGGAATTTTCCTTCCCGAGATCGTTTCTCAACTGACGTATGGCCTCGAGGAAAGGGAGGCTTTCTATATCGCCCACGGTCCCTCCGATCTCAACAAGCACGATGTCAATCCGCTCGTCGTCAACCTCAATGATCCGGGCCTTTATCTCATCTGTGATGTGAGGTATGACCTGAACCGTCCCCCCGAGATACTCCCCCCGGCGCTCTTTCTGTATGACGGCGTCGTAGATTTGGCCGGTCGTGAAATTACTGTTCTTCGAGATCACCGCTCGGGTGAACCGCTCATAATGGCCAAGATCAAGATCAGTCTCAGCACCATCCTCAGTTACAAAGACCTCGCCATGCTGAAAGGGGTTCATGGTGCCCGGGTCAACATTTATGTAGGGATCCAATTTCTTCAGCGTCACGGTAAGGCCCCGTGCTTCGAGCAAAGCACCGATCGAGGCCGAAGCTAGACCTTTGCCCAATGAAGAAACAACCCCGCCCGTCACAAAGATAAATTTTTGTCTCACCCTCTATCCTTTTCCTTTCAAAAATAGGTGTACCAACTCTTCTCCGCTCAGTTCCCCGTCGCCCGCATTCTCATCGTACCGACAACCGGCCCCCGCCTGGGCGCTTCCCGCCTGGTAAATGGCAAAAGGAACGGGGCAAGCGTAATGGGTCCGCATAACAATGGGGGTTGCATGATCAGTAGCCAACAAAAAAGATGTATCTTTTGGAGCCCGTTCCAATAGAAAACCGACAATGTCCTCATCTATTCGCTCAATGGCCCGAATCTTTTCCTGGACGCTGCCTGCATGGGACGCCTCATCGGGCGCCTCCACGTGAATGTAGACAATATCGTGGCGCTCCAGAAGTTCAAGGGCCGCACACGCCTTGGCATTATAATCCGTATCAAAATAACCTGTGGCACCCTCAATTCGAGGTGTCTCAAAGCCGATAAGGTTACCGATGCCTCTTACCAGATCGACGGCCGTAACGACCGCTCCGTCGCAGCCATACTTTTCCTTGAATTCTGGAAAGGCGGGTTTTCGCCCCTGCCCCCACAGCCAAATGCTGTTCGCAGGCTTGAGGCCCTTCTCGATCCGGGCCTTATTCACGGGGTGGCCACTCAAGAGGATCTGGGAATCGCTCATGAGTTTAATCAGTCTTTCCGATCCTGTTCCTGACGGCATGTAGTCGGCAATATCCCGGTCAAGGATATCGTGGGGAGGGGTCGTATCCATGTCGGAGACGCCGTCCTCCCACATCATGATATGGCGGTAGCTGATACCCTGAAAAAAGTGGATCTCTTCGCTCCCGAAGGTATCGTTAAGGTCACTGATGAGTACGTTGGCCTCGTCCGTGGTTATGTGGCCCGCACTGTAATCAACCATCAGCACCCTCGGACCCCGTATCTCCAGATTGACCAGATTGCAGCGAAAGGCAATTTCGCCCTCGCTCATGGGGATGCCAATGCCGGCAGCCTCAATAGGTGCGCGACCCGTGTAGTGCTTTGCCGGATCGTACCCGAAGATGGACATACACGCCACATCGCTTCCCGTTGGAAAACCAGGCGGGATAGTCAGTACTTTTCCGCAAAATCCTTTGGAGGCCATAAGGTCCATGTGGGGCTTGCGGGCAGTCATGAGCGGCGTCTTTCCATCCAGTTCTTCAAGAGGGAAATCGGCCATCCCGTCGCCTATAATGACGATATACTTCACAGTTCCCTGTCCTCAATCCGAATATGCATCGTCTCTTCACCGATAAAGGGCAATCTGTCGATCTCTGCCTTGGCCTTTCGCAGGCTCCCCTCGGATGCCTCATAGGTCAGCATGACGATCGGAACGTATCCGTCCACCTTTCTGCCCTTCTGTACGACCGCGTAGATACTGATGTTGTAATTCGCTAAAACGCCTGAAATCCGCGAAAGCACGCCGGGGGTATCCTGGGCCTTGAAGCGCATGTAAAAGGGGCTCATGCTCTTTTCAGCGCTCTTGGCACTTCTGCCGTCTTTTCTGGCGATAGGGCTCCTTCTCGAGCACCCGACCGTCTTCCGTAAAGCCATGTCCACAATGTCACTTACCACGGCGCTCCCCGTGGGGCTTCCTCCGGCACCTTTCCCGTAATAGAGGTTCGATCCCACGTTGTCACCGACCAGATACACGGCATTATAGGCCTCGTTGACGTTGCTCATGGGATGCTTGATGGGTATCATGGCCGGTTCTACCCGTGCCTCTATAAGATTCTCTTCCTCTTTTGCCACACCGAGGAGCTTTATTCTGTAGCCAAACTCTTTGGCGAATTCGATGTCGATCGGTTCTATCTTTGAAATACCTGCTGTTGCTATCTCGCTCATCTGCATGGGAAAGCCGAGGGCGAGACGTACAAGTATACAGAGCTTGTGGGCTGCATCAATGCCCTCGATATCCAGCGTCGGGTCTTTCTCGGCAAATCCGAGCCGCTGAGCCTCTGCCAAGGCCTTGTCGAAGGGTATCCCTTCGTCTGCCATCCTCGATAAGATGTAATTGCTCGTCCCATTAAGAATCCCCAGCATGTAGTGAATTCGGTTTCCCACCAGACCGTCTCTGATGGCCCGTATCACAGGGATCCCCCCACAGACCGAAGCCTCAAAACCGATTTCGCTGCCCTGCTCATCGGCAAATCCGAAAAGATCTTCTCCCCGTTCCGCAAGGAGGGCCTTGTTGGCCGTCACGACCCACTTTTTGAGAGCAATAGCCTGCTTGGTATAGTCGAAAGCTGCATCCGTCCCCCCCATCAGCTCGACCACAATCTCAACGCGATCATCCTCTATCAATCGAGGGGCATCCGTGGTGGTAGTGACATCGGGGTCTTCACCGATGAGCTTCAAACGATCAGGGTCCGCATCCGCTACAGCCACAACCCGGAGATCGACACCGGCTCTTGTCTCAATAAGCGACCGGTAATCCCTCAAAATTCTGTAGGTGTCGAAACCAACGGTTCCAAGACCCACTATACCTACGCCTACCATACCAGCCTCTCCCTCTCTGACAAATTAACGTGTAAATCGGCAAACAGCCAAAAAGGCAAAGGAGAGAACCCCCTTGAGGCTCCCCGCCATTTGTTTGATTTCCCTATGTTACTCAGTTCGTCCTTGGACCATTTCTCAGGTTTTTCGCGGCCCAACTTCTTTGGATGAAGCTACCACAGAAGGTCCGAACAATCAATAAATAACGGCTCTGAGATCTCTGTTTTCCGCCTTTGGCACGTTGTATGCAGTAGGGTGCCCCTGCGTTATACCTGGATCGGCGACGATAAACACCATCACAAAGAAGCTGAGGCAGATAGCCTTCGCTATAGCTGCTGTCGTCCTCATCGAAACCTTATTGGCTTCAAGACCATCGTGGGCCCCGACAGGAGCCTTCTGACAGCCCTGTGCATGACCTCTATCACCATAACCACGGTCGGATATGGGGACGTGATCGGTCTCGACTCCCCGTACGCTAAGCTTTTTACACGCCTGTATGTGTTCCTTGCCACAGGTACCATCCTGCATCTCCTTACTACCCTTTCAGCATATGTCGTCGAAGCAGAGCTGAAGAGGAGAAGAGCCCGTACGAAAGATCACTTCATCGTCCGTGGAATGGGCATGGTAGGCCTCTATACAGTCCACGAACTCTATCACACAAAGCGACCTCAGATCATTGAAGACGTCGACGATTCCAATATAGAAAGATGAAAGGAACACGGTTTAGCTGTCGACATGGTCGAAAAGATCAGACGGGCCAGGGCTGACACGGTTGTGGTACGAACCTACATTGGGTGGCTTGAGGATGACCACGGTGCGGCATGGAAAGGGGGAGACTCCGTCCCACCCCTTTTTCCGGTTCGCCATGTGCGCTTTTCTGCCGCCATGCGCCCCCGTTCTCAACAGGTCGCATTTCTTGACAGCCCTCGGCCGTAATGATACCTTTTCGCAAGGACTTGGGGTGAAAATAGCGATATCGGGAAAAGGCGGTGTTGGCAAGACCACGCTTGCGGGTGTGATGTCCCGTTTGCTCGCCAGTCAGGGGTCCAGGGTAGTCTGTATTGACGCTGATCCCGATTCAAATCTTGCGGGTGCCATCGGTATCCCACAAGAAGAACTTGATCAGATCAGACCGTTGGCTCAGATGAAAGAATTCATCGAGGAGCGGACGGGCGCAAAGAAAGGCGCTTACGGCGGTTTCTTTAAGCTTAACCCTAAAGTTGATGATATCCCCGACCAATTTTCAGTCGCAAAGGATGGGCTGAGACTCGTGGTGCTGGGAACCATACCCCAAGGTGGTGGAGGATGTTTTTGCCCCGAGAATGTGCTGCTTAAGGCCTTTCTCGCACACCTGTTTGTGGAGCGCGACGAATACGTGATCGTGGATATGGAAGCCGGTCTGGAACATCTGGGGAGAGGCACCAGCGCCTACGTGGACGCCCTCTTAATCGTGGTTGAGCCGGGTCGGCGCAGTTTTCAGACTGCCAGGCAGATTAACAGCCTATCTCAGGACCTTGGGGTGCCCAGGGTCTACATTGTAGGAAATAAGGTAACTGGTCCCTCCGATATCGAAATGATTGAACAGCATCTCTCCGGTTTGCCTCTGCTCGGCTCCATAAGCCTCAGCGAAAAGGTTGCCCAGGCTGATAGACTTGGGGTCTCACCTTACGACATCGACGACCAGATCCGCCGTGAAGTCGGAGCTATCGTTGCTGGCCTGGCGGATGCCCTCCGATGAGACGATTGTGCTCTCACCTGAATCTATTTTGTACCACCCTTTTCTTGTGCGTCCTCGCCTTCCTGGCGGCCCCCTTTCTCGATCCCAAGGGTGAGGCGGTTCATCGACTTGCACGGTTCTGGGCCACCATCTATCTCAAAATAGCAGGGGTCGCGGTAACCTTTCACGGAAAGCAGCATATCGGTCAACCGCCCTACATCCTCATGTCCAATCATCAAAGTGCCTTGGATATCATGTCGCTCCTTAAGGGGTTGCCCATCTCTTTCAGGTTCGTAGCCAAGCAGGAACTTTTCAAGATTCCCCTTTTCGGATGGGCTCTGAAACGGGCAGGCTACATCAGTCTCGACAGGCAAAACCCCAGACAGGCCTTAAAGGACATGGATGTGGCCGCTAAAAGGATTAGGGATGGATCGAGTCTTGTTATTTTCCCCGAGGGGACTCGGAGTCTCGACGGTAGGCTTCTTCCTTTTAAGAAGGGCGCCTTTTCCCTCGCCATGAAGGCAGGGGTCCCCATTGTGCCCGTGGCAATAAGGGGAACCGCCGTGATTCAGCCTGAGGGCTGTCACGTTCCCGCGAGAAAAGGGAGCGTTACGATTGTGGCCGGAGAGCCGATCGCGGTGGACGGCAAAGGAACCTCCTATAAAGATGCGCTCGCCGAGAAGGTGAAGACTGAGATAGAGCGGTTGATGGCAATAGACGTGAGTGGTGAGCTGTGAGCTGTGAGCCGCGAGCCGCAAGATATTTAGGCAGGTTTTTAGGATCAATGGCCCGTGTATCCTCAAGGGATCTGCTGCTTCAGGCCCGTACCTCACAGTCATCGGAGATTTATTGCTCCAGACTCACGTTTCGTGACTTACGGGGTCTCCATGTCTAACGATCTCAAGAAAGAGATGATCGGAATAGGCCTGCTCGGCCTCTTTGCCTTCCTGTTCGTAAGTCTCATCTCCTATCGTCCCTTCGATCCATCGTTTAACACGCTTGCCTCCGGTCCGGCGGGCAACCTTTGTGGCAAAGCAGGCTCGTATACGGCGGATCTCCTCATGCAGATCTTCGGCCTGATGAGCTACGGCATCGTTCTTTGTGCACTATTTTTCTCCGTGCTTTACATCAAGAAGCGGGAGATCACGAACGCCCTCTTCCTTTCGGGCGGTATCGTTCTCTGTTTTCTCTCCCTGTCCGTCCTTCTGCAAACCCTCGTGGGCACGATTTCGATTTCCCGTGTTGCCCTCCCCTTCTCTGGTATGCTTGGTCTCCTTCTCGAAAAGGCCCTTTTCAATGTTTTTAACCGTTTCGGCAGCATTCTTGTAGAGCTGTTTTTATTAGCCATTTCGTTGTTCCTGATCGTACAGGTCCCTCTCGTCTCTGCGATCCACGGAAAACTGCAGAAGAAGGAGCACACACAACCGGATAAGGACATCAAGATCGTTCAGGCGCCTAAGCCGGAGAAGAAAGAGGAGAAGAAGGTCGCAGTTCAAGAGTCGTTCGAATTTCTGAAGGACGTCGGGCCTTACAAGCTTCCGCCCGCTTCCCTTCTTGACGCGATGGATCACAAAGAAGTCAAGGTGGACCGGGAGAGCGTGCAGGCCAACGCCCGTATACTGGAAAAGAAGCTCAAGGATTATGGGATTGAAGGCAAGGTTACTGAGGTACGGCCCGGCCCGGTGATCACCATGTACGAATTCGAGCCGGCAGCGGGCATCAAGGTGAGCAGGATTTCAAACCTCTCAGACGATCTGGCCATGGCCTTGAGTGCTGTATCGATCCGAATAATTGCGCCGATCCCTGGGAAATCGGTGGTCGGTATCGAGGTCCCCAACAAGGTGAGGCAGACCATCTATCTGAGGGAGATTATCGAATCGGACGATTTCACTGAAAGCAAGAGCTGCCTGGCCCTCGCCATTGGAAAATCGATAGCAGGTGAGCCCTTTGCCGCAGAATTGACCAAAATGCCGCACCTCCTTGTGGCTGGATCAACAGGGTCGGGCAAGTCGGTCTCGCTCAATACCATGATCTGTAGCATCCTTTTCAAGGCCACCCCCATGGAAGTTCGCTTCCTTATGATCGATCTGAAGATGCTGGAGCTTTCATTTTACGAGGGGATACCTCACCTTCTCCTTCCCGTCGTGACGAACGTCAAAAATGCAAAGGCTGCCCTCAGATGGCTGACCGATGAGATGGAGCGACGCTACTCCATTATGGCGGAGATGGGTGTCCGTAATATCGAACGGTACAATCAAAAGGTTGTCAAGGGTGAAACGGAACCTTTTCCTTATATCGTGGTGGTTATCGACGAACTCGCGGACCTTATGATGGTATCGGGCCGAGAGGTGGAAGACCATATAGCCCGCCTCGCCCAGATGGCTCGGGCCTCGGGGATTCATCTCATTCTCGCTACCCAGCGTCCATCGGTCGATGTCCTGACCGGCATCATAAAAGCCAACTTTCCGGCCAGGATCTCCTTTCAGGTATCCTCAAAAGTCGATTCCAGGACGATCCTCGATACAAACGGTGCCGAAAGCCTGCTGGGTTATGGTGATATGCTTTTCCAGGCCCCCGGGATCGGGCGGCTCCAACGTATCCACGGCCCCTTCGTCTCTGAGGGAGAGATCAAGAGGATCGTGGAGTTCTTGAGGAGCCAAGGGGCACCCTGCTATCAGCACGAGATACTGGAAGAGAAGCACGAAGAGGATGGAGAGGATGAGGCAGACGACGAGAAGTATCGTGAAGCTGTCGAATTCGTATCAGAACGGGGGGAAGCCTCCATTAGTATGGTACAAAGAAGATTCAGAATCGGTTACAACCGGGCCGCGAGGATCATCGAGAGAATGGAGCGGGAGGGTATCGTAGGCCCGTCGACAGGGATAAAACCGAGAGAAGTGCTGCGGAGAAAAGACTAAAGGGTGTTGAATAGCAAAATAGTGAAATGGTGAAATAGCTTGGACTCAGAAATACGGACTTTCGCCAAAACAGAGGATTAATATGCAAGAGTATCAACTTCGTCACGAACGGAAATCAGTTTTAAGGCTCTTCGCGGCGTTTCGCTCACCCCTCACCGCTCGCGGTTTGTTTGGGTCGTACCACCTGCCCTTCGCGATTATGGGTCTCGTCGTCTTCACCGTCCTCTCAACCATCTGCGTTACCCGCCCGGCCTTCGCTGATCCCCTCGATGAGATCAAACAGACCTATTCGCAGATCAAGGCCGTTGAGGCACGATTTCAGCAGAAGCTCTACATCATGACCATGAAGAAGGAGCGTGACTTTGCGGGTGAATTCTTCTACAAACGTTCCAAGGGATTTCTTTGGAGGTACACCTCTCCCAAGCAGCGGCTGTTTCTGTACGACGGCAAGGCGATTTGGCAGGCTGAAGAAGACAAAGAGTTCGTGATCAAGGAGAAGATCAACAAGCAGAAAATGGAGGGAAATTTCCTTGACCTGGTTGAGGATATTTCCAGAATAGACCAGCTTTTCACCCTCAAAGGAACCACAAAAGAAGGTGATACTCAGGTCCTGAGCCTTGTACCCAAGAAGGAAGGAACCCTGCGATCGGCGCGAGTCTGGACGGACAAGGCTCACCTCGTGACCAAGATCGAACTGGTTGAGGTTACAGGAAATACCAATGTCATCACCTTTTCATCGGTTAAAACGAACGGCTCTATCGAAGATTCCCTTTTCGTATTCAGGCCGGGCAAGAAGGAGGTCCTCGAACAGTAATGGGCCTTTGCAAAGATACGGCGATGATCCTGTCAACCAGAACGTTTGGGGAATCGGATAAGATCGTTCGATTTTTTTCCTTGAACGAAGGGAGGCTAACCGGCATCGCGAAAGGCGGAAAGAAAAGCCAGAAAAGATTCACGAATACCTTGGAGCCCTTCAACTGTGTCAGAATCGAGTTTTTTGAGAAGGCCACGGCCAGTATGGTCAGGATTGAGAACGCGGATATAGAGGAATCGAACAGCGGCCTCGAGGTGGATCTCAAGAAGGTCTGTATAGCAAGCTTCTTCTCAGAGTTTGTCGATCGAATGACCAGAGAAAAGGAAAGGAATGAGGCCCTTTTCGAGACCCTTAGAACGGTTGTCTTGCAGACCAAACGTGTTGAACTCAATTACAGCGATATACTATATTATGAGTTGCAGATGCTCGACCATCTGGGATACCTTCCCAACTTTGTTCGTTGTGTCCACTGCGGAATAGAATTGGCTGAAGGCGAAAGGCTTGGTTTCTCAAAGGAAAAAGGGGGTATCGTCTGCCTCGCCTGTTCCCGCTTTATTCCCCACAGGCGGTATCCTCAGGGTTTCATCCCGCAGCTTGCCTCTTATTCACCGGATAAAGGGAGAACGACTGAGGCCTTCGAGAGGATGGGCAGAGACATATTGGAGGATTTCGTCTCCTTTCACCTGGATGTTAGGTTGAAATCTTACAGATTATTAAAAAAGGTGGCTGGATAATCATGTATTTTCAAGATCTCATACTGGAGTTACAGAAGTTCTGGGCAGCGAAGGGCTGCGTTATTCAACAGCCGTACGATATGGAGGTAGGCGCCGGCACCTTCCACCCGGCCACGTTCCTCCGTGTCCTGGGCCCTGAGCCCTGGAACGTTGCCTACACCCAGCCATCCCGCAGGCCGACTGATGGCAGATACGGGGAGAATCCCAACAGGCTTCAGCACTATTATCAGTTTCAAGTTATCATGAAGCCATCTCCCCTTACGATTCAGGATCTCTATCTGGAGAGTCTCACCAGCTTCGGCATCGATCCATCCGTTCACGACATACGCTTTGTTGAGGATGACTGGGAATCTCCCACCCTCGGTGCGTGGGGTCTGGGATGGGAGGTATGGCTGGATGGGATGGAGATAACCCAGTTCACCTATTTTCAACAGGTGGGCGGCATCGACCTTTCACCCATCAGCGTTGAGATAACCTACGGCACAGAAAGGATCGCCATGTATCTTCAGGACGTGGACAACGTCTTCCATGTGAAATGGAACAAAGACGTCCTTTATAAGGACATCTATCTCGAGCCGGAACGGGAGTATTCGGTTTACAATTTTGAGGAAGCGGATGCACCAATGCTCCGACAGTTCTTCGATGGCTACGAGGCCGAGAGTATACGGATCATCAAGTCGAGGTCCTTGATCTATCCGGCCTACGATCTCTGCATGAAATGCTCACATGTCTTCAACCTGCTCGATGCGAGAGGCGCCTTGAGCGTTACAGAGCGGACTAATTATGTAGCCCGCGTCCGGAATCTGGCCAAGCTATGTGCCGAGCTATACGTGAGGAAGCGTGAAGAACTCGGCTACCCCTTACTAAAGGAGGGCCGGATATGAAACCTTTCCTCCTTGAAATAGGCGTTGAAGAATTGCCGGCCAGATTTATCCGGCCTGCCAAGGATGCCCTGGCAAAGCTTCTCGACACCGCTTTGGCATTGGCTCGCATAGAACATACTGACCTTCGCGTTTACGGCACCCCCCGTCGACTGGCTGTCCTGATCGATGGAATGGAGGAGCAACAGAACCAGGGCGTAACCGTAAAATGGGGTCCCCCCGCCTCCAAGGCCTTTGACCAGGCAGGTAATCCCCTGCCGTCGGCAATAGGGTTTGCCAAGTCGCAGGGGGTCCAGGTAACCGACCTGAAGATAGCGAAAAAGGACGCGGCCGACCTCGTTTGTATTGAGAAGGTCGAGACGGGGAGCCCTGTCAAGGACATCCTGCCCAGCCTCGTGGCCGACATCATTCCGCGCATCCCTTTCCAAAAGAAGATGCGTTGGGGCAGCGGCAACTTCGAGTTCGCGAGACCCATCCGTTGGCTCGTCTGTCTCTACGGCACCGACATCATTCCTTTTACGGTCGCCGGGATAGAAAGCGGCAATGTTTCCCAGGGTCACAGGTTCCTTACCGCCGGTGGAAGCATCGAGATCCCCTCGCCCGATCACTACATCGACCATCTCTACCGTGCCTATGTGGTCGTAAAAGAGGAAACACGGCTGGATATGATGGGAGCAGGCATCGAATCCCTTGAAAAAGAGATGGACGGAAAAGCCGCTGGGGATAACGATCTGCTGCAGGAGATCCTCTATTTGACCGAGTATCCCTATGCGCTGCGCGGTCGGTTCGAGGAAGAGTACCTCCAACTCCCGCGAGAGGTGCTGGAGAATGTGATGAAGGGCCACCAACGCTACATACCGGTCGAAAAATTGGACGGCTCAGGGCTTACCGATAGCTTCATCGTTTTTGCGAATACTGTTCCTACGGACCCGAAAGAGATCATAAGGGGAAACGAGAAGGTCCTGCGAGCCCGTCTTGCCGATGCTCGGTTCTTCTTTGAAGAGGATAAACGGACTAACTTGACGGATCTGTACGAAAAGTTGTCGTCCGTGGTGTTCCACGAGCGCCTCGGAACCACCAAGGAAAAGGTTGATAGGACAAGAGGCGTCGCCCTTTTTCTATCAAAGGCGCTGGGCCTCGGGAGTGACGAAAAGGTTGATAAGGCCTCGAAACTCATCAAGGCTGACCTTCTCACCCATATGGTCGGGGAGTTTCCAGAACTCCAGGGTGCCATGGGCCAAACCTATGCCCTGCACCAGGGTGAAGATTCTGAGGTAGCCCTTTCCATACGAGAGCACTACTATCCGGTCGGGACCGATACGATGCTTCCCGAATCCGAGCTTGGCACCGTGATGGCCTTGGCGGACAAGCTTGATCACCTCATCTCCTTCTTTGCCGTGGGCATCACGCCGACCGGCAATCTTGACCCCTTCGCCCTGAGGAGACAGGCCCTGGGGATTATACGCATCGTTATCAGCAAAGGGTTGCACCTTGACCTGCCTCACGTCATAGGGTCGGCATACGACGGGATGGGAGCCGTTCAGGGAAAGTCCCCTCTCGACGGGGTACTCCAATCCATTGAGGATTTTGTGATGACCCGCTTCAGGTTCTACATGGTTGAGGAAGGACATAATCAGGAATTCGTATTCAGCATTCTCCCTGTGGTAGGGAGGGACATATACGATGGCTACCTGAGGCTGACGGCCCTTGAAACTCAGAAATCGCTCGTCGATTTTCAGCGGCTTATGGTCGGCTTCAAACGGGTATATAACATCACCAAGCAGCTTTCGGGGGAAGAACCGGTTGATCCGTCGCTTCTCGAACAGAAGGAGGAAAAAGACCTCTTCGCCCTCTATGAAGAGAAGAAGGACGCATTTCAGGCGGCTCTGGACTCACGTTCCTATCCTGAAGCCCTTGCCATTCTCGTGGACTTCAAAGAGACGATAGACAACTACTTTGACAAGGTCTTTGTGATGGTGGACGATGAAAGAATCAAGACCAATCGTCTGCGCCTGCTCGCCAAGATCAAGGAGATGTTCTTGAGCTTCGGCGATTTCTCCAAGATAAGGGTGGAAGAGATTACGAGGGTGTCCCAGGGTCCGACCTCATAAGAGCCCGATATTCGCATTCGGAGCTCAGTTATCGCTACCATGAAAGTTCTCATGCACATCTGTTGCGGCCCTTGTAGTATCTACCCGCTCAAGATGTTGAGGGGGGAAGGATACGACCCAACCGGATTCTTTTACAACCCGAACATCCACCCCTATAAGGAATTCAAAAGGAGACGGGACACTCTGGTCGACTTTGCACGCCTGTCATCGCTTCCTCTCGTCATAGACGAATCGTACGATTTAGAGGCTTTCCTCCTCGGCGCCCTTGAGAGAGGCGTAAACCGCTGTCTCTTCTGCTACAGCACACGCCTTGAATGTGCCTTTATGAAGGCCAAGGACGAGGGCTTTGAGGCAGTCACCACGACCCTCCTCTACAGCAAATATCAGCGCCATGACGAGATTTCTGCAATTGGAGAGCGACTCGCCCAGAATCACGGCATCCCGTTTCTCTATCGTGACTTCCGGGAAGGTTGGAAGGAAGGCCAAGAGCAAGCACGAAAACTCGACATGTACCGCCAAAACTATTGTGGCTGTATCTTCAGCGAGCGGGACAGGTTTTATAAGAAAACCATGAGTCGTAAGCCCTGACCGGTGAGGAGGAGAAGATTGAACGATCAGACCTTGCACCTGGCGCCGCTCACTCCTGACGAGGCAGAATATGCCTGCAATGGGTAAAATGCTGATCGTGGCGGGTCTTATACTCGCCGCCATAGGCGTTCTCTTCTTGTTTGCCGACAAGATCCCTTATTTGGGCCGCCTGCCTGGTGATATCTACATCAAGAGAGACAGATTCTCCATCTATTTTCCCATCACCACCAGCATCATCATCAGCATCATACTGACCATTATCTTTTCTCTATTCAAGAAATAGAAAGTAGCCCTTCAATGAGGTGACGGCGGATGGGGATTGGGAGGGGGGCTATTCTGCTGCGCGGGGCAGACGGATGTCTGCCCCGAAAAGCTGACTAGAGTTTGAAAACCAGGAGCAATGAAACGACGAGAGAGTAGATGACCAGTGACTCGATCATGGCCAAACCGATGATCATAGGGGTCGTGATCTTCCCTGATGCTCCGGGGTTCCGCCCTATGCCGTCCAGTGCAGCGGAAATGGCTTTGCCCTGACCAAGGGCTCCACCAAAAGCTGCGATGCCAAGACCCAGACCTGCAGCGAGGGCTATCATGGCTTTTACCTGTGGATCCAGCCCGGCTGCGGGTGCCTGTCCCTCGGCCGCCATCGCGACTCCCGCGGATACCATCATCAAAACGCCGAGAAAAAGGGCCAACACTACTGCTTTCTTCATACTACCTACCTCCTCCAACAAAGTTTAGTGTTCCTCGTGGGCAATCGCCCCTGAAAAGTACGCCATGGAAAGCAACATAAAAACGAACGTCTGTACAAAGGCAACGAATACGCCCAGCAGCATTACGGGCAGAGGTACGAGGATCGGGACAAGGCTGAAGAAAATCGCCGTCACCAGATGGTCGCCGGTTATATTCCCAAAAAGCCTCAAGCCCAGGGAGAGCGGCCGCGACAGATGACCAATAATTTCGATGGGAATCATAATAGGAGCAAGCCACCAAAAAGGGCCAACAAAATGCTTCAGGTACTTTATCCCGTGTTCCCTCACCCCATAATAATGGGTCATGACAAAAACCGTGAGTGAACAGGCAAATGTTGTGTTCACATTATCGGTTGCCGGCAGAAAACCGGGAACAAGACCGGAGAGATTGTTGAAAAGGATAAAGAGGGCTAAGGTGCCGATGATCAGTAGAAACTCCCCGCCTCGCGGCCCCATGGTGCTTTCCACCAATCCAGACAGACCGTCAACCACAACCTCCAGGAAGCTTCTCACGGTCACCCGCTCGTCGGGTATAATCTGATCCTCAGACTTTTTTAACTGCGTATAACCTATAAACACAACAATGAGCAGTATGATGGAAACCATAATACCGTTCGAGACGTGGGCCGGGAGGTCTGCGAGACCCGGTATCAAAGAAGCCCAAGTAAATACCTCATGCTCCATCCTGTTTCCTCCTATCAGGGTTAAAGGCAATGGAAATCTGGTTGATGACAACTGCGATAAACACGGTGGAAAGTCCGATAACGAAAAATATCGGATCGATATCTCCAAAAATGACAACGAGGACTACAAGAGCGATAAGGACAAGGAATTTGAGGGGGAGTTTTACAGCCAGTTCTTTCTTGCTTATAGAGGCCCTACCGAAGGCGTTCTGCATGATCCTGCCAAGAAACCTGAAATTGAGGGTCATTATGGCGCTGGCAACGGCGAAACTGAAAAAGTATTTGAAATCTCGCATAACGGCAATGGAAGCGACGGAACCCAGGATCAGGACGAGCCAATTGATCCGCTCAATTTCTTGTATCGTCGCCTCTCTCATCATCTTCCTTTTCCATCTTCTTCCACAACGTGTACAGCCGCTTCATGCCCGCGATAAGACCAAAAATGAGAAATATTAGGGTCAGGATCGGGGAAGTACCGAAGTAGCGGTCAAGGTAGTAGCCCATGGCGATACCGATGGCGACCGAAACCCCCATTTCGAGGCCCAGGCTACCGTAGGTCATGAAGGCCATCCAGGTTTCTCTCTTGCCGTTAGCCGGCATAATGCCCCAATTTTTCTTTTGTAACACACCCCTGCCTTGTTAGTCAACGCATTTCTGGGCAGCATGCACTTTTTTTCACAGGTCCCAGAGCAAGCAGTCTGACCCAACTTCTCTGTCATTTCTGCCTCCCTCTCTGCCCCCCTGCAGCGGGCGGTCTGCCCCCTCCTGTCCCTGCCGAAGGTTGATAGGCGTAACGTCTCGGATTCCGCAGACCGGCTCTTTTACCACGCCTTCGTGTCTCCGCCATCAGCAATAGGATGACAAGACGGGCCCCACACCGGTTCTTTTCAAAAACCCTTTGAATAAACGTGCTGACTGTGCTATAAATTACCTTCTTCGTGGGCCGTTAGCTCAGTCTGGCAGAGCAGCTGACTCTTAATCAGGAGGTCCAAGGTTCAAATCCTTGACGGCCCACCAATTAAATCAGAAAGTTATCAGTCTTCTTCGTTCCCCACAAATTCCTTAGTGTCCATATAGGTGCTGCTCATACCATCTAGAGCGGTCTGATTTCTTCTTGCTCGTGATACTCCGGTGAGATCATGTAATACTTCATAGTCATCGTTATCGACTCATGACCCATCCAATTCTGTAAGGTCTTTGGTTTCACGCCTCGTAGAGTACACATGGTTGCTAACGTACGCCTTAAATCCTTAAATACAACACCTTTCAACCCTGCCCTCTCCACAGCGGGAATAAATGACTTCTTAACATCCTGGAAGGGTTTCCCTTTTGAATCATAGAATAGATATTCGTTCCCGTTCTTTCTTAACAGCTTACCGACTACCTCCCCAGGTGTCTCGTTCAGGGGTACATACCGCCTCTTTCCGCCCTTGCCATCTTCCACTTTTGGCAGATTTCTCTCGATCAGTATATCTTATTTCCCAAAGTTATTTTGGACAGGTGTGAGGTTAAGTAGTTCCTCTTTTCTCAATGATCTCCACAAAAAATGCTCATTGTGCTTCTTTGTCTTGGTCTTCCTCGGACCCGTAAGGACAGTAACCATCAAGCATGCATTCACTACAACAGGGCATAGGTACACAACACCTATTATGGAGTAGACACCACGTATCTCCCGATAAGAAGAGATCGAGACCGATGATATCGAGAAGATCGTCCTCCATTCAAAACTCCATGGCTGCGAATTGATTACTGACTGACAATCATACATGTCCTTCTGGTTGTCAATAGGGCTTTCCGTTGAATCATCTGGTCTTATTTTTGTAAATTCTTCTTGAACTGATAGCATCTTCAATGGTATTCGATGAACACACACAACATCTCTGGCATAGGACCATTAGATGGCATTCAACGAGATCGAACTAATGCATATCAAAAGGACAGTTGGAAAACTGTGCGAACGAAGGCCCCCACCGCGGTTCCGTAATGAACTTCGTACCATCTACGAGATTCAAGGACATGATGTAACTGTCTATGATGAAAGACCACGTCGACTGCACTGGATGAGAAGAGACCTAAAATGGCACTCATATCGAAATACACCTGATGTAACGACCCTTGAACCTTTGGTGGACGAGGTGATCAATGACCCACTTGGTGCTTTCTGGGGTTAGAAGAAAGACCAAGACCACGTTCTTACACTGTGGGGATCATCAGATATAAAGAGAACTCGTGCAGTAAACTGATATGAGGATGTGGTCCTGTGGAGTACGTTGCAGCGGTTCTAAGAGGTTCTGGAGATGTATTCCTGATTTTTGTCTCTTACGGTGTGTGTTTGAGTTGGTCAAGCAGTTCCACCTCTTCCTCTCGGGTTCTATGGAAGTATCTGGGGCTATTGACGGCTTCTATTTTAATTGTCATGGCGTACAGAGGGTGGGATGTATACGACAAGATAGAGATATTTGTGAAGATTTGTTTCCCTGGATTGTTTGGAGTCTATGAGGGTCTGAGGAGAAAAGATGAGCGAGCCGGAATACTATGACCCCAGAAAAGACCAAAGATGAAAGGCTATCAATATCTGGACCGATGATGCCTATTCCCATGAAGACCAAAACAACATTCTTCCACTCTGGAGAGCAGTTACAGAAAACACTGCAAAACGAGATCAACGAGATCAGATCGGTCGTCGAGCGTATTGAATGGTTTCGCCATTCTCCTGGTAAGCAGTAATGGAATTCACTTTTACATTTATTGGACTGTTTTTCTTAGGCATCTATCTGACAGCACCACTGGTGGTCTTTTTGTTTCTGGTCATCGCTATCCTTGGAATAATAGTAGGTCGTATTGAACGCTGGTCTTACTTTGACGCAATCTATTGGGCTTTCATAACTGCGCTAACCGTTGGTTTCGGTGACATTCGACCTCATAGAAAACATTCAAAAATGATCACATTAGCAATCACATTAGCAGGGATAATGTTTTCTGGAATATTCGTGGCTGTCACAGTTCGTTCTGCAATTGAGGCATTCAAGAAACATGGAGACCAACAGGTTGTTCGAGAAATCACGCAGGGGTTATCCAGATGAGGTAAGTTCTCTTACTCCTTGTTCTCACCTTGCTGCGCTTGGAACTGTGCTTGGCTCCTCTGAAGGACTTCCAAGATCATATATCCTCATTGGAGACGAAAAAGACCATAACTCTTTGGCCAGCAAGGTATAACCTCAATATTAAGTGAGATATTGTCAAATGTTGGTGA
>DCUF01000021.1 GCA_002328485.1 Deltaproteobacteria bacterium UBA2221
AATCGGCAATCGCAAATCGGCAATCTTATTACTCTGCTTTCTGCCTCTTTGCTTTTGCGATAAGGCTGACCCTCGAGATCCCAAGTATCTGGGCCGCCTTGGTCTTGTTGCCGCCAGTATAGTTGAGGACCCTTCCGATATGATCGTTTTCGACCTCTTCGAGGGTCTTCAGGGGGGCGTCCGTTGGTCCGTAGTCGCCGAACCCCGCGTTTTCGAGAAAATAGCTGGGCAGGGATTTCTTTCTCAATTCATTCGTGGACTCCACGATGACAGCGCTGTTGATGATATTCATCAGCTCACGGACATTACCGGGATAATCGTACCGGGTAAGGGATTTCATCACCCCTTCGGAAATCTTCTCGATCTTCTTGTTGTTCGTCTGGCAGAACCTGCGCAGGAAGTGGTACGAAAGCAGCGGAATATCCCCTTTTCTCTCCCTGAGCGGGGGAAGATAGGCGGAGTTGATGTTAAGACGGTAAAAAAGATCTTTTCTAAAGTTGCCTTTCTTCATCTCCTCGTGTAGGTTCTTATTCGTAGCGGCGATGATCCGCACATCGACCTTCAGGTTTTTTGTCGACCCGAGACGGAAGAATTCCCCCTCCTGGAGGACGCGCAGCAGCTTCACCTGGATGGGAAGAGCCAGTTCGCCTATCTCATCGAGAAAAAGCGTGCCCCTGTCGGCCTCTTCAAGAAATCCTCTCTTGTTGGATGTCGCGCCTGTAAAGGCACCCTGGCTGTGTCCGAAAAACTCTGATGCGAAGAGTTCGTTTGCAAATGTACCGGCATTGACGGCGACGAAGTGCTGTCCATTCCGCTTGCTGATCCGGTGAATCGCCCGGGCGATGAGTTCTTTTCCTGTGCCGCTCTCACCCCAGATGAGAACACTGTTGTCGGTGAGCGCCATCTTCTCCACTGTCGAGAAGACCTCTCTCATCTTCCCGTCCTGCGTGACGATCTCCTTGAAAGCCTCCTTGAACCTGAGGTTCGCGGCTGCCGTCAATTCGGATTCAACGTTTCTGGATGTTCTCCTCTGCTCCAGGGCCGTGTGCATGAGGTTCAGAAGGCGGTCGTTATCAACGGGTTTTGTCAGGTACTCGAGGGCGCCCAGTTTCATGGCAGCCACGGCAAGGCTGATATCTTCCACACCGGTCAGAACGATGGTCTCTACATCGATGCTTTCCTCATGGATCCTCTTGAGGATGTCGATCCCCGTCACATCGGGCATGTCCATATCGAGGATCAAAAGATCATAGGCGCCGTCCTTGAGCACATCGTAGGCCCTTGTACTGTTGGCCAGCGTGGTCACGTCAAAGGTACCGGCCTGGAGGAGAAAGATGTTCAGGTAATTGAGCACCGCCTGGTCGTCATCTATCACGAGGATCCTGTCCATCAAGCCTCCTCAGGACTTCTGGGGAGATAGATGTAGAACGTTGTCCCGACACCTATCTTGCTTTCCACTTTGATCCTGCCTTCATGTTCCTTGATTATCCCATAGGCTATGGAAAGCCCGAGACCCGTTCCGCCATGATGCCTTTTCGTCGTAAAAAAAGGATCGAAGATCTGTTTCACCGTCTTCTCATCCATGCCCTTTCCGTTGTCGCTTATCTTCAGTACGATCTCCCTGGCGTTCGGCCGGTATGAGGAAACCGTTATGGTTCCCCGCGGCTTATCGATAGCCTGGGACGCATTTATGAGTACATTCACGATAACCTGCTGCAGCTTCTGGGCGTTGCCTGTAATCTCGGGCAGGTCCGGGTCAAACTCGGCCTTTACATCGGCCGTCCTGCGAACCTGGTTATCCACGAGCCGCAGGCATGCCTCCGTGATGGCGTTCACGTTCACCGTCTCGTTGAGGAGCCCCTCGTCCTTTTTGGCAAACTTCCGCAACCCATCCACGATCCCTTTGATCCTGTTCGCACCCTGCGCCATGTCGTCCACGAGAACGGGGATCGACTGCCTGAACATCTCGTAGTTGAGCCGGGCAATCTTGAGGTCGGGCCGGGCTTCATAGGCGCGATCGAGGATGGGCATCATATCGTTCAACGCCTCCTGGATAATGGTCAGGTTGCCCCGGATAAATGTGTTGGGGTTGTTGATCTCGTGGGCGATGCCTGAGACGAGCTGTCCGAGAGATGCCAGCTTGTCGGCCTGGAGCAGTTGCCGTTCCATGTTCTTTTCCTTCGTGATCACCCGTGAGAATTCCACCGCCCCTATGACCTGGCAATGGGAATCAAAGATCGGGTACGCCTGGAGAAGGTAATACTCGCCGTCTATCATTCGTTCAAGAGATACGGGCAGCTTCTCTGTGAAGACCCTGCCGATCAGGCAGTCCTCGCAGGCGGCCTCCTGATTGAAGATCCTCTTGTAACACTTCCCCTTGTTGCCGATGCCCTTCTGGTTCGACATGAGGATATTGAAATCGGGGTCTATAACCACAACGGTGTCGGTGATCGCCTTAAAGAGGGTCTGGAGCCTCATCTTGCTTTCCCTCAGCTTTTCGGTGAGGCTGACAAGTTCCTTGTTCTTCTTGATGAGGAGGTCCTTCTGGTTCTCCAGGTCGACCGTTCTCTGGCGGACGTTCTTCTCCAGGTTCTCGTTCTGCTCTATGAGCTTCCGCTCCAGTTCCTTGCGTACCCGTATGTCCTTGTACACCGATTCGACGCATTGTTCGCCGTCGACATCGATGATGATGTACGAGGCTATTACAGGGATAGGTGTGCCGTCACGGTCCAGCAGCGTAAGTTCAATACCCTCCGCGAACCCGTCCTGTCCCAGCTTTTCGAAGATAACCGATCTGATCGCCGGATTCTCATAGAGCCCGTCACGAACAAAATTGAGGTGGACCGAACCGTCCTCAGGGTAGTGGAGGAGGCGGTAAAATTCCCGGTTCCCCTTCATGATATCGCCGTTGAGACGTGAAATGAGCATCGGCGTAGGAGCGTCCTTGAAGAAGTCTTCGTATCTTTTCTTTGACTTCTCCAGTTCCTGCGTCTTCTCGTCTGCCAGCTCCTTAAGCCCCCCGGCGTACCGCTTCAGCTTCCCTGCCAGTTCGCGCCGCTCCACGATATTCGAGATTTTGAGGCTGATCTCCTTGATGAGCCTTGTTTCCTCCTCGGAGAAAGGGGTCTTTTCCTGGAAATATATCTCTACAGCGCCCCGCTTCGCGCCGGCTACCACGATATCGAAAGCAAAGGTTTCAGCGACGTGCTCTTTCGGCAACGGTCGCACGGTATATTCCGTTCCGTCGAGCCAGATTGAAGCGGAAGCGGTCTTTGGCAACTGGAGGCCGTTGATAAGATGGGCGGTGACAGTCCTGAACCTTTCCCCGGGATTACCATCGAGCCTGATCTCCGCACCTATACTATACAGGCATGCCAGTTCCCGATTACGTCTGTTAAGATCGTCTGTAATCTTTGCCGCGTCAGGGCGTAACTTCATGGTCTCCCTTCTCCTTAGAGCTAAATAGTATACTTAAACAGCCACAGTATACCATAAAACCGCCTGCCGAAGCCACAATACCACTATAAAAGGGGCTTGCGTCGCCCCCTCCATCGGCAAAAGCCGTCGGAGCCTTCCCCTCTCGCTCACCGTGTGAGCTAAGGTAAATAAAGGGGCTTGCGTCGCCCCCTCCATCGGCAAAAGCCCCACCCACTCCGTGGGTACCCGGCCTTCCCCTCTCGCTCACCGTGTGAGCTAAGGTAAATAAAGGGGCAGGTTCCGGACCCGCCCCTGTTAAATCTTTCATACATTCGTACGATGCTGCGCTCACGGTCTCAGTTTCGCCTTTAACTTCGTGTTAAAGTAATGTTCGCTGAACAGGTAGGGGATCTTTTCCGCGTTCGTGGGGTCCAGATCAACAGTAATGTTGCAGAACCGCCCCTTTCCTGTTGCTGTCGCAAATTCCTTTGCGAGGAAACCCTTTCCCCAGAAACCGTCGGTAGCCAGATTGCCGTAAAAGGTCACAGTTTCCCCTATCTCGCTGAAGATCTGATCCACCGACGAGAAGTGCATGTCCGCGGCCAATCTCCGGGCAAGCTCACCGATGATCTGCCAGTTCTCCATGCCCGTTATCGGCTCGAAGACTTTTGTAAACCTCTGGACTCTCCTGTCACAGGTAGTGTATGACCCGCTTGTTTCTACGGGCATCGCCGCAGGCAGAACCACATCTGCCTCCAGTGCCGTCTCCGTCATAAAATGGTCCACCACGAGCATGAACTCCGCTCCACCGGTGAACTTCAGATTTGATACCTCGCGGAGAGGGTTTTCTCCAAAGACCAAAAGCGCCTTGATCCGGTCGTTCTCCAGGGCGCTTACGAGGTCAACAGGCTTAAAGAGCGCCTTCAGGTCAACACCCCATCTCGTGCCAAGGTTGTCGATCCGCTCCGTCTCCCCCACGCGAATGAACCCGGGAAGGTACTTCGAATCAACACCCATATCTACCAACCCCTGAGAGTTTGCGAAATCCCGGAGGATTATGAGGCCGTTGCCCGGCTTGCCTATTCTCCCCGTTATCATCATCAGGTTGCCGAGCGCCTGGAGGTCGTTCCGGGACTTCTCCCAGAGAGAGTCAATACTGTAAAGGACAACTACATTCGTATCAGGTTTGCTTATAAGGTCGTACAACTCCGCCAGCTTGGCCGCGTCCACTCCCGTCATTCCTGCCACAGCCTCAATGCTCAACGCTGAGAGTGATTTCTTGAAGGCATCGTATCCTTCCGTCCTGTCGCGTACAAAGGCCTGATCGTCAAGCCCCCTGTCGATTACGGACTTACAGATGCCTTGTATGAGCGCCGTGTTTGTGCCCCGTTTCGGGTCTATCCAGAGGTCAGAGATCTTATTCAGGGGGACCTCAGACGAATTGACGGTGACGATCCGGGTCCCATTTTTCTGGGCTGCCTTGATCTTCAGCTCTGCGATCAGGTTCTCCTCAGAGAGATCCGCGTTCATCACGAGGATCACGTCAGCCTTGTTCAACTCATCCATGGTCGTTGTGGAGACGGTGAGACCGAACATGTCATCGAGACCGTCCTGTTCAACGTTGTTCATGAGGTTACTGAAACTCCCGATATTATTGGTTCCGAGACCCGCGCGGGCAAATTTCTGCAGTACGTAGAGTTCTTCATTCGTCATCCTTGGAGACGCGAAGAGGGCGATGGAGTCAGGCCCGTAGGTCGCTATGACAGACCGTATCTTATTGACGGCGGTGTTAATGGCATCATCCCAGCTTGCCTCCACGTGGCCGCCTTTCTTTTTGAGCATCGGTTTCAGGAGCCTTCCCTTGTCGAGCATGTACCGGTATCCGAAACGACCCTTGGAGCAGAGGTAGCCTTTATTGTGAGAGGTACCGTTCACGTTGGCCACGGTGAAGCAGTGGTCGTGAAAGACCTTGTAGCTCAGGTTGCATCCCATGGAGCAGTAGCTGCAAACGGACTCCACCTTGTTCGATACCCAGGGCCCCGGCTTCCTGAAGGGCAGCTTCTCGGTGATGGCGCCCGTGGGGCATGCAGCGATACAGTTGCCGCATGATATGCAGTTGGTCTGAAGCAGTTTCTTCTCCATCGAAGGCTTGACCACCGATTTGAATCCCCGGTAGACGAAACCGAGGGCCGAGATCTTCAGGATCTCCGAGCAGGTCCTCACGCAGCGGCCACAGGCGATGCATTTGTTCGGATCGAGGTTTATGAAGGGGTGGTCCTGATCGACCTTGTATTTCCTCACGTCCCCGAGAAACCGGGTGATATCGACGCCGAAATCGGTTGCATATTTTCTTAAGGAGCAGTCAAACAGGGCCGAGCAGCCGCACTCGAGACACCGCGAGGCCTCGGTCATTGCCTGTTCCGCGGTGAATCCCAGCTCCACCTCGGCGAAGGTCTTTGTCCTCTCCGCAGGCGGAAGCTCTCTCATCCGTTCCTTTCCGATCTTCAACATGGGGAGAAACTCGCTGTCGGGTATCTCTCCGAAGCTTTCCTTGCGGCTCACGAAACCCATCGATACGATCTCTGCCGTGCCCTTGCTGATGAAACTATCTATCGCCTCCGCCGCACGCCGGCCGTGCGCTATCGCATCGATTGCCACAGCAGGGCCGGTGACCACGTCTCCGCCGGCGAACACACCCGGGATAGAGGTTGCGAGGGTCTTGTCATCGGTGACGACGGTGTTCCGCCGCGTTGCCTTGAGTTGGCCGTCGGAGCAGATCGTACCAAGATCGATATCCTGACCGATTGCCGAGACAACGAGGTCACATTTCAGATCGTATTCGGATCCTGCCACGGGTACAGGGCTGCGCCGGCCGCTGGCGTCCGGCTTGCCGAGTTCCATCATAATGCAGGTCAGGGCGTCGAGACGGCCGTTGGTGCTGACAATAGCCGTTGGTGCTGAGAGATAGATAATCTCCACGCCTTCCTCGATGGCCGCGTCGATCTCCATCTCATGGGCGGGCATCTCCTTCTTGGTCCTCCTGTAGAGGATAGTGACCTTTTTCGCGCCCAGCCTGAGAGCCGACCGGGCCGCGTCGATGGCGGTATTCCCACCGCCCACAACGACCACGTCTTTCCCGTTAAGCTGCGGCACGTCCGGCATCTGAAGCTGCCGGAGAAACCCGACACCACCTACGATACCCTCTGTTGTATCCTCACCGGCAATTCCCATATCCTTGGCCTTCTGGGCGCCCATGGCAAGGAAAACAGCGTCGTATTCATCTTTAAGACCTTGCAGGGTAAAATCCTTGCCGAGCAGTACATTCTTCCTGACCTCCACGCCAAGATCGGTGATCCAACCGATCTCCCTGTCAAGCATATCCTTTGGCAGCCGGTATTCGGGGATACCGTACCGCAGCATGCCCCCGAGGTGGGGAGACCCTTCAAAGATGGTCACCGCGTAACCCCTGGTGGTAAGGAAATATGCGCAGGTAAGACCGGCAGGTCCGCCTCCGACCACAGCCACCCTCTTCCCGTTCCCCGGAGGAAGCTCAGGCACCCATGGGTCTTCTATGTCGATGTCCGAGGCATACCGTTTCAGGTAGTCAATGCCCACGGGGTTGTCGACCCGGTTACGGCGGCATGCGGCCTCACATTCCCTCACACATACTCTGCCGCAGACGATAGGCAGCGGGTTCTTCTCCTTGATCAGTTTTACTGCTTCCCTGTGCCTCCCCATGGCAATGAGGGCGATGTAGCCCTGTACGTCGACGCCGGCAGGACATGTCTGTGTGCATGGCCCCAGGCAGTCGGCATAGTGGTTGGAGAGAAGAAGTTCGAGGGCGGTCTTTCTTGACTGCCTGATCCTCTCGTTATCGGTATAGATGACCATCCCGTCCGCTGCCGGACTGGAGCAGGAAGGAACCAGTTTTTCAAGTCCTTCTATCTCAACGACACAAAGGTAACATGACCCATAGGGGGGTAGCTTGGGATCCCAGCAGAGGGTCGGGATATCATCGATATCATATGCCCGGACAATCTCCAGGATAGTCTGGCCCTGGCTGGCTGCATACTGTTTTCCGTTTATCGTTACTTTTATCTCTTGAGTCATTTGCGCTCTCCATTGTTAGTCTTTTATCACTGCACCAAATTTACAGGTTTCAAAACATTTACCGCACTTCACACATTTTTCGGGGTCGATCTCATGAGGTTTCTTCTTCTCTCCTTTTATGGCTTCAGCCGGACATGCCTTGGCGCAGGCCATGCATCCTTTGCAGGCGTCAGCCTTTATGGCATAGGTGACAAGCGCGGAACAGCTGTGGGCAGGACACTTTTTGTCACGAATATGGGCCTCATACTCCTCCGGGAAGTATTTGAGTGTTGTAAGCACGGGATTCGGTGCAGTCTGGCCCAGGCCGCAGATAGTATTATTTCTGATCTGGGATGCGAGGTCTCTTAGCAACTCCACATCGCCTTCCCTGCCGTTGCCGTCGGTTATCCTCTCCAGGATCTCCAGCATCCGTTTGGTCCCGATACGGCAGAAGGTACATTTCCCGCAGGACTCATCCTGGGTGAACCGGAGGAAAAATTTGGCCATGTCGACCATGCAGGTCGTCTCGTCCATCACCACGAGGCCACCGGACCCCATGATAGCGCCTGTTTTATTGATCTGCTGGTAGTCGATCTGGAGATCACCCATGGAAGCAGGGATAGAGCCGCCCGAGGGGCCGCCCATCTGTACGGCCTTGAATTTCTTGCCATCCTTTATACCGCCGCCGATGTCATAGACGATTTCATTGATGGTTATGCCCATAGGCACTTCTGCAAGCCCGCCCCGGGCCACCTTACCCGATAAAGCAAATACCTTCGTGCCCTTGCTGTTCTCCGTGCCCATGGCCGCAAAGGCCTCGGGGCCGTTCATGATGATCCAGGCGACGTTGGCGAATGTTTCTACGTTATTGATGTTCGTCGGTTTTCCCCAGAGCCCTTTGTTTGCCGGAAATGGCGGTCTGAACCGCGGCATTCCCCGTTTACCTTCTATGGAGGCGATGAGGGCGGTCTCTTCACCACAGACAAATGCCCCTGCCCCTTCTTTGATCTTAATGGAAAAATTAACGTTGGACCCGAATATGTTCTTTCCGAGAAATCCCTTGCCCAGGGCCCGCCTGATAGAATCCTTCAGCCTCTGAACCGCTTTCGGATATTCTGCCCGGCAATAGATGTAGCCGTCCTCGGCGCCTATGGCATAGGCACAGATCATCATCCCTTCGAGCACGGAATGGGGATCGCTCTCCAGCGTGCTCCGGTCCATGAACGCACCGGGGTCTCCTTCGTCGGCATTACAGATGATATACTTTTTCCTGCCTTCGGCCTGCCGGCAGAACTTCCATTTGACGCCGCTCAGGAATCCGCCGCCGCCCCTGCCCCTCAAGCCCGACCTGGTGATCACATCTATCACGTCTTCAGGGGTGTACTCCCTGAGCACCTTCTGGATGGCCTGGTATCCGCCTGCCGCTATATATTCATCAATGGAATTGGGGTCGATGATACCGCAGTTTCTCAGCACGATCCGATTCTGTTTCTTGAAAAAGGAGTCATCCTCCGACGGCACACCGCTCTGTACAATCCATTCGGAAACAGGCTTGCCGGCGAGTATGTGCTCGGTCATGATCCGTTTCGCCTTTTCCGGGGTCACCTCGCCGTAAACAAACGCGTGGTTCTGCTCATCGATCACTTCCATCAGCGGTTCCCGGTAGCACATGCCGTTGCAGCCGGTCTCTCTCAACATAACCTGGATGTTCTGTTTCTCTATCTCGTCCTTTATGGCCTCATAGGTTTTTTCTCCACCGGCGGATACGCCGCAGGTTCCAAGGCCGACCTTGATTGTCTTCATACCTCTCCCCTCCCGGCACGCTCCCCGTATTCATTCAGGAGTTGCTGCACCTTCTTCGGTGTCAGTCGTCCATGGGTCTCACCGTTGATCATGATCACCGGGGAAAGCGAGCAGCATCCCAGGCAAGCCACCTTTTGCAGTGTGAAGAGACCATCCTCCGTGGTCTCGTCATTGCCTATCCGGAGCTCGCTCTCCAGGGTCTTGATTATGGCGGTCGAGGCGTTCACGTGACAGGCCGTCCCGTCGCAGACCTTGATGATGTTCTTCCCCATCGGTTTCAACCGGAATTGTGAGTAGAATGTGATCACACCATAGATCTCGGCCGACGGTATCCCCACGATCTCACTGATGTAGTCGATCGCCGATTCCGGGATATATCCGTATGTCTCCTGTGCAGACTGAAGAAGGGGGATGAGTG
>DCUF01000064.1 GCA_002328485.1 Deltaproteobacteria bacterium UBA2221
ACCCATACCCTTGAGGTGGCCCAGATTGCGAGGACCATCGGTAAAGCTTGCCTCTTGAACGAGGACTTGATTGAAGCTATCGCCCTTGGCCACGATCTCGGCCATACCCCTTTTGGCCACGCGGGCGAGGACGTACTGAACCGTATCCACCCTGGTGGTTTCAGGCACAATGAACAGAGTTTGCGTGTGGTCGATGTCCTCGAGAAGGATGGGCAGGGGCTGAACCTTACCCACGAAGTGAGGGAAGGCATTCTGAAGCATACAAAAGGGAAGGGAGACATAATCGCCAAAGATGATATGGATAGGCCTTCCACGAGGGAAGCGGAGATCGTGCGTATAGCGGACGTGATTGCTTACATCAACCACGATATCGACGACGCCATCAGGGGGCACGTTATCGCCGAGGAAGACCTGCCAAAAAGCAGTAAAGACCATCTCGGGCGGACACACTCCAGTCGTATCGACACCATGGTTCGAGGCATCATAAGCGAGACCCTGAAAAACAATGCTGTGTCCATAGGTGAGGGGCTGGAGAGCGAAATTCTTGAACTGAGAGACTTCCTTTACGAAAGGGTATACGAGAGCGAGATGGTTCACGAGGATTTCAAGAAGTGCACCAGAATCGTGGAGGATCTCTACACCTACTTTCAGGGTAATCCTGAGGCGTTTCTTGAGGAAACAGGAAGGACTGTTTTCTACGATGAGCCTTCAGCCTGTGTCTGTGACTACATAGCGGGGATGACCGATAGGTATGCCTTTACGCTATTCGAGAAGCTTTTTCTTCCTATGCCATGGAAGATGCCTGTATGAAGATACCTGTATAGAGGGGGTGCGGATGAAAAGAAAGATACTTGTTGCCGACAAGGACTCCAGCCTGAAAGATGCATTCCGGGTCATCTTTTCGGACGATCAGTACGAGATTATCTATGCGTCAAACGGGAAGGAAGCCGAGAAACTCGCGGAGGAGCATCGGCCTGAGATCTATATCGTCAACGTCAATCTATCCAAATTCAATGGCATAGAGGTCTACAAGAAACTCCAGAAGGAAAAATATCTGGATGGAGCCCGATTCTTCTTCCTGAAAGACGAGCATGACCGCACTGAGCTCCTTGGGTTCCAGGCAGAAGGCATCATCGAGAAACCCATCAACTTTTTCAAGGTGCATGAGAGGATACACAGGGAAGATAAAGAGGATGACGTTATAGAACTAACGGAAGTAGTCGAGGAGCCGGTCGTGTCGACGGAAGAGCCCGAACCGGTTTTAACGACAGTCGAAGAATCTGTTCAGGCGGAACCGGGCCCTGCCGAAGAGCCGGACGTGCCTGCGCCCACACCGGTTATCGAAATATCGTCGGCGCCAGAGGAACCGTCAGAATCGGCAGCCCCGGATTTGGTCCAATCATCATCAGAATCAATCCCTATAGCGAAGCGGAGTCGCGCGGAGGAATCTACCATGGAACAGAGACCAGCCTTTGAGATTCAAGAA
Source organism: Deltaproteobacteria bacterium UBA2221 (assembly GCA_002328485.1). Taxonomy (GTDB): domain Bacteria; phylum Desulfobacterota; class Syntrophorhabdia; order Syntrophorhabdales; family WCHB1-27; genus WCHB1-27. The sequence continues at coordinate 1,487 of DCUF01000064.1, forward strand.
ACAATCCCCGAGAAGGGGGCACTTATGGAATCAACCGCGCTAGACGTTGAGGTAAAAGCAGCCCTCGAATCGGTCATGCAGGACGCGGCCACAAGACTTGTTGAGGCCATGGCGCCGGCGGTGAGCAGATACATCGAGGATTATACTCGCCACGTGCTTTTTGACATAGCGGAGAAGGTTATCAGGGAAGAGATCGACAAGCTTCTCAAAGAATCAACGGATTATCCGGGCAAACAGATCTAATCGAGGTTTTGGAATCATGGACAAGGTGTATGATCCACATACGGTGGAGCGAAAGTGGTATAGTTTTTGGAACGAAAAGAACCTTTTCAGGGCGGATAGCCAGTCTGGTAACCCCCCTTTCTGCATAGTAATCCCGCCTCCGAACGTTACCGGCGTCCTTCATATGGGGCACGCGCTGAATAACACATTGCAGGATATTTCAACCCGGTTCAAGAGGATGGCCGGTTTCAACGCCCTGTGGCTCCCAGGGACCGACCACGCAGGCATCGCCACCCAGAACGTGGTGGAAAGGGAGCTTCAAAAAGAGGCCCTCACGCCGGAGATGCTGGGAAGAGATGGTTTTACCGAACGGGTATGGGAATGGAAAGAGAGATCGGGGGGGCTTATCATCGAACAGCTCAAGAGGCTGGGCTGTTCCTGTGATTGGTCCCGAGAGCGTTTCACCATGGACAAGGGGCTGAGCAGGGCGGTCAGAGAGGTCTTTGTCAAGCTCTATGAAGAGGGGCTCATCTACCGCGGCGATTACATCATCAATTGGTGCCCCCGATGCAAGACGGCCCTTTCGGATCTCGAGGTGGAGCACGAGGATACAAAGGGGCATCTGTACCACATAAGATACCCGCTGGCGGATGAGCAGGGCTATCTGATCGTTGCCACCACCAGACCTGAAACCTTACTGGGAGACACGGCCGTGGCCGTCAACCCCGGAGACGAACGGTACGGGCGGTTCGTCGGAAAACACGTGATACTTCCCATCGTGGATAAGAAAATCCCTGTCATCGGTGATTCCTACGTGGACACATCCTTCGGAACAGGGGTGCTCAAGGTAACGCCCGCCCACGACCTGAACGACTTCGAGATTGGGAAGAGGCACAAGCTCGACGTGGTGAAGGTGATTGACGACGATGGCAGGATGAATGAGAGGGCCCTCCACTACGAGGGGATGGACCGGTTCGAATGCAGGACGAAGATCATCGAGGAGCTCCAGGCGAAGGGACTCTTCGAGAGGATTGAAGACTATCCGATGGGGGTAGGCCGCTGTTACCGGTGCAAGACCGTTGTCGAGCCATCCCTTTCACTCCAGTGGTTCGTAAGTATGAAAAGGCTTGCGGAACCGGCCATCGAAGCAGTTCGAGAACACCGCGTCAGAATCGTCCCTGAGATGTGGGAGAAGGTCTACTTCGAATGGATGGAGAACATCAAGGACTGGTGTATTTCACGACAGATCTGGTGGGGTCACCGAATACCCGTATGGTATTGCGACCACTGCGGCAAGATGTATGTCTCCCGGGAAGAGCCGAAGACGTGCCAGGAATGCGGCGGCAGCCTCAGGCAAGAGACGGATGTCCTTGACACGTGGTTTTCTTCCGGACTTTGGCCTTTTTCCACACTGGGGTGGCCGGACAAGACGGATGATCTAGATGCCTTCTACCCGACCTCTGTGTTGATCACGGGGTTCGACATCCTGTTTTTCTGGGTGGCCCGCATGATCATGATGGGTCTCCATTTTATGAATGATGTGCCCTTCCGCGATGTCTACATCCATGCCCTTGTGCGGGATGCGGAGGGCAAGAAAATGAGTAAATCGAAGGGGAACGTGATCGATCCCCTGCTCGTCATGGATCAATACGGTACGGACGCCTTCCGATTTACCCTTGCCATGCTTGCCGCACAAGGAAGGGACGTGCTTCTCTCCGAAGAACGTATCGAAGGAGGGCGTAATTTCGTAAACAAGATCTGGAATGCATCGAGGCTGACCTTTGCATTGCTTGAGAATATTGGCCCCGTTGAAGGGGCGGAGCAATCATCCTTTCTCCCGGACAAATGGATCCGGTCTCGATGCCGGAAGGTGGCACGAGAAGTGGCTGACGCTATCGATACCTACCGGTATAGCGATGCTGCCCACCAATTGTATAATTTCATCTGGCACGAGTTCTGCGACTGGTACCTCGAGTTGATCAAGCCTGTTCTTTACGGAAAGGTCTCTGGAGCCGATAGGGCAGCGACAGGAAGGGTCCTGCAAGAGACCTTCCGAGACATTGTCACCCTTCTCCATCCCTTTATGCCTTTTGTAACTGAGGAGCTCTATCAGCGTATGTCCGACAAAAAATCGGCCAGCGTCATGATTGCCCCTTTTCCAGAGGGGAATGATAGCGAGGCTGACGAGCGGAGCGAAGGGGAGATGGATGTTATTTTCGGTGTTATCGACGCCATCCGTAATATTCGAGGGGAGATGGCGGTGGCGCCCAATCAAAGGGTCGACGTGCTCATTCGGGCTGAGAGGGAGAGGGCTCTCATTGAGGAGTATGCCTATTTTATAAAGGAATTGGCAAAGATCGAGAAGATGGCCTTTACAGAGACAAAGCCCGAACGGTCGGCCATAGGGATCTACAAGGATGTGGAGATCTTCGTGCCCATCACGGATACCGAAGTGATCCATCGGGAGTTGGCGCGCATCGAAAAAGAGTTGACCAAGATCCAGGGCGAGGTTACCAGGATCGGAAAGAAGCTTCAAAATAGGGATTTCCGAGAAAAGGCCCCGGAAGAGGTTATCCGCAAGGAGGAGGCGGCTCACGGAGAACTCCTTTCGAGACAGGAGAAACTGATCGGCAACCGGACCAGACTGGAAGGAATTTTGGGAAGGTAATGAGTCTCGATCTTTCCATCGTTGAGAATTTTATTTCGCAGCACCACAGCGGAATAAAGGACGGAATTCTGACGAGGCACGATCGATACAGGATTTTGTCCGAGCTTCGCGAGCATCTGGACAGATCGCTGGTTATCCACGAGTCATTTGAGGATAACCTTGGAACAATCATCCAGGCAGCAAGGGGTGCGGAATCCTACCACGGTCTCAAGGAGCTTCGCCGGCGTGCTGTTTCGGAGATCCAGAATTACTTTTTGGAAGAAAAGACTGTGGTGGACGTGCACGACCTGCTGGGCTCTTTGCGGGATGCCGTCACTGCTCGGGTTCTGACCCTCGTCGAGAAAGAGATGGAAGAGGAGGGATATGGAGCTGTCCCGGTCGACTACTGCTGGGCCGCGGTCGGGAGCGACGGGCGGGATGAACATACCTTTGTCACGGAGCAGAAAAACCTGTTGGTCTTTTCGGAGGCGGAGAGCAGCTTCGCTACGGACAATCTCAGATCAGCCTGCATACAGTATCACCGAAAATTAGAAGCCAGAACCAAGAATGACGTTGGGCCCAAGGAATTCCTCGACTACTACTTCTGGCTCTTTTCGGAGAAAGTGGCGAAACGTCTGGATTTTATAGGGTTCAGCCGCTCCGCTGGCGGCATAATGCCGGTCAACGAGAAATGGCGAGGCCCCCTATCCAACTGGGAGATGCGACTTGAAGAAGCCCTGAACACCGCCGAAAAATCCATTGATCCCATGGATCTCATCACCCTAGCCGATGCGCGGCCCATCAAAGGATCGGTCGAGCTCTTGAGCGGAGTGACCGGAAAGGTCGTTGACCTTCTCCGCAACAACGAGACCGTCATGAAGGATGTAACCGAATCAGTCGTTGAGATGCCCACGGCATTGGGGCTTCTCGGTCGGTTTCGGCTAGAGACCACCGGTGAAAACGGGGGGAAATTCAATGTGAGGTTGCTGGGTTGGGATCCTTTGATCATGAACGTGCGCGTCCTTTCCTTGCGCCAGGGCATTAACGAAACGAATACCGTGAAGCGGATCAAGGCATTAAGGGAGATGAACGTCATAGCCAGGGAGGTTGAAGAGGAATTGACCGAAGCATACCTGGTTTTCATGAGATTGAGGATAACGGCCCAGATCGAGTGCGATGGTCGGGAGGATTTGAGCTACGTCGACCCTCAAACGCTCGATGCTGAAGATGCCTTCAGCCTTCGAAAGGCCATGGGATTGGTCGAGGGTCTTCAGAAATACGTCAACGAGTTGCGTCCGCTCAGACAGGCTGTATAGAGGAGGCGCATTGAAGGTATCGGATATCATGAACAGGAACGTAATCACCTGCTACCCTCACGAAAAGCTTCCGGTTATTATGAATAAGTTCGAGCTGTTTCACATCACGGGTATGCCGGTCGTTGAGAAAGGACTCCTCGTCGGTATCATCTCGGCGACCGATGTCCTGAAAGTGGCCCGGAGTGGCGGCATCGAGGATGTCGCGGTTGAGGATGTGATGACGAGAGAGGTCGCGTCCGTCCAAAAAACCGATTCTGCGGTAAGTGCAGCGAAGATTATGGTAGAAAAAGGGATCAATCGTCTTCCCGTTGTCGAGAATCGGAGGGTAATTGGAATTGTCACGAGGGACGACATAATAAAGGCCGTGGCCATCTGCGAATGAGACAAGAGCGTGACCCTTGATTAGCGGGCAGAAGAAGCGGTTCATACAAACCATAGAGCCGCCAGGGATGCCCATAGACGTTAAAGTTCTATGTTTCTCCCGCTGACCCGCTCGGGGCCTTGAAGGAGCATTATGAAGATAACGAAAGAGGTTGTCGAGTATGTTGCCCACCTGAGTAGACTGGAGTTCTCGCCTGACGAGGCGGACATGTACACGGCTCAATTGGATCGCATACTTGCATATATGGATACCCTAAACAAACTCGATACGACGGGTATTGAACCGACCACCCATGCAATCCCCCTCGTGGATGTCATGAGGGCCGACGAAACAGCAGGGGGCCTTGCGGTCGAGGAGTCGGTAGGAAACGCGCCTGAGCGGATCGATTCCTTTTTTAAAGTCCCGCCTATCATTGAAGCGGAGTAAGAATCATACATGTGGGGAATGGGAAAATAGATAAATAGCAAAATGGGGAAGAAGGTTGGATTTTTTCCTATTTTACCACTTTGCCATTTTACCATTTTTACCCTTTCCATTAAGAGGTAACGATGACCGATTTTCTTGATTGTGACATAGCGGAGACACGAGAACTGCTCAAGAAAAAGGAGCTGACGTCCGTCGAGCTGACGACCTTTTATCTTGATCGGATAAAAGAACACGACGTTGAATTGGCGTCTTATCTGCGGACCACCGAAGAGCTTGCCATGCAAATGGCCCAGGAGGCAGATCGAAGGATTGCCATGGGCGAGGACCAGCCCCTTCTCGGTGTTCCTCTGGGGATAAAGGACATTCTGTGTACCAAAGGCGTCGAAACCACCTGCGCCTCACAGATCCTGAAGGGCTTTGTTCCACCCTACGATGCCACTGTCATAGGAAGGCTGAAAGGCAGCGGTTTTGTCCACCTTGGCCGGCTTAACATGGATGAGTTCGCCATGGGGTCATCGACGGAGAATTCATCCTTTCAGGTCACCAAGAATCCCTGGGACACAACGAGAATACCCGGGGGCTCAAGTGGAGGCTCGGCCGCAGCGGTCGCGGCAGGGCTCTGCTCGGCGGCTTTGGGAACGGACACGGGTGGCTCCATCCGTCAGCCCGCTGGTCTTTGTTCTGTTGTGGGCATGAAGCCGACCTATGGCAGGGTCTCCCGATACGGTCTCATTGCCTTCGCCTCATCCCTTGATCAGATCGGGCCGGTGACGAGAAATGTGCGGGACTGCGCGACGATACTTCGGGTAATATGCGGTCATGATCCCCTTGACTCCACCTCTATCCCCGAGCCTGTTCCTGACTATCTCGCCTCTTTGGGCCGAGAGATCCAGGGCATGCGTATTGGTCTGCCCAAGGAGTATTTCATCGAAGGCATGGACAGAGACGTAAAGGAGTCGGTGGAACAATCCGTAAAGATCCTGGAAAGGAATGGGGCCGCAATCGTCCCTGTATCACTGCCCCATTCTGAATACGCCGTTGCCGTCTACTACATCATTTGTACGGCCGAGGCCTCGTCCAATCTTGCACGATACGACGGTGTCAAGTATGGGATGAGGGTAGGGGGCAAAGACATCATCCAGATGTATAAAAAAACGCGATCTGCCGGCTTTGGTAGCGAGGTAAAAAGACGGATTATCCTTGGAACCTATGTGCTTTCCTCTGGGTACTACGACGCTTACTACCGAAAGGCAGGCCAGGTGCGTACCCTTATCCGGCAGGACTTCGATAAGGCATTTGAGCGGTGTGATTTGATTGTGACCCCCGTTTCCCCTACCACGGCCTTTAAGATAGGCGAGAGGACCGAAGACCCTCTTACCATGTATCTTTCTGATATCCTTACCATCCCGGTTAATCTCGCAGGCTTGCCCGCCATTTCCGTTCCTTGTGGCTTTGACGCCACGGGCTTGCCCATTGGAATGCAGATTATCGGAAAGCCCCTCGATGAGTCTACAATCCTACAGGCGGCCTTTGTCGTTGAGCAGGAGATAGGGCTCAACAAGATTCCCGAGCGGTTCAGGAGCCGTGGCTATCAATCTTGACCCCCATCGCTTTCTCGTCGCCTTAAGAGGCATGGGCGTGGATGGCCTGTTTTGCCGTGCGGGCCAAGGGGCACAGACCCTGGCCTCTCTCCGGCAAAGGGTCATGAACTGCATCAAATGCGACCTATGTCGCACCCGCCGGTCTGTCGTTTTTGGCGAAGGCAATCAGGCGGCCGATGTTATCTTTGTCGGTGAGGCTCCTGGCGAAGAAGAGGATCTGCAGGGAAGACCCTTCGTGGGTCGGGCCGGCCGACTCTTGGACCAACTCATTAGACACACCGGTCTTTCCCGGAACGATGTATTCATCTGTAATGTCCTGAAATGTCGCCCTCCGGCCAATCGGGATCCGGAAGAGAAGGAGATAGAGACTTGTAAAGGCTACCTCTTTGACCAGATTGATCTCATAGAGCCGAAAATCATTTGTCTCCTGGGACGCCACGCCCATAACACGGTTCTTGATGTGGACGAACGCATTACCAAGGTTCGGGGGGCGATCAGGGAGTGGCAGGGAATAACCGTCATTTCGACCTTCCACCCTTCGTTCCTGCTGCGAAACGCAAGCCACATGAAGGAGGCCTTAGAAGATATGGAGAGGCTCCGCAACCTTCTGGAGTCCTCCTGAGAATTGTGGTAAATATGAAGAAAACCGTGCAGGAGCGGTATCTCCTGCACGAACGAACTGCCCCATCGGCCGGCACCCCGTCTTGTCGTATCCCGAACAGGTTATATACCCCATAAGTATTACTTATATATCATCACAATAAATGAATTGACATCAAAATTACATGATATAGAATGCAAAACATGGATGGCCCCAAGCTCGGACACCTGAATTTACTGGCTGTTCCGATCCTCACAGTGATCATCCAGTCGGCATTAGGCTGAATCCGTCGATCTGGAAGTGACGTAAGGAAGAGAGCCTAACGCCTATTTTTGTCTCAGAGCGGTAAAGAGTATTTTCCAGTCGACCCCTCACACCCGTCACAATC
>DCUF01000081.1 GCA_002328485.1 Deltaproteobacteria bacterium UBA2221
CCCGAAGGCCTTCATCCCCCACGCGGCGTCGCTGCGTCAGGCTTTCGCCCATTGCGCAAGATCCCTTGCTGCTGCCTCCCGTAGGAATCAGGGCCGTGTCTCAGTCCCTGTCTGGCTGGTCGTCCTCTTAGACCAGCTACCCGTCATCGCCTTGGTGAGCTTTTACCTCACCAACAAGCTGATAGGCCATGGGCTCATCCTCAAGTGATAGCCTCATCCGAAAATAAAGCCACCTTTTACCGCACGACATGTGTCATGTGGTCTTATCCGGTATTAGCAGCGCTTTCGCACTGTTATCCCGAGCTCGGGGGCAGATTACCCACGTATTACTCACCCGTCCGCCGCTCTACTCATTCCCGAAGGAACTTTCGCGCTCGACTTGCATGTGTTAGGCACGCCGCCAGCGTTCGTCCTGAGCCAGGATCAAACTCTCAATAAAAATCACACTCTAGTTTTGTAAAATAGGGGCCGGACTATTCTGTTGTCAAAGAACTTTCAAACTAATTTTACCGGAAATAGTGTTTCGAAGAACTGCTGAACCTTCGACTGCTACCTATGCGGGCTTTCAGTGTATCAGGTTGCCGGCTTTGTGTCAACAGCTTTTAAGCGGCATCCAAAGGTTTTTTGCAAAGAGCTTTCAAAAAGAATCGAATGCTCTGAGTTATCAGGCATTCGACAACCGCGTACTAACCTGACGCGGAAGGACAGTATAGCAGGCAGATCTTAGAGTGTCAACAGTTGCTTTAAAAATATTTCTGGCGTGGCCTGGATGCCCCTGTGATTTGTTTACGGGCGCACGCTCGCATGGATAAGGGACGGCCCCGGGCGGTTTTGGCTGCCCTTGACGGAGTACCTCCTGGCGTAGTAAATGATGAGGGAGTAAAGGGTGTTGTTTCTGGATGGTACCGGCTCTTCGGTGGAATGAGGAAGGTAACCAGCCCTCATGCAGCACGGTTTGCGCCGAAAAACGGATTCTATGAAAACTTTTATCGCACAGGAATGGGTTTGTCTTCTTGATGAGAACGGTTTGGCTGGTTTTGATGCATTATGGCAGGTTGACGTGCCGCTCCTCGATCAGCCCAATACGGGAAGAGGAAGAAACGGATGGAGCACGGTGGGACTCTTATCTCTCCCGGTGCGGGGCGGCACCGAGAGAAAGCTCATCATTAAGCGGCAACAAAATTACGTAATCCGTACTTTATGGCATCCTTTACGGGGAATCCCGACATTGCAGAATGAGGCTTCCAGCACCCTACGTTTCAACCGCCTTGGAATCCCAACCATGAAACTGGTTTACTACGCCGGCAAACGAGAACGAGGTGATTTCAGGGCAATTTTGCTGACCGAATTCTTGGAAGGCTACGAATCGCTTGACCGGTTGGGCCGCCATTTTCAGGGGCAGCGCGGGTTCAATAGAGCCGAACGTCATCAACTGATCAGCTCCGTTGCCCAGGTGATCCGGACCATGCATGAGAAACGGTTGAGACACAACAGCCTCTATCCAAAACATATTTTTCTGCGAAGGGATGGCGGTGAGGTCGCTGCCAGACTCATTGACCTTGAGAAAGCACGGTGGAGCCCCCTGGGAAGAGGAAGAAGGATTCGGGATTTAGACTCCCTCAATCGGCGTTCTCCTGGGTGGAGCAGGGCCGATCGCCTCCGATTTTTCAAGGCCTACTGCCAAACCGATCGCCTCAGCTCCAAGGACAAGGAGCTTTACCGTGTGATCGGAAAAAAGGGCGGCAGGAAATCCTGAAAATCCTCGGCGGCTCAGAGGGCGGATACCCGTCCAATAGGCCTGTTTATCCTAATCCCCCTCAGGCGTGCCATCCTCCTCCTTCGTCAGATCATAACTCTGTCTGGGTATTCGTTCAGTTCAAAGAAGGGGCCGTGGGTTCACGGCATCTTACGCTATGGACCCTCTGGGAAGATCTTACCGGGGTTGAGGAGTCCCTTAGGGTCAAAGGCTTGCTTTATCCGTTTCATTAGGCCAATCTCCTCAGGGGTCATCTGCACCTTCAGATAATCCCTCACGGTGATGCCCACCCCGTGCTCTCCCGTGAGCTTGCCCTCCATGTCCACGGTTTTCCGGTAGATATCGACCAGAAGCTCGTTGGCCTCCTGCAACTCCGCAAAGTTGCGCTTTCGATACTGGATGGTCACGTGAAGGTTGCCATCTCCCGCGTGCCCGTAGGTAGCCACATTGACCTTCTTACCGGCTGCGGCTTCCTTGATGGCTCTGGCGAGATAAGGGAGGCGATATCGGGGAACGACCACGTCGGCCTCGAGATGGTCCTTGCCGAGCGATTTCAGGGCCGGCAGCGTTTCTCTTCGGATGCGCCAAAAACGTTCTGCCTCGCCGTCGTCAGATGTGAGCCTGGCTTCGATTACCCCCGCCATCTTCCGGCCGAGGAGCAAAACACGCTCTGCCTCCTCATGGGTCGCGGCTTCATGGTTGCCGTCCACCTCAATAAGCACCATCACTTCAGCGTCTTTTCGCAGGACCTCCGTGCCGGCCAGGTAATCACTGACGCAGCCGATGCTCGTCTTATCCATGAATTCTATGGCGCATGGCGTGATTCCCCCTTCAAAGATAGCCACAACGAGATCAGCGGCTCCAATCAAGTCGTCGAGATAAAAAACCAGGGTACGCCGAAAGGCTGGCTTCGGAAGGATTTTGCAGATGATCTTCGTCACGATGCCAAGAGTCCCCTCCGAGCCGACCATGAGGGCAACCAGGTCGTAGCCGGTTACGTTCTTGACCGTGTGCCCGCCTGCATTCACCACTTCCCCGCCGGGGAGAACGACCTCAAGGCCAAGCACATAATCCCGCGTCACTCCGTACTTCACCGCCCTCGTGTAACCCGCATTCTCGGCCACATTTCCTCCCAGTGTGCTTTCCACCGTGCTGGATGGGTCAGGGGGGAAAAAGAGATTGTACGCTTTCAAAGCCTCCTGAAGATCGCTGGCGATAACGCCGGGCTCCACCACGATCTGCATATTCTTTCTGTCGATTTCGATGATCCGGTTCATCCGGACGAGGGATAGGACGGCACCGCCGTTCACCGGGAGCGCGCCTCCGGACAGGCCAGTTCTACCCCCCTGAGGGGTCACGGCCACGTCATGGGCATAAGAAAGCCGCATAATCTCAGAAACTTGGGCGGTCGAGGTAGGAAGAAGGACCACGTCAGGCATAAAACGGAGTTCCGTGGCGTCGTAACAGAAGTGAGACATCCCGTCGCGGTCGACGATGATCTGTTCGTCACGGAGGAAAGGTTTTAGATCCCGGAGAAAACCAGCGATGCGGTCTTTGATCGGTCTCTTTGGACCACCACTCACAGGGCACCGCCCCGGGTACAGGGCGTTATCTTTCCGAGCATCCCTCCTGAGAATTCCACCTCGTACTCGTACAGACAATCATTGTAGTAGCGAGAAAAACGCACGAGTCCATTGAATTCCCTCCTGATCAGACCGTCCACGACCTTCTTCGTTTCACCGCTGGCCTTAAGGAGACAGTTCAAGTCCTCTCCGAATTCCTGTTCTTCCGCAGGAACGGGCTCCAGATGCCACAGCTCACCCAGCAGTCTACCCTCCTCGCTGATAATGAACATGGTCTCGTTGGAGTCTAAATCAGTTGTCCAGAAGCCGTCTTGCGGTGCTTCGGCAGGATATCCCGGCAGAGGAACCAGCACGGTGATTCGATCGAACATTCGCACCTCCCGAAAAACGGGTTCGCGACGAGCAGAGAAGGCACACGCGGGGACAGAAACGTCGTGCCAGACCAAAGGTCTCGCCTATAATCGCAGCCTATCCAACGTCTCGAAATAGGCCTCTATACGCGTCCTGATTTGGGTTTCCGAATAGAACCGCGGATCGCCCATGTCGCTTTCGAACACCAGTGCGGGAATACCCGTTCTTTTGACGAGAATGTCCCTCAGGCTCGGAACGGCAAACGAAACGGCCTTACAGCTCCGGTTCATGAACATGATCATACCGTTCATGTCGTACCGCTTGAAAAGATCGACGGCCATGTCCGCCCGGTCCTCGATGGTCGAGTTGGAAAATACCGATGCGTACTGCTCCGCCATGGCAAGCAACGGGTCTTTATCCAGATCGAACTCCAGGCTCCATGCATGCACATAGAGGGAGGTGAGAATAACACCGCCATAGGAACCCAATAGCTTGGCGTGATCGCTAAATTTAAACCAGACCGGCAGATTCTCCCAATAGAGCCTGTATTTCTCGTTCTTGAGCACCCCGATGCCACGGTCTACCTTGGCCTGGCACTCATCGACGAGGGTCTGGTAGTATTCCACGCATTCCTGGGTTCCTCTTCTATAGACGGCGATAGCCATACCAATCAGCGCGTCAAAGATGCTGATGGGTGAGGGCTTGTACTGAGCCATGTCGAGAAACTTCTTATACAGCAGGCTTGATTCGGCGGAATACTTCATGACCTCTTTCAAACGGTCATAATCAAACTTCCGTTTCGTTACCTCTTCCATCCATGCAATCATCTCTCTGAGCTGCATGACGCAGTATTTGATGATTTCTTCCCGCGCCTTCTTGTCTTTGATGTATTCAGGGGTGTCCCACACGAACATCGGCACGTTACCTTTGCGAGCCAGGACCTGAAACCATTTGGTGAGGGTAAAGCACTGGGCGTTACAGGCAAGAAGGAGATCGGGATCGGGGATGCCCCCGGTTGCCGTCTTACCGGTCTTCCTGTATCCAAGGTCCGATCGGGCATAGGCACAGAGATGGCTCGTGTAACCCATACTTTCGGTTGCGAGAGAGAGCTCTGTTCCCATGCGTCCACTCAGGCAGGCAACCGCGTGATTCTCCGGGTATATGGGAATAATATCGTGGGCCACAAATAGCTCCACAGGGGAAACAGCGGTGGTGTAACCTACCATTTTGCCAAGGTCGTGAGCGTGAAAGGCCTCATCCATGTATTCCTTGGTAATCTTCTTCGACAGGTCTTTGGAACTCATCTTGTCACTCATCGGCCACTCTCCCGCAGGGATTCAAAAAACGCATGGAGCCTGGTTCGAACATGAGACAAGGAGAGGGTCTGATATTCGGTAACCAGCATATGGAAGGGAATCCCCTCCTTCTTCATCGCCACTTTCAAATCAGGCACATCGTACTCCTCCGATTCACAGAATTCGATATGCACATAGACAACCGCCTTTGCGCTGTACTCTTTGTACAGGGCCTTCAGGGCCTCGACATTCTTGAAGACATCGTCATGGATCGGAGAGAAAAAACCACGTCGGAAGTGTCGCTCCATGAGTGCCTCGACGAGATCGCTCTTATCTTCATCTACGATGCCCTGCAGATTCCTGCTGCCGGTCACAAGGGTGTCAGCCACCACATTGAGCTCTATTTCATCGAAAAGGTCGAATATCTCAAGAGGGTCGCAGGTGATGCCGGTCAGAACAACAGGCACATGGTTTCTACCGTCGCTGTGGCTCTTTAACCCGTCGCGGATCTTCTTTAGACTCTCATTCAACTCCTTTTTGTCCACCTGCATCGATAATTTGAGAAGAGAGAAGAGCTGCTTGTTCGTAATCGTTTCCGGATGCCGTCTTTTGATTTGGTAGAGCTCGCTTAGCAGCCTCTTGTTCTCATTATGGATCGCTACAGATCGCTTCAGGTCATCGGGGGTGATGCTTTTCCCCGTCCATTGCGAGAGCGAACTGATGAGACGCATTGTCTCTTCCTTCACCCAGTATCTGGCACTTTGCCGATCAACCTGCCTCGGTAAGAGGATACTTTCCACATAGGTGTCGGGAAAGTTGATTCTCCAGATATCGCACATATGTTGCGTGGTATCGCATACCTGGGGCAGGACGAAACCGTCGAAGAGATCATTTTCGTAGGTCAGCGCCAATTCAAGGTTGCTCCGGGCGAGCGAGCATGCATTGTCCGGTAATAGACTCGGGGCTTTTCTTAAAGGCTTGTGCGTGCCCAGAAGGGTGACGGGCAATATATCGAAGGCGTAAATAACCTCTTCGGGGACGTCTGCCAGCGTGCTTCCAACGACCTTCTTTCCCGTTTCGTTTTTCCACGCCCTGATGGAGGCATAGGGGTCTGCGGCATATTCGATGGCTTGGCCAAAATCAAGATTCTCCCACATAGGCTCCTACCGCAATGATTTTGTTTATGAATACCGGCTGGTGATCGATAAAACTAACTTTTGTATGCTTTGAAGTCAAGGCTTTTGCCACAGGAATCCTGTTGTGTTTGTTGATCTTCCGTGGAAGAATAGTCGCACGTAATCTTTGGGGGAATTCCTCTTGGTTCTGGCACTTTTCGATTTTGACGGCACCATCAGTTTCCGGGACAGCTTCGGCGATTTTATCAGGTTCGTCGTCGGCCCGTGGCGATTCTGGTGCGGAGTGGTTTGTCTCATACCGGTTATCACTGCTTTCATATTTGGCATTGTCAAGGCCTGGCGCGCCAAAGAACTTATGGCGATATATTTCTTCCGCGGGTGGAATGCCAAGGAATTCAAGCAACTGGCGTATAACTACTCCCTCCAGAGACTTCCACGGATCGTGAGACCCATCGCCCTGGAACGCATCTGGGAGCACAAAAGGAGAGGTGATACGGTAGTGGTGGTTACCGCTTCAATCGACCTCTGGCTGCGCGGCTGGTGTGAGGCTCAAGGGATCGATCTTATTGCCACCAGATTGCAGATCCGCGACGGACGCATTACGGGACGATTTTTGACCAAAAACTGCAGCGGCCGTGAAAAGGTGCGCCGCATCAAAGAACAGTACGACCTCTCCGTGTTTGATCGAATCTACGCCTATGGCGACAATCCCGCCGACCGGCCTATGCTGGAGTTGGCCCATGAACGATACTACCGCTGGCAGCGGGTTTAACCGAATAGCGGCTGTCGGTAAAGAAAAAACTTTGACAAGCGATATAGGGATTGGGTAGCTTTGCAACTATAAGGGGGTGTTTCCCATGAAAGCTTCGAAATCGGCGCTGTTTTACTCAGGAACATTATTATTGGCCCTTACCATAGGATTTGCCGGGGTGAGCGCTGCAGAGGTTGACGTTAACGTCGGCATCAATGTCCCCCTACCCGTTTTCGTTGCGCCCGCACCTCCGCCCGTGGTTGTCATACCCAATAGCTACGTTTACTACGTACCGGATATCGATGTCGACATCCTCTTCTACCACGGCTACTGGTATCGCCCTTACCAGGGGTACTGGTTCAGATCCCGATCTTACAACGGGCCCTGGGGCCGCATGTCCCCCTATATGGTGCCCCCGGCTCTCGTCAGTCTTCCACCGAACTGGCGCATGCCGCCCGGACACGGGCGGATACCCTACGGTCAGTTGAAGAAAAATTGGTATCAATGGGAAAGGAATAGATACTGGTACCAGCGTGGTTGGGACCACGAGGACCGCGGAGGAGGATACGGACGAGGTTTTGATGGTCGCGGCGGCGGACCGGGTGGACGTGGCCACGGTCGAGGCTATTAGCCGCCGGATCATGGGCGGCCTGACCGGGTCGCTTATGATCTTTGTCGATTGCCTGTCAACAATCAGTAGCAACGGGGCGAGCCTCCGCAAGTGCCCCCGGCCGTTTATAATAGCCTCTCACCTATAACCCCCGTATCCAGAAATCCATTGCCCACGGCCTGCCTTCCCTGCCTTGACACCCATCGCCATATACGGGATACTGTTCGCGCATGAAAAGGTATACCCTTCGTCGTGATGTCTCAGGCCGAAAGCCCCTCTTAGACTACGAAAAGGAACTGAATGAAGAGCAGCTACAGGTGGTCACTGCGGATGATGGCCCCATTCTGGTTATTGCCGGTGCCGGCAGTGGTAAAACTCGGGTCGTAACATACCGGGTTGCCCGCCTCCTCGAGCGGGGAATATCCCCTAACAATATACTTCTTCTCACCTTTACCAATAAGGCCGCCAGGGAGATGCTCCACCGGGTAGAGCATCTCATCAAAATGGACACCCGGTATATCTGGGGCGGTACTTTCCACCACATCGGCAATCTCATGCTCCGTCAGAACGGCCGTCGTTTTGGATTCACACCCAACTTCACCATCTTGGATAACGAGGATGCAAAAGACCTCATTGAGGTGGCGGCAAAAGATGCGAAGATCGACCGCAAGGAGCGCAGGTTTCCCAAGGGTCACATACTGAAGGAAGTTTTCAGCTATGCTGCCAATACCATGACCAGCGTGGAAGAGGCGATAAGAGAAAAGTATTTTTACTATCTCGATATTCTTGACGAGATAGACACCCTCCATAGGCTTTACGTCCAGAGGAAGCAGCAGATGAACGCCATGGATTTCGATGACCTCCTCTCCTACTGGCACAGGTTGTTAGAGGAAGACGAGGGCTTGCGGAAAAGCTATGCCGCCGCATTCAGCCACATACTCGTCGATGAATATCAGGATACCAATCGCATCCAGGCGGAGATCGTCGATTTCATGGGTTTCATCAACAGAAATGTGACGGTCGTGGGCGATGATGCACAAAGCATCTACTCTTTCCGGGGGGCGAATTTTCAAAATATTCTTGAATTTCCTGATCGTTACAAAGAGGCCCGGGTATTCAAGCTGGAGACGAACTACAGGAGCACACCGGAGATACTGGATCTCGCCAATTGTTCCATAGCCAATAATACCAAACAGTTTTTGAAGAATCTCCGAAGCGTAAAGGGACCGGGGGATGCACCCGTTTTGAGTCCGGTGCGTGACGTCATTCAACAGGCGGAGTTCGTGGCTCAAAGAATCCTCGAGTTAAGGGACGAAGGGGTGCCTCTCAACAAGATTGCGATTCTCTACCGTGCCCACTACCACTCCATGGAACTGCAGATGGAGTTGACACGCCGTGGCATTCCATTCGAGATCAGAAGCGGCCTTCGCTTTTTCGAGCAGGCACATATCAAGGACGTCATTGCCTTTCTGAGGGTCATGACCAACCCTACCGATGAGATATCCTGGAAGCGGATATTTAAAATGTTCCCCAGAATCGGGAAAAAGACAGCGGACAACCTCTACGAGTATGTCAAGACATCAGAGTACCCCATAGGCCTTTTCACCACGAAAAAGATCGGTGACCGGTTCAAAACCATCCAACCGCAAAACGTTGACACCTGGGCCACGCTCTTTAAAGACCTTGAGTCGCTGCGGGAACAGGATGCCCCCTCGGAGATGATCACCAGCGTGCTGAAGCATGGGTACACCGATTACCTCAGATTCACCTACCCGAATCACGAGTCACGGCTTGAAGATCTGACGCAGCTGACCAATTTTTCCACAAAATACCAGTCCCTGGTGACCTTCCTCAGCGAGCTTTCTTTGATGAGTGGTTTGAGCGGTGAGGATGTGGTGACCGGGGGCGAGGAAGAGGATGAACGGGTCATTCTCAGCACCATTCATCAAGCAAAAGGGCTGGAGTGGAAGGTAGTTTTTCTTATCTGGTGCGCGGAAGGACGGTTCCCGAACCCAAAGGCAGTGGAGGCGGGCGAGACCGAGGAAGAAAGACGCCTCTTTTATGTGGCCACGACCCGCGCCATGGAACAACTCTATCTGTGCTATCCCCTGGTTCTTTTCGATCGTCAGGTTGGACACGTGATCATGAAGCCATCGAGGTTTATCACGGAACTGGAGCCTGCCACCTACGAAGAGTGGGAGGTGGGGGATCTATGAAGACCGTGTTTAGTGTCCAGTAAAAGACATCGGCGGGGGAGTAGTAAAACCTCCACCTTAGCATTTGCCGCGCAGGCCTCATGCCACTAGAAGGACGCTTCTCAAATGGATGAGAACTGTCTGTTTTGCCAAATCCTGGACGGTCATAAACCGGCCAGCTTTGTCTACGAGGGCAAAAACATCGTGGCGTTTCATGACATCAACCCCGAGGCGCCCGTTCATATTCTTATTGTGCCCAGAAAACATATCAGGAGCATCAACGACCTCACCGAGGGGGATCGGGGAATGGTTTCGGATATGTTCTTTGTCGCCAGGGATCTGGCTAAAGAGATGAATATCGAAAAAGGCTACAAGCTGCTGTTGAACGTTGAGCGCGGCGGCGGTCAAATCATCTTCCACATCCACCTGCATCTCATCGGCGGATGGAAACGCTGAAGGAGACCGAAGGTGGTCCCCGTTCGTCTTTTTCTTCCCTTAGTTCAAGAATACTTTCTTGTACCTGTCAAACTCTTCGAGGGCTCTCCCGCTGCCCATGACTACACAGAGAAGGGGGTCGTCCGGAACATACACCTTCAGACTGGTCTGCTCGGCAATCCGCTTGTCTAACCCCTTCAGCAAGGCCCCTCCTCCTGTGAGGGCGATACCGGTCTCCTGGAGGTCCGAGACAAGCTCTGGAGGCAGTTTTTCCAAGGCCCTCCGCACGGAATCGCAGATGGCGGCAACAGGGTCCTCGATGGCCTCTCTCACGTCGTCGCTGGTTATGGTCAGATTCTTTGGCACTCCGTTGATCAGGTCTTTCCCCACCACGGCGGCCGAGCCGTTGTAGGAGCCGGGATAGGCCGATCCTATGTCAATCTTGACACGCTCAGCCGCGTTGATGCCCAAGGCAACTTGATGTTTTTTCTGGACGTGGCGCACGATCGCTTCGTCCATCTCGTCCCCTGCGACCCTCAGGGATTCGCTGTACGCGTTGGCCCCCAGACTGATGATCGCTACATCCGTCGTTCCGCCCCCAATATCGATCACCATATTTCCCCTTGGAAGCTCGATGGGCAGATCGGTGCCTATTGCCGCCGCCATCGGTTCTTCGATAAGGTGAATATCTCGCATGCCCACCTGAAAACATGCGTCAACAACGGCCTTCTTCTCTACCTGCGTGATCCCTGAAGGTACACAAACCACCATCTTTGGCCGCTGTACCCTATGGACCTGTTTGACCACCGTAAGGTAATACTTGATCATGGCTTTGGTTACGTCGAAATCGGCGATCACGCCGTCCTTCAAGGGCCTTATGGCAGAGATATGCTGGGGCGTCTTGCCAATGAACTCTTTGGCATCCCTGCCCACGGCAACCACCCGTCCACTGTCCCGTTCAACCGCAACAACGGAGGGTTCATTGAGGACTATCCCTCTCCCCTTCATATAGATGAGCGTATTTGCGGTACCGAGATCCATGGCGAAATGCGTCGAAAAATTAGAAAAATAGCCAAGCATGTTCTTCAGAAAACTCATCTTAATCCCCCCTTTTTAAAGCAAAGGTGCAAATAGTGAAATGGGAAAATGGGAAAAAATACGAACGGACTGAATCATGGAACGATGGAATAATGTCTTTAAGAAACCGAGCGTTAGAAGGCTCCACTATCCCACTTTTCCCACTTTTAGGTTGTTTACCCATTTCACCATTATTCTATTTCGCTATTTCGCTGCATTGCCCCGGCAACGCCTATTTTGCCCTTTTCATCCTATTTTCCGCGCGCTCCAGAAGCTGCCAGACATCCTGCCCGTCCTGGGGACAATGGGCCAGCCCGGTCTGGGCCAAGCGCCTTGCGGTCTGGTTGCCCTCAGGCATATTTGTCGTAATCGTGTAGTTGAGAATCTTGAGCATATTGCCGAGGTCCGACGGGTCCATGCCTTCTACCGCAGCAAAAAACTGCCCTCCGGCACTCCTCGTGATAATCGCCTGTTTGCCGATACAGTACTCAAGGCTTTGATATACTGCCTGGAAGAGCCTGTCAGTGAAATCGACACCAGCCACCCGGTTGTAATCCTCAATCCTTGGAACCTTCACGGACACCACAGAGAAATGTTCTCCCTTCTTGGCCCACTCCTCAACCTTCTTGCAGAACGTCGAGTAGCGCAACGCTCCCGTGACAGGATCCAGATCCCGAGAGCGCCTTCGGTCCCGTTTCAACCATGATGTGGCAAGGAAGAGGGAAAGAAGAAGCGATATGTCTCTCAGCAACCCTATCGATTTCTCCTTGAGACTCATATCGCTCAGGGAAACCAAGGCAAGAAGGCCAAAAGGGGTATCATCAATGATCAGGGGGAAACCAAAAAACTGCCTCGCTCGCAAATCGTCCCCTTCAAAAAGTATCGGCCTATCCTTCAAATAGCCGCTTTTGTAAGGCAAGAGGGATTCGAGGCCTCGCTCAATAACCATAGACGCAACAGAACCACGCATGGGACATTTTTTCCCGCGAAGGGACCCGGCGCTTTGTCCCACAACCCGGGTGATCGCTATGCCCGCCTCCCGTTCCAGACCGAGGAAGCAAAGATCCCCTCCGGCCAGAGAGAGACATTCCTTGAGCACCTTCTCCTCAGAGTCCTTTCTCGTACCCGCATGGCGGAAATAATCGATGATACGCCGCTCAACGAGCATCTCCTCATTGAGATCCTCTATCTCCTGGAGCCGTTTCTCCCGCTCCACCTCATCATGCATAATCGTGACGAAATGTGCAAGTATCTTTTTCTCCTTGTCGGTAAAGACATACTTTTTCTTGCTGTCGATAATGATGACGCCCGGGACTTCAAGGGGGTATCCCATGAATGACTTGATATCCTCCGCGGCGCCGTAGTAGCCCAGGGCAGACTCATCTTTATCGAAATTTGGGATGATAAGGGGCTCGTTGTGCTTGACAACCCAGCCCGGTAGGCTGCTCTCCACCGGAATTTTTCGCAATTGGTCAAAACTCCGGGAAAAGGTATAGGAAGATATGCAGGACAAAAGGTCGCCGTGCCTGAGATAAACGGCTACGGTAAAGGCCTCATAGACGTTGAAGATGAGCTGAACGAGAGCGTCCAAGGTACTCATGCATGATTGTCCGGACGGGTTTCTCCTGGTTCCATTCGTGTCTCTGCGGGATCGTACGTGTCAACGGCGAATCTCTGGTCACCCCCAACTCTATCCATGAGGGAGCAGAAATTGCATTTTTCGGTGTACGTGGGGTAACCGCAAGCTATGCAGCTCGTTGCCTGCTCCCTTTTTGGTTCTGAACGAAGCCTCTTCAGGTAGCCCTTAAGGAACATAATCTTCGTTGCCGGCGACATTTCTTCAATCTGATTGAGAACGTTCTTATAGACGAGGGTTCTGGCACCGACAGCATAGGGACATTCCTCGTAGACATAGTCGATGCCCTTCAACAGGGCGTAGGCGGCTACCTCCCTCTCCGAACAGAGAAAAAAGGGCTTCGCTTTCTTGGCCAGACTGCTTCCCTGCCCTTCCAGCACCACGTCTTTTTTCCAAAGGTACTCTTCTTTCCAGTACAGGATATTGCCCAGCAAAGCAGACGCTTCGTCGTCCAGGTTGTGGCCTGTGAGCAGGACAGAATAACCCTCGGTCACGCATACCCTGTTCATGGCATACCTCTTTACCGTTCCACAGAGTGAGCAGGGCGGTCGCCGGGTTATGCGGGAAAGCTCCGCAACCTCTTTTCCGAACACCTTGGGAATGGAAAATCGAAAAAGTCTTCGATTCAGTTCGTCCGCCATGGCTCGCGCTTTGAGGTAAGAGGTCTGAGAATACTCGGCGATACCGAGATCGATGTACATGCCGTCTGCCGCAAAACCCAGTCTATTGAGTATGGTCCAGAGAGCGAGGCTGTCCTTCCCGCCGGAAACGGCCACAAGGGGCCTCTCCCCTGTGTTGATCAGCTTGTACCGTCTGATGGTTTGCAGAACACGTTTTTCAAGGAAGGCAATGAAATCATCAGCGCACAGCGCAGTATTGTACGCCCTGAGGGACAGACTAGCTGGTTTTCCGCATACCCTGCACTTCATCCGCCGGATATCACCCTTATGATCCGAACCGTATCCGTGGTGTTCAGCGTCTGGTCTTCCGTTGTCAATTTTCCATTGGCTACGATAAGATGTGCTTCTCGGCTCAGGTTAAACGACTCAAGGAGCTTCCTCCCCGTCATTCTCTTTTCTATATCGTAGGACCTACCGTCCCATTCAACCTTCATTCGAATTAGATAGCACAGGACCGAGAGGGTTGTCAAAGACGCTCAAAAGAGGGCTTGCGACGGCTCCCGGGATGCTGATAAGATACACCCACACCACAAGGAGCCCGTAATGATTCGACAGGACTTGTCTCGGCACAAAGAAATAGCGCATCTAGTCAAGGCAGAAGATTGGCCGGCTATCTCCGCCTTTCGTCCGGTGTTCCCGTGACTTCTCATTTGGTCGTCATTGGTGACGCAAGGGATATGCGGGAAGTCTCGGATGAGTCCGTCCATCTGATAGTGACATCCCCGCCATACTGGCAGCTTAAGGATTACGGCGACTCCAACCAAATCGGGTTCGATCACTCATACGAGGAATACATCAATAATCTGAATCTTGTCTGGCAGGAATCGCATCGGGTTCTGCACGGAGGATGCCGGCTTTGCATCAATGTGGGTGATCAGTTCGCGCGCTCCGTCTATTACGGACGATATAAGGTTATCCCCATAAGGACGGAGGTCATCCGGTTTTGTGAGACGATTGGTTTCGACTACATGGGCGCCATCGTGTGGCAGAAGGTGACTACCTGCAATACCTCCGGTGGCGGGGCTGTCATGGGCTCCTTCCCTTTTCCACGAAACGGTATCATCAAGGTGAACTACGAGTTTATCCTTGTTTTCCGGAAACTGGGCAGACCGCCGACCGTGACCAAAGAGACAAAGACGCGGTCTCGGCTCACCAATGACGAGTGGAACCTCTATTTCTCCGGCCACTGGCAGTTCCCCGGCGAAAGGCAGGATAGGCACCTGGCGGTTTTCCCGGAAGAACTGCCCCGACGCCTTATCAGGATGTTCACTTTTGAGGGAGAAACCGTTCTTGATCCCTTCCTCGGCAGCGGAACAACAACCCTCGCGGCCAGAAATCTGGAGAGAAACTCCATCGGCTACGAGATAAACAGCGATTTTCTGTCCATTATCCAGGCGAAGACCGAGATGAACCGGCCGGGGCTTTTTGGCGAAAGCGCAATACGGGTGGTAGAAGCTTCGGAACAATGGCTTGATTATACGAAGCGCATCGAGCGACTGCCTTACATCTTCCGCGATCCGTCGCCGATTTCGCGCTCCGAATCGGCCCTAAACGCAACCAAACGAGGAGCGGAGCCCAGTCGACTTGATCTCTACTCGGTGAAACAGGTGATTAGCCCTGAGGTCCTCCTGTTGGGAAACAATCGAAAGATCAGATTGCTCGGCATTCGTGAAAAACCGGGGAACACCGAAGAGGCTGTACAGTTTCTGAGCACTCTAACCAAGGGAAAGAAGGTCTTCTATCGACTGGACGGCCTCCACGGAGATGCAGATCCCCTCCCCTGCTACCTCTACCTCAAAAACAAGACCTTCATTAACGCCCGCCTCGTCAAGAGCGGATTTGTGGAGGTTGATACGGAAAATTCTTACTATCACATGAAGCGGTTCCTCAAATACCGGCAAGCAATCCCTCACGCAGGTTAGAAGAGTGCTTACGAAAATCGAGAGCGAATGACAGGGGTACTCGCCTCTGCAGCCGCAGGAAGTCGGTGTGGTGTATGCACAGCCAACTGCCCATCCATCACTGTTTTTCCCGCATCATCGTTGACTTTCCTGTCATTTTGGTATAGATTGAAAGGTTCGCCGTGCTCCGGACGTCGACCTTCGGGATTCAAAAGTTTGGTCTTCTTTCGTCGTGTCCCGTAAGTCAAAAGCAGGGCAGATAGAATGTATGAGAACGCTCATGACGAGGATATGGAGGGGAGAGGCGAAGCGTGCTCGGCTGCTCCTATTTGCCCCCCTCTTTGTGGTGTCTTTCCTCTACGGTCTGGCCGTAAAAGCAACGGAGCGCCGTTGGCGGCAGAAGGCTGACATGATAGACCGGGCACCGATTCCCGTTATAAGTGTGGGAAACATTACGGTGGGAGGTTCCGGGAAGACACCGGTTGTGGAGAAACTCGCTCATAGATTACAGGCGAAAGGCTACAGGCCATGCATCATCCTGCGTGGCTACAGAAGAAAGAAGAAAGGCGTGTTTTCCGTGGACCTGCAGAAGGATACCCACGAGACCGCTGGGGACGAGGCATATATGCTGGCCAAAAGAACGCGCCTTCCGGTTGTGGTGGGCAAGAGACGCATAGAGGCTATCGATGAAGGCATCTCCCGTTTCGGTGCCACGGTGGCCCTCCTCGATGACGGGTATCAGGTGAAAAATCTGAAGAAAGATCTGGAGATTCTCGTGCTGAACGCAAGTACGGTGCAGAATCCCGATCTCTTTCCGCTCGGCCCTTTAAGAGAGCCGTTGGATGCTGTCGGACGAGCGGACATCATGCTGGTAAACAAGGGTGAGCCGGATGACACCATACTGGATCTGGCAGCGGGTATCCCCCTGTTTCGGGTAAACTATAGACCTCTTCATCTTTTTTGTATGCATCACGAGTCAATGGTGCATCATGGCTTCTTGAGGGGCAAGAGAGTCCTTGCCTTCTGCGGCCTCGGAGACAACAAGCCTTTCTTCAACCTTCTCCGGACACTGGGCGCGATCGTGGTAAGGGAGGCCGAATTCGAGGATCATCACCACTACACGATGGCGGATGTGGTGAAGCTTCGTGCATCCACGGACATAGACATGATGGTGACAACGGAAAAGGATGCCGTGAAGCTCGAGACGATGGATATCCCCGAAAACCTCTTCTATTTAGCCATAGAGGCGGTCATTGAACGAGAGGCCGAGTTGGTAGATTTGATAGTGAACAGGTTGCAGGGGCATTGTGGGTATGAGAACTGACCACGAAGGTAGTCGAATGAGCGGACTACCAGGTGCG
The DNA here is from genome assembly GCA_002328485.1 of Deltaproteobacteria bacterium UBA2221. GTDB lineage: Bacteria > Desulfobacterota > Syntrophorhabdia > Syntrophorhabdales > WCHB1-27 > WCHB1-27. Next base: position 16,768 of record DCUF01000081.1, read on the forward strand.
GACCGTAAGCCCTTCCTCTGGCTGCTTCTGCCGCCAGAGGCTGGGAAAACGGCAAAATGGAGAAATCGTGAAATGGAGAAATGGGACATAAGGCGCTGAAATAGGACAACATTGGGTACTCCCTATTTGCTATTTCGCTATTTTCCCATTTGCACCTTACAGTAATTGGAGGAAACCGTGCAAGACAGACTGCTGATTTTTGACACGACATTGAGAGATGGGGAACAGTCCCCGGGCAATACCATGAACAGTCAGGAGAAGCTCCGGGTGGCCAAGCAGCTTGAGACTCTCGGCGTAGACGTCATCGAAGCAGGTTTCCCTATCGCTTCGGAGGGTGATTTCGAGTCCGTCAAAGAGATCGCAGAAACCATCAAAAAAAGTCAGGTTGCAGCCCTTGCCAGGGCTAACTTCGAGGACATCGATCGGGCATGGGAAGCCATCAAATACGGCGCACAACCACGAATCCACACTTTTATCTCCACGTCCGACATACACCTTAAGTACCAGCTTCGAAAGGACCGCGACGAGGTTTTGGAACAGGCGCGCGAAGCGGTAAAGAGGGCCCGGTCGTACACCTCTAATGTCGAGTTTTCGGCTATGGACGCCACAAGGAGTGACAGAGATTACCTGTGCCAGGTACTGACCACGGTCATAGAGGCGGGTGCCGCCACCGTAAACGTCCCCGATACCGTCGGCTATGCCGTTCCCGAAGAGTTCGGAGCCCTTATCCGTTACATACGGGAACACGTGCCGAATATCTCTCAGGCGGTGATTAGTGTCCACTGCCACAACGATTTGGGACTTGCCGTGGCAAATTCCATAGCGGCTGCGGTCAACGGGGCAAGACAGGTCGAATGCACCATCAACGGCATAGGGGAACGCTCAGGCAACGCCTCTCTTGAAGAGATCGTCATGATCCTGCGCACTCGAAAGGATGTCTTCCCTGTAGACACGGGAATTATCACTGAGAAGATCTATCCCTCGAGCAAACTCATCACGTCGATTACCGGTGTCTCGGTGCAGCCGAACAAGGCCATTGTGGGCGCGAATGCCTTTGCCCACGAGTCGGGTATCCACCAGGACGGACTGCTCAAGGAGAAACTGACCTATGAGATCATGACGCCTGAGTCGGTGGGGATACCCAAGAGCTCCCTCGTCTTGGGCAAACACTCCGGAAGACACGCCTTCAGGGATCGCATCGAAGCCCTTGGCCACACCCTCTCGGATAAGGAATTGAACCTTGCCTTCAAACGGTTCAAAACCCTGTCGGACATGAAGAAGGACGTTTATGATGAAGACATCGAGATGATCATCATGGATGAGGTCTATCGTGTGCCGGAAAAATACCGTCTGGCCTACATCAATGTGGTTTGTGGGAATATGACCATCCCTACCGCCACTGTTCGCATGGAGATTGACGGACACAGCTTCCAGGACGCGGGCTTCGGAGATGGACCGGTCGACGCCACCTTCAAGGTTATTCAGAAGATCACCCAGACGAACAGCAGGGTGGTGAAGTTCTACGTCAATGCCATTACGGGAGGGACGGATGCGCAGGGCGAGGCGTTTGTGAAGTTGGAGGAAGATGGGGCGACGGTCATTGGCAAAGGTGTAGACACTGATGTCGTAGTGGCATCGGGAAAGGCCTACGTCAACGCCATCAACCGAATCGAGTTCGTGAAACGGAAAAAGTTTGAGAGGGTATAACATGGGTATGACTATTACCGAAAAGATATTGGCAGCACATGCCGACCGCGAATATGTCGAGCCCGGAGAGATAGTAGACGCCAGGATAGACCTTGCCCTGGCGAACGACATCACGGCACCGCTGTCCTTACAGGAGTTTGCGAGGGTTGGGGCTACGAAGGTCTTTGACACCGAACGGGTTGTCTTTGTGATGGACCATTTCACACCCAACAAAGACATTCCTTCGGCTGAGAACTGCAAGACTATTCGTGAGTTTTCAAAGAAATACGGCATTACGCACTTCTACGAAGGCGGGGCCTGCGGGGTGGAGCACGCCCTTCTGCCAGAGAAAGGGCTTGTGGGTCCGGGAGATGTTGTAATCGGCGCGGACAGCCACACCTGCACCTATGGGGCGCTGGGTGCCTTTTCGACCGGTGTCGGCAGCACTGATCTCACCTATGGAATGGTCACCGGATCCAACTGGTTCAAGGTCCCTGAGAGCATCAAGTTTGTCTGTTCCGGAAAATGGCAGCCCTGGATTACGGGCAAAGACCTTATTCTGCACATCATCGGGATGATCGGCGTGGATGGAGCGCTTTATGCCTCCCTGGAGTTTGCAGGCGATGCGATCAGCACCCTGAGTATGGACTCACGGCTGTCCGCGGCAAACATGGCCATCGAAGCCGGAGCCAAGAACGGCATCTTCCCTGTAGACGAAACCACCTTGGCCTACATTCGTGACCGCGTTAAGAGGCCGTACCAGGTCTTCCAAAGCGATCCTGACGCTCGATACAGGGAGGTCTTCGAGATCGATGTAAGCAAGCTCGATTCGAAGGTCGCGTGCCCGTTCCTCCCATCCAACGTGAAGGATGCGAAGGAGCTCAAGGGTATCCGCATCGATCAGGCGGTCATAGGATCGTGCACGAACGGAAGACTGGAGGACATGAGGATTGCGGCAGAAATACTAAAGGGCCATAAGGTAGCGAAGGATGTAAGGTGTATTGTCATTCCTGCCACCCCGGCCATCTACTATGAATCCTTAAAAAAAGGGTACTTCGAGGTATTCCTCGATGCCGGGTGTATTATATCTCCGCCAACCTGTGGGCCCTGTCTGGGAGGGCACATGGGCATTCTCGCGCGGGGGGAAAGGTCGATTTCCACGACGAACAGGAATTTTGTGGGGAGGATGGGCCATCCTGAAAGCGAGGTCTATCTGTCGGGCCCGGCCGTCGCCGCCGCGAGCGCCATAAAGGGAGAGATCGCCCACCCTGAGGAGATAGCATGACACTGAAAGGTAAGGTATGGAAATTTGGTGACAATATCGACACTGATATCATTATACCGGCCAGGTATCTTGCATCTACCGATCCGAAGGAACTCGGATCCCATTGCATGGAACCTGTGGCTCCGGACTTTCCGAAGAAGGTAGCTGCCGGGGATATTATTGTGGCGGGGAGCAATTTCGGCAGCGGGTCGTCCCGGGAGCATGCGCCGATTGCGATCGCGGCCCTCGGCATACCCCTGGTCATTGCCAAAAGCTTTGCCCGGATTTTCTACAGAAACGCCTTCAACAAGGGGCTTCCCCTGCTTGAGGCCAATCTCTACGATGTCGTCAAAGAAGGCGACGTGGTGGAAGCAGACCTCTCCACAGGGATTGTCACCTGTGGCGGGGTTCAAATAGCGGCAAAACCGATCCCCCCGTTCATGCTTGAATTAATAGACGCGGGCGGATTGATTGGTTACCTAAGAAAACAACTGGAGGGACAACGATGAGAGAGTACACGGTTGCCGTAGTAGGGGCAACGGGCGCGGTAGGCAATGAGATGGTGGCAACCCTCGAACAGCGCAAGTTCCCGGTAAAATCACTGAAGCTTCTCGCCTCTGAGAGAAGCATCGGAAAGACACTGACATACAAGGGCAAAGAGGTCCCGGTCGACGAGTTGAAGGAGGACTCATTCGAGGGCGTCGAGATTGGTCTTTTCTCCGCAGGGGGTTCGATCAGCCAGAAGTTTGCGCCCCTAGCCTGGGAATCGGGATGCGTGGTCGTTGACAACACAAGTGCATGGAGAATGGACCCCAATATCCCCCTCGTTGTGCCGGAGGTCAACGCCCACGCCATCAAGGACTATAAAAACAAAGGGATCATTGCAAATCCCAACTGCTCCACCATTCAGATGGTCGTTGCCTTGAAGCCTCTTCATGACGCGGCGAAGATCAAGAGGGTCGTTGTATCCACCTACCAGGCCGTTTCAGGCACAGGCAAAAAGGCCATCTTCGAACTCGAAACCCAGGTGTCCGATCTCTTTAACAACCGCGAGATCACCAAAAAGGTCTATCCCCATCAGATCGCCTTCAACTGCCTGCCCCATATCGATGTGTTCACGGAAAACGGGTACACGAAGGAAGAACTAAAAATGATCAATGAGACCAAAAAGATCATGGAGGACGACAGCATCCAAGTGACGGCCACGACGGTTCGGGTCCCCGTGTTCTATGGCCATTCCGAATCGGTGAACGTGGAGTTCGAGCGCCCCCTCAGCCCCGAAGAGGCGCGCGAACTGTTGAAGAAGGCCCCGGGAGTGATCGTCGCTGATGATCCATCAAAGAATATCTACCCTCTGGCCATTTATGCTGCCGGTAAGGATGAGACCTTCGTGGGCCGTATCCGAAAGGACGAATCGGTCGAACATGGCCTGAACATGTGGATCGTAGCCGACAACATCCGAAAAGGCGCTGCGCTGAATGCTGTTCAGATTGCCGAAATATTGACAAAGACATACCTCTAAACGACAGCCACAAACAGATTACGCCCGGTGACTCACTGAGAACGGTTCGCCGGGCGTAATATTTTCCCCTATAGAATCCGCTACGTTGCACACCCTAAGCGTCTCATCTGTTCCCGTCGGGACCGTCCTAAATTAGGCATGCAGTTTGCAGAAATTACACTGTAACTGCGTAGAAAGAGGACATCGGTGACACCAAAAAATGCTTCGAAACGAAAATCGGTAGACCCCCGGGGATTCAAGCCCCTTACGGGCTCTGAACGGCTTCTGCCCTTTGCCGAAGAGATCCCGGTTGCTTCACCACCCAGGAGGGCAAGGCACGCCTCTCCTCAGAGCGGCAGGCGCGGCGTCATACCAAAGAAGGAGGTCGCCCAGGACGACCAGCGGCTGAGAATGCTCTTGGAAAGCACCGAGGATATCGTGGTCATGCAGGATCTGGAGGGGCGCTGTCTCTACTACCACGGTCCCCGGGACTTCGGCTTGAAGGATGAGGACGTGCGAGGCAGGTTGGCAGCCGACGTACTGGACGTCCCGACCGCCGTTTCGGTTACCGTGCGGGTGAGGCACGTTGCTGCCACCGGCCAGGGGCTCGCCTTCGAACAGAAGATCGAGCGAAACGGAAAGACAATGTGGTTCCTCGCGAGGATATCCCCCGTCTTTGACGACAACGGCAGAGTGACGGCAACGGTTCTCATAGCCAGAAACATAACCGTTCGCAAGCAGGCGGAGGAGTCTCTTAGAACGGCCAACATACTGCTCGAACGAACCTTCGCAGGCCTCAATGAGGCTGTCTTTGTCATCCACTCCTCTTTAAAGACGGTGACCACCTGCAACGCAGCCGTAGAGCGTATATTCGGTTTCAAGGTGAACGAGGTTGTGGGTCGTACCATGGGTTTTCTCTTTCCCGACTCCTCCCGCTACACCGGCTATCTCTCAAGCATGGCTGAGGCGTTGGAGCAGTCCGGTATTTTCGATGGGGAGTTCCAGAACCTGAAGTCCGATGGAACCATTATATGCACGGAACATACGGTAACGAGTATCCACGACAAATTTGGAAACCGCACGAGCCTGGTCGTAGTGGTACGAGACATTACAGAGCGAAAACGGATGGAGGAGGTGCTGCTCAGGGCAAGAAATCTCGAGTCAATAGGATATTTGGCCGGGGGCATTGCCCACGACTTCAACAATCTGCTCACCACCATCATCGGTAACATTTCCCTTGTTAAGATGCATACCGACCCGAGCGGAAAAAGCTTCAGGAGATTGGAAGACGCCGAAAACGCCTGTCTTAGGGCCAGCATACTGACCAAGCAACTGATCACCTTTTCGCGCGGCGGCACACCCATCCGGCACCAACTGTTTATCGGGCGGGCAATTCGCGAAGAGGCGGCCTATTGCCTGAAGGGCAGTGAAACCACCTTCACCCTGGACGAGCCAGGGGATCTCTGGGGGGTGAAGGCCGATGAGGGTCAGCTCAGGCAGGCCATTGACAGCATTATCCGTAATGCAAGCGAGGCCATGCATGGGCAAGGTCATCTCAGTATCAGGGCAGCCAATGCAACCGTAAATCCTGGCACGACCCTTCCCTTAAGAGAGGGGAGATATGTCTATTTGTCTTTTTCGGATGGGGGGGTCGGAATATCGGAGGAGAACCTCCCAAAGATATTCGATCCATACTTCACCACAAAGGAGATGGGGTCCCAAAAGGGCATGGGGTTAGGACTGGCAGTAGCCTATTCCATCGTCACGTCCCACGAGGGTACGATCACGGTTGAATCGCAGGAAGGGGTGGGCACAACCTTCCACCTCTATCTTCCCGCGGATGGACCTTTCTAACAGAGATCACGTTACCACTTGGTCGTGGTCTTCAGGCCTCGGGGACTGCATCTGTTTCGCCTCATCTATCTCCTGCTCGATCTCAGCTATCTGTTCCTTCATATCCTTGATCGAAACCAACCGTTCCTTCACAAAGGGCGATTCAATATTGAGCGGCCTTTCGAGCACGTACTCACCGTACACATACTCCCCGATCTCGGCATAGAGTTTCTGGACCCTCCGCTGGATCTTCATGATATCCATCTTTCGTCTGGCTATCTTGGCCTGTTTCTCAACACTGAAGGCGATCTCTTCAGCCGTGTGCTTCAGGGTCCTTAAACCTTCCTCCGCCCCCTTCTTCAGATCGTCTATAAGGGCCATGGAACCTCCTTGGTGTAGCTATCATCAGCAGTCAGCAATCAGCTAAAGAGATGGCAAATAACATCGTGGCCAAGGCAGCCGAACGGCAACCGTGTGTGTCTTACCGTCTTTTCTGAAAGCTGATGGCTGAAGGCTGATAGCTCAGATTCATACGATTTATAGTATACTATCCGATATGATTCGCTTCAATGATATCATGGAGGAGGTTCTCTCCTATAACCCCGAGGCTGATACGGACATGCTGGAGCGGGCATACGTCTTTTCGGCCAAGGCCCATAAGGGCACTATACGTCTTTCCGGTGAGCCCTACCTTATCCATCCTCTCGAGGTGGCGCACACCCTCGCGCAGATGAACCTTGACGTACCGAGCATCATCTCCGGCCTGCTCCACGACACAATCGAGGACTCATATATAGAAAAGGAGGAGATAGAAAAGTACTTCGGCACCGAAATCGCGGAGTTGGTGGACGGCGTCACCAAGATCAGTCAGATCAAGATCATGCCTTCCGAGGACAAACGGGCGCAGAGCATGCGCAAAATGATCCTCGCTATGAGCAAAGACATTCGGGTGATCCTCGTCAAGCTGGCCGACCGTTACCATAACATGCAGACCCTCAATTTTATGTCTCCCGAAAAGCAGGTTGAGATCGCCCGGGAAACGCTGGACATATACGCTCCTCTGGCCCATCGCCTGGGCATAGAGTGGCTAAGAGGGGAGTTGGAGGATCTCTCGTTCAAATACCTCAATCCCGTCGAATACAAGACCATCGTCGAGAATATTGCCAAGAAGAAGAAGGAAAGGGACGCCTACATCGACGAGGTCAAGGAGATACTCAGAAGTCGACTGGAGCAATTCCAGTTGAAGGCTGAGGTTTCAGGCAGGGCGAAGAGGCTCTACAGCATCTACCGGAAGATGGTGCAGCAGGAACTCAACATCGACGAGCTGTACGACATAACCGCCTTCAGGGTCATGGTCGACACGGTCCCGGAGTGTTACGAGGCGCTGGGCTATATTCATGCCCTTTTCAAACCCATCCCCGGCAAATTCAAAGACTACGTCGCCTTGCCCAAGGCAAATATGTACCAGTCCCTCCACACAAGTGTCATCGGCCCATACGGTGAGAAGATTGAGATACAGATCCGAAGCTTCGAGATGCATCGCCTCGCAGAGGAGGGTATCGCAGCGCACTGGAAATATAAGGAGGGCAAGGGATTCAATCCAAAGGAAGACAAGGTCTTTGCCTGGTTAAGACGGATCCTCGAATGGCAGAAGGAGCTTACCGACAGCAAAGAGTTCATGGAGATCTTCAAAATCGATCTATTCCCTGACGAGGTTTACGTCTTCACGCCAAAAGGCGATGTCAAGGAACTGCCGAAAGGCTCCACACCCGTCGACTTCGCCTATGCCGTCCACTCGGAGCTTGGTCATCGGTGCGTGGGGGCCAAGGTCAATGGCAAGCTGGTCTCTCTCCGGACCGTGCTGAAAAGCGGGGACACCGTCGACGTGTCGACCAGCCCCACCCATAAGCCCAGCAAAGATTGGCTGAAATTTGTCGTCACCTCAAAAGCCAAAACGAAGATACGACAATGGATCAAGGAAGAACAACGGGAAAAGAGCATAGAGCTCGGAAAAACATTGATCGAGCGCGAGCTCACGAGAAATGATTTCAGCTTTAACAAAATGATGAAATCAGGTGAACTCGAGGCCTTGGCCAAGGAATTCAGCTTCAACACCGCGAATGACCTCTTTGCCGCCGTTGGATACGGCCTCTACACCCCGCTCCAGGTGCTGGGGAAATTAATTCCTGAGCCCGAGAAGGTGGGCAAGCTGCAGAAGATTCTAACCTCCATAAAAAAAGGCAGAGATGACGCCGTTAAAATCAAAGGGATTGACGGGTTGGTCGTCCGCTTCGCCAAGTGTTGCAATCCCATACCCGGCGACAAGATCCTCGGCTTTATTACCCGTGGTCGGGGGTTGACCGTGCATATGGAGGATTGCCCGAACGTCCACACCTATGACGAGCAGCGCAAAATAGACGTATCATGGGAGTTGGACAAGGAACACACCTACCCCGTCAAACTGAGAATATCAAGCGAAGACAAGAAAGGCATCCTTCAGGAGCTCACCGCCATCTTCTCCTCCAGTAACGCCAATATTCTCAATGCCAATGTGACGACGCACCCTGATAAAACCGCGACGAGCGTCTTCGAGCTGGAAATCAAACACGTATCCCAGCTCCAGAAGATTATGAAATCAGTTCAGAAGATTAAGGCCATAAAGGCCGTGGAGAGGGTTAAGAGCGGGGTCTAGACGGCCTTTTGGATTCGACCTTTCTTGATGCACTTCGTGCAAACCTTTACTCTTTGAGGTACGCCATCTTTTATAATCTTCACTGTCTGCAGGTTGGGCAGCCACTCCCTTTTTGTGTGGTTATTTGCGTGACTCACATTAAAGCCAACCTGCTTTCCCTTGCCGCATATATCGCAAACTCTTGCCATGAGATACTCCTGAATGCCGGATTTCTGATGCGATTTGGCTCGCAACGTAGGCCACAAGTCTACTAGAGAACCGCTTCGCTGTCAACTGATTCTGCCGAAAAAGGCCCCATGCAGGGATCTCTGAAGGCCCGCTTCCGGTTGATCGTCTCGAGCATTTGTATACGGAAAGATGGTCAGTTGAACCGCACAGGAATGAGAGATTTAGACTGCGGTCAAATATGCAGTTTCACAACATTTTGTGACTCTTACATTGTAACACTAGAATGTGATTATATGCACAATATTTTATTGACAAAGAGGCTTGATTCAACTAAAACATCAATGTCGGTTTTCTCTTCAGGATACACTATTTACAATACAGGAGGTCGTTTATGGCAGACATCAGTAACTTGGACGCAGCAGGCAAGTACTACCCGCCAAAAGAATTCGTCGATCAGGCTTATATCAAGAGTCGGGAGCAGTACGAACAGATGTGGAAGCAGTCTGTTGAAGATCCCGAGACGTTCTGGGGCAATGTAGCGAAGGAATTGCACTGGTTCAAACCGTGGCTAAAGGTAAACCGGGAAGACTTCGGCAAGGGCGAGGTTGAGTGGTTTATTGGCGGCAAAACGAATATTTCTTATAACTGCCTCGACGTTCAGATTGAAAAAGGCAAGGGCGACAAAACGGCCATCCTTTTCCAGGGCGAGCCGGAAGACGATGTCGTAAAACTGACCTACAAAGAAATGTTGTCCATGGTCTCCAAGTTTGCAAACGTCCTGAAGAAGAAGGGCGTCCGGAAGGGTGACAGGGTTGCCATCTATCTTCCCATGATATGGCAGCTTCCCGTGGCCATGTTGGCATGTGCAAGAATCGGCGCAGTGCACACCATCGTTTTCGGTGGGTTCTCGGCAGAGGCATTGAGGGACAGGATCGTCGACGCCGGTGCCAAAGTCCTGATCACCGCCAATGGTTACTGGCGTTCCGGTAAGCACGTCAGCTCAAAGGCAAACGCTGATACCGCCGTCGAGCTCAGCGCAAAAGAAGGCGTTACCGTTGACAAGGTTATCGTTGTAAAGAGACTTGCAGGATTTGACGTCCCCATGAAAGAGGGCAGAGACACCTGGTTTGAGGATGAGTTGGCAGCCTCAGACATCAGCGATGTGTGCCCGGCCGAGCAGATGGATGCAGAAGACCCTCTATTCATCCTCTATACATCAGGCTCGACAGGCAAACCAAAGGGCGTGCTTCACACCGTCGGCGGCTACATGGTCTACACCTATCTGACATTCAAATACATTTTTGACTATAAGGATAAAGACATATTCTTCTGCTCGGCAGATATCGGCTGGGTAACCGGTCATTCCTATATTGTGTACGGCCCGCTCGCGAACGGTGCCACATCGATCGTCTTCGAGTCCGTTCCTACCTTCCCGAACCCTGACAGGTTCTGGCAGATCGTTGAGAAGTTCAAGGTCACGAGTTTCTATACCGCCCCGACCGCCATCAGGGCCCTCATGAAAGAAGGCGAGAAATGGCCTCAGGGCAGGGATCTGTCCTCACTGAAAGTCCTCGGCTCCGTGGGTGAGCCTATCAACCCGGAAGCATGGCTCTGGTACCACAAGTATGTGGGTGCCGAGAAGTGCCCCATCGTGGATACCTGGTGGCAGACAGAGACAGGCGGCATCCTGATTACGGGTCTTCCCGGCGCATGGCCCCAGAAGCCAGGTTTTGCATCACTGCCTTTCTTCGGCGTCAACGCCCGCGCACTCCAGTCGAGGCCGGATGCCAGCAAGACACCGGAGGATGCACCGGTCAACGAGCAGGGTGAGCTCTGCATTATGCAGTCATGGCCTGGCATTATGAGGGGCGTTTTCGGCGAACCTGAAAGATTCTTCAACACCTACTTTGTCCAGCAGCCCGGCTGCTACTTCTCCGGCGACGGCGCACTGAAGGATGAAGACGGCTACTTTAGGCTTATGGGCCGCATCGATGACGTCGTCAACGTATCGGGCCACAGAATGGGTACTGCCGAGGTTGAAGCGGCACTCAATTCCTACACCACAGCGGTTGCAGAGTCGGCAGTAGTCGGCTTCCCGCACGATATCAAGGGCGAGGACCTTTATGCATACGTCATCCTGAAAGGTGGCGTCGAGGCTACCGATGCCCTGAAGAAAGAGCTCGTAGCTCATGTCAGAAAAGAGATCGGTCCTATCGC
>DCUF01000052.1 GCA_002328485.1 Deltaproteobacteria bacterium UBA2221
CGCCGCCGGTGGCGCCGAAGATGGTGGCGGCACCCGTGTATTCGCCGAGGGGATCATCGGCCGGCTCGTCCGGCATGTCTTTCAGGTCGATTCCTGCCTCACGCATCATGCGAGCCAGCTCCCTCGTGGTAAGAACGTAATCTACATCCCGGTATCCGCTCGTGTTCATCTCAGGGCGGAGGGCCTCGAATTTCTTGGCGGTACAAGGCATGACGGAGACCGATACGATTTTCTCCGCCGGAATGCCTTTACCCTCAGGGTAGAATGTTTTGGCGAGGGTTCCAAACATCTGCTGGGGCGACTTGGCCGTGGAAACATGGTCACGCAGTTCCGGGTAGAAGGTTTCCATAAACTTAATCCATCCCGGACTGCAGGATGTGATGACAGGAAGCCTTTTCCCCTCCTTGATGGCCGCCACTACCTCGGTACCCTCCTCGAGGATGGTCAAGTCTGCCGTAAAGTTTGTATCGAAAACCGCGTCGAACTTCATCCGTCTCAGCGCAGCATGCAGCTTGCCCGAGACGATGGTACCGGGAGCCATGCCGAATTCCTCTCCCAGTTGGGCCCTGATGGCGGGCGCTTCCTGGACGACCACGTGCTTGTCGGGATCGTTGAGGGCGTCCCAGACCTCCTCTGTGACACTTTTTTCATAGAGGGCGCCGACGGGGCAGAAAACGGTGCACTGTCCACAGTTGACACAGGCACTATTCCCGAGCCCCTCGTTGAAAACCGTGCTGACAGAAGCGTTAGGACCTCTCTGGTCGAGGGCAAGGGCGCTGACCGTCTGTATATCGGAACAGACCTGGATACAGCGGCCGCAAAGGATACACTTGTTCGGATCCCGCACGATAGCCACGCTTGACGTATCGATAGGCCGTGGGTGCTTTTTGGTGAGGCCCGTAACGTCCTGGATACCTACGGTGCGGGCAAGCTCCTGAAGCTCACAATGGCCGTTCTTGATGCATACCGGGCACTCCCCGGCATGGTCCGTGAGAATCAACTCGACCAACTGTCTTCGAGCGGTTCTCACCCGCGCCGTATTTGTGAATACCTTCCACCCCCGCTCCAGATTGGTAGCGCACGCCCTTTTTAGTGTAGGAAAACCTTCAACCTCCACCACACACACCCCACAGGAGCCTCCCGGCACAAGGTCGGGATGGTGGCACAAGGTCGGGATGGTGAAATGGGCTAATCTGGCAGCCTCAAGAATTGTCGTTCCTTCCGGGAACTCTACTTCTGCATTATTTATCTTGGCCTTTATCATTATGCTGCTTGACCTCCTCTCGGCTCCCGATGCCCTTTCTTCTATTGATTCCCCGCGATCTCATCACGGAAATACTTGAGGCAGCTTGAGATCGGCATATGGAGAGACTGTCCCAGCGGGCAGAAGGAGGCGTCCTTCATGACCGTAGCAATCGAGAGAAGTCGATCCACGTCGTCCGGACCCCCACTTCCATCCACGATCCGGTCCATGACTTCTACGAGTTGAGCGGTTCCAAGACGACACGGTACGCAATGGCCACAGGACTCATGTTTGAAGAAATGGAGGACATTCTTTAACATATCCGCCATAGACGTATCCTCGTTCATGACGAGAATGGCGCCGCTGCCTAAGGCGGCCGCATATTCCCTCAAGTTGACAAAATCCATCTGCACGTCAAGCAGGTCAGGCCCGACGAAGGCACCGGCCGCCCCACCAACAAGGGCGCCTTTGAATTGTTTACCCTCACTTATGCCGCCGCCATACTCGAAGATGATGTCCCTGAGCGTCGTACCCATCTCAGTCTCGATGAGACCCGGCGTTGCAACGTGGCCCAGTATGGTGTACACCTTCGTCCCCGGACATTTTGCCGTGCCGTATTTCCTGAACCAGTTTGCGCCATGTCTCATGATGTCGCCCACATTGGCCAACGTCTCGACGTTGTTGACGACGGTAGGTTTTCCCCAGAGGCCGGCGACGACAGGATAGGGCGGTTTGTTTCTCGGATGACCCCTGTGTCCTTCAAGAGATTCGATCAGGGCCGTCTCTTCTCCACAGACATAGGCACCGCCACCCTTCATCACTCTCAGGTCGAAGGAAAAATCCTTTTCGAAGACCTTGTCCCCTAAAATGTTCATGGCCCGCGCGTCTGTAATTGCTTTTTCCATCCTCTGGATAGAGAGTGTGTATTCACCTCTGATGTAGATATACCCTTGGGTGGCCCCAAACGCATATCCGGCGATGATCATGCCCTCGATAAGCTTGTGGGGATCTCCTTCCATGATGAGTCTATCTTTAAATGTTCCCGGCTCTCCTTCGTCGGCGTTGCAAATGATGAATTTTTCCGGTCCGGGGACTTTGCTGGCAAATTCCCACTTCATCGCCGTCGGGAAGGCAGCTCCTCCCCTTCCCACGAGACCGGAGTTCTTCACTTCTGCGATCACCTCGTCGGGCGTCATTTTGCCGATCGCCCGCAAGGCTCCTTCGTAGCCACCCTCGGCGATATACTCCTCGATGTTCTCCGGGTTGATGATGCCGCAGTTTTTCAAGACTATCCGGGGCTGCTCTCTCATGAGCCCCGTCCTCTCTTTCTTGATGATGAACCGCTTTGGGGCCTGTGTATAAAGCAGTCGTTTGACCAATCGCCCTTTCAGCAACTGCTCTTCCACAAGTTCCGCAACATCTTCCTTCGTGACGTTTGCGTAGTAAAGCCCTTCAGGATAGACCACCAGGACCACGCCCATATTGGTAACGCCCAGGCTTCCTGTTTCCATCACCGCCACTTCGCCCGAGAGCCCCTTTGCTTTTATTTCCTTGACAAGCTCCTGCTGAACTGCCCTTGCCCCTGCCATAATCGTACTCGCATCCATACCTATCAGCACGTGGCTTCTAACTATGTTCATATCGAGTTTCTCCTCTCATCGAGAATCGCGTCCAGTCGCTCCGGTGTAAGCTTGCCGAACATTTCCTCGTTAATCATGATTGCCGGGGCTATCCCGCAGACGCCGAGGCAACTTGCCAGTTCCAGGGTAAAGGCCCCGTCCGGCGTGGTTTGGCCTACCTCTATGCCCAGCTTGTTCCTGATATGGTCCAGAGTTGATGTGGATCCCATGAGGTGACATGGCGGGGAGTCACAGAGCCGAATGATGTGGCGACCCCGTGGCGTAAGACTGAACATGGTGTAGAAAGTCGCTACCCCGTGGACAAAGCTATAGGGGACATTGAGGTAATCGGCTACCGCCTCAATGTCCTCCTTCGCCACGTAGTGCTGAGGATTCAAGTCCTGCAGTTCATGGAGTATATAAAGAATATTGCGCTTTTCCGGTTCGAATTTGTTTAGTGCAGCCTCTCTGTACAATTCTTTGCCTCCTTTAGATCCCGTATTCTTGAACCAAGGGAAGGCCCGTCAGCACGTCATCAGACGAGCCTCGCAGCAGACAATCTTTTCGGCTTCCAGAAATCACTCTTTCCTGTTTCTACCCTACGTTGTTTCGATGACGTAATCCAGGACAGGGTTACCGCTAACGATATGTTCGGCCACCACCCTTTTCGCTTTTTCTGGATTCATGTTGCCGTATATGACCGTAGGCTTGCCCTCTTCGACGACTTCGATCAAAGGTTCCTGAGAGGCCAAACCCTTCTCGCCGGTCTGAGTTACCATGACATCCACCAGGTTTCTCGCTGCGATCTCTTCGACGAAGGCCTTCAAAACACCCCGTGCACCGGAAGCGATGCCGCTTGTCCCCATGCCCACAATAATCTTGATTCGTCCCTCTTTCTGTCTCAACTGAATATCTTTCTGCGCCTTTTCCCTTATGGCCTTCAGCTCCTCCAAATTCATGACTCCCACACCTCCCAATGATGTATTTGCGGTAAGATCTTTTTATGGTGCGACACCCGCACGACCTACTTCACAAATGTTCCTCCAGATAGTTGGAGAGAAAGGTGACCACCTCTGGATGACTGATAGACAGTCCTCCCAGAATGTCGTTAACCTGTTTTGTGTCCATCTCGAAATCTTTGCCATCTGCACTAAAACGGAAGGAGAAACGTACCTCCGGGTTGGTAACGCACAGGAGGAGAAAGGTATCCTTCACATTCCCGAGAGGTGGAACATCAGGGTGATCGATGGGGAATACCGCCTCCACCTCGGTTCCTTGGCCCGGCACACTCCTCATCTGAAACTCACCTTCACAGATTTCGGCCGCTCCTTTTAGTAATGAAACGCCGAGACCGACGGTCTTTCCGGCCTTTGTGGAGTAGAAAGGGTCAGAGACCTTCCTCAACGTCTCTTCATCCATGCCAATGCCGTCATCACCGATGCTGACCGACAGAGTGCCCTTGTCCCGTTGGGCTATAATTGCAATCGAAATGTTCCGAGCACCTGCCCTCACCGAATTCATTGCAATATCCATGACATGGTCGCTCAGTTCGGCTAGCATGGGTATGGCGTACCTCCGCGTATCGTCGGCAGGTGGCCAAGTGCCTCGACCACCCCCTCGTATGACGGCCTCTCCATCTCCAGGAGCGTCCGTCTTCTTCCTATGTCTTTTAGATAGTGGGCGTCCGAGAAGGTGACCAGTGGTGTATCCTTCGCCATGACAAAGGGACGAATAGTTTCGAGCTTTTCCATTTTCTCGATTTCCAGGGCATCGAAAGGCAAGCCGGGCGGTACATAGCCAAGCTGACTGACAATACTGAAAGCGGAGCTGTCAATATGAGAAGGTATGACGATGCCTCCGCGCTCCTTGATCCAGAGGACGGCCTCATTGATGCTCAAGGCTGTAGAGTTGAGGAGAAGCCTCTCTTCAGACCTGATGATGACATCCTTTTCATCCACGACAACTTGATCCCCAAAGTAATCCGGGTTGTTCGGGACGGACGGGAGATTGCTGTATACGTATTCCTGCAGTTCCATGGCAGCCTCGTGGTCACCGAAAATAGCCAGCAGATGAAGCTCCTCCGAGGTTTGCAGCTCCATCCCGGAGAGAACCAGCACCCCGTTGTCTTTTCCTAACCGTGCAGCGTAGGTGCAGTTTTCAGCCATGTTGTGATCCGTAATCGCTATGATATCGAGCCCCGCCGCTTTGGCCCTTATCACAATATTTCGAGGCGACATCTCCAGACTGCCGCAAGGAGACAGGGTAGAGTGAATATGCAAATCGCAGGCAAAAATCGGCACCTCTCATCGCGCCTCTTTCATGAGCACTCCGTAAAGTCTGCCTGCCACTTCGAAGGCCGACCGGTCACTTCTGAGGAGCGCGATGCCTTCCGCCTTTGCCTTTTCTATCACCGCCAACTCCACCGCAAGACTGCGGGGCGTGACAATGGCGGCTATGTTCTTAAGCTTTGCCACACCGAGGATGTTGATGTGCCGTTGTACCGTTATCCAGACGGAGTTTTCCGGGGCGTTGGCGATCACATCAGACAGAAGATCCGATACATAACCAGCCTCGATCTGCCCTTCCAGATTTGTATCCTCCGTCAACGGCTCAAGATCAAGTGTCCCCAACAGTTCCTTAACCGTCATTATCCCCCCTATTCGTACCGGATACCCGCAGGCATCGCCTACAGCCGGCCATCTCCCAGTCTTTTCTCCCGGCGTCAAAGAACTAGGCGCTGCTTATATCCTCCTCCTGCCCGTGGCCCGTCCCCTTCTGATCCGCCATGGTTTGCGGGAGTTTTCTCGCAAGATCGAGAATCTCCTCGGCTAGCGTCTTTACCCGTTCCCTGAGCTTGATAACGCAGTCCGTGTCGAAGGCGACCCCCCGGATAATATCCTCCGCCAAGGCATGGCAGTTTGGAGCTCCGCATGCCCCGCAGTCGAGGCCTGGAAGGGTTGCGGCAATGGCGTCTATGCGCTCCATCTTGACAAGGGCCTTTGAGACGTCGTCGTCAAGAGCCATGATCGGTCGCGGCTCGACCACCTCGGTCGATCTGAATTGATCCTCTTCATCGAACTTCCTGAGCTGGTCCTCGCTGAAATAAGGATCTTTTGTCTTGTATTTAGTAACCATGTTTTTCAGGTTTACCCTGGCGACAAAGACATTTTTAATATTGAGGGGTCCACCGACACAGCCTCCCGTACACGCCTGGACCTCGAGAAAGTCGATGTCCTGAAGCTCGCCCCGCTCGATCTCCTCGAAAATGTCAATGGCATTCTGGATGCCGCCCGTCGAAAGGGTAGAAGGCGTGCCAATGGCCCGTGACTCCCCGGTCAGATAACCCCAGCCTATCCCTCTGCTCGTGGCGCGCTGGAGGACTATATCCTGGCCCTTAAGTTTGCTCAGTTGCTTCACCAAATCCCGATAGACGGTGGACGCTCCTATTACGGCATCGACGGCCGATTTCTTGATCTGAAGGGGCTGCCGCACCTCCGTCACTTTCGCCGGACAGGGGGAGATAAAGAAGGCCCCTATCCGATCGTAGGGGATACCCGTTTTTTGTGCAGCACCCTCCTTTGCAAGCCGGGCAGCTACTTCCATGGGTGTCAAGATAGGGGCAACCTGTTTCAGGAGGTCCGGAAACCTCATCTGGAGGAGCCTTAGGATGGCGGGGCAGGCAGAAGAGATGAGAGGCCTCTTGTACTCATTCGTCGCGAGATACTGGCTGACTACATAACTCACCACCTCGGCAGCCAGAGCCACCTCGAACACCTCGTCGAAGCCGAGCAGAAGAAAGGCGTGAAGTATTTTGTTGATATCTTTCTCTTCCCGGAACTGCCCGAAGAAGGAGGGGGCAGGAAGGGCGATCGTATAATCGAACTCAGAAATCCTTTCGAGCGTATCGGTGACAGCTATCTTTGCATGATTTTGACAACATCTGATGCATTCACCACAGTCAATGCACCGTTCCTCGATAATCTTGGCCTTTCCATCATGTACCCTAATTGCCTCGACAGGGCAACGTTTGATGCAGTTGGTACATCCCTGACACTTTTCCCGGTCAAGTGTGACCGAATGAACGTAACCTGACATGGATCACCTAATTTCACGAGGGCTTTCTTTTTGCCCTAAATGGATCCTCGCCTCCAGGATCGTGCCCACCCCCGGCTCGGATTCGACTATTAACTCGTCAGAACAGTGTTTCATATTGGCCAACCCCATACCCGCACCGAAACCCATTTCCCGTATTTCATGAGGCGCCGTAGAATACCCCTCCTGCATGGCCAGTTCTATATCCGGGATTCCCGGTCCCGTATCCTCTGCTCTGATGACAACTTCGTCGCGTACGATAATGACCTTAAGCCGGCCACTCGTGGCATGGATGACAATATTCATGGCTGCTTCATAGACTATGATGGCCGAATTCTTAACCACTTCCGGCTTCAAGCCCAGTTGCTGCAAGGCTTTCTTGGTTTTTGAAGCCGACTCGCCCGCAGCAAGGAAATCGCTTTCGTTGATCGGATAATCCAACTGAAACCGTGGTTCCGCGCTGCTGACACAGGGTTCGATCATTGAATGCAACCTCGCTTGGTGCCCAGCACCCCATGCTGAAAAAGCAGGCCACAACATTTGAACATCAGGAGGTCTGTGGCGAGAAGAGGAACCTGACTGTTCTCAATCTGCTTGGCCAACGCGAGGTTGGGATTCCTCCCACCTACAAATACGACCCCCACCGCATCCATTACTTCGGCCGTATGAATAACGTGGGGGTTCTTTAATGACGTTATGATAAGATTTCCCGACCCGGCAAAAGCAAGCATCTCACTGACAAGATCACAGGCAAAGCCTGTCTTGACTTCTTTGTCCAACAAATCTTCCCCACACAACACTTCTGCGTCGAGAATGTCCTTAATGTCTCGCAAAGTCATGCCTTCCAATCCTCTCCTGGGAGGCCTTACCGTCCGTCCGGTATCACGGTCGGAAGCCTCAAGAATTCATTATGACGAACATCAATCAGGGTTCCGGTCGCGTCTTTTCCACAATCGTTTTCCGCGTTCGTGAGACATTGGTATGCACACATAGACATTCCCAGTTCTTGCCTCGGTCGACTGATAGTTGGCCGTTCGTAATGCGTGTTCATGATAATAAAAATCAAATAACCCACCAAAATGAAAACGTGAAGGAAATCACAAAGAGAGATTAACATGACTGAACTATTAAGTCAATGCACGCCTTTCTCGATTTGGCCTTTTTCATGATGGTCACTTTAGTGTACATATTTAAAACCAAAAGAGCACAAGAACGGCCTCTGTGGAACCCCTTGCTTTTGATGGTTTTCTTCGCCATTACAAAACAGTTTGCCATTCTATGAGGACAGTATTCACCAGACGGCCCTTGATGGCAATCCGGCAACGACAACGTGCTTGAAAACAGGACCTTGGGCCAACAGCTTGAAATCAGTATCGCTTTGGTTAAATGGGGATCACAATGGGAAAGAGAGCCGATCCCGTCCGAGGGGGACCGCTTCGAAGACAGGACAGTCATGCCTGAGCTCCCAACGCCTGTACAACACATTCCCGACAGGTAAAGGGGCGACCTTTCTGATCCTCTCCTGGACGCACGGAAAAAACACTGGCTCGCTTCTCCTCTGGGAGATCTTGCCCAAAGGCTTCTGCAGAGCGGCGGATCCGTGGCCGGCTTGCCGGAACTGCGCCTCTGTCGTCGACCGTATGGTCGATGAAGCGGCAGCAGTCGATCTTGATGACTGGATGGAAAATTGAGGGCTAACCAACGCTGTCTATCTGTTTGGCCACAAGAAAAACCGGTCTGGAGTGGAAGGGTTTGCGGGACGGTTCTAAACTGGCCGACATCCCCGAGCCATCTCTGGGGAATCATGTTCGCCGTCCCTTAAGAGGTGTCAAGAGGTGTCCTTTTGGATCTCTGCGACGATGTCCGCAACCAGAGAAGGCACGGCCTTTTCGACCTCGGGGGTCAGGCTTTCACTGAAGTCCATGTTATCGACAATCTCCACGGCAAATATCTCTATACGCGGGGGCATTTTGAATCCGCACTGCTTGCCGAGTTCAACGGCGGTTCTGAGGTCGAGGAAGTGGGGGCCGCCGACATACGTGGGATCGCCAAGGGCCTCAATGCCGCACCTCAGAGTCTTACCAGGAACGCTGTCTGCTCTTTTCAATGCATCCACAATGTAGACGGTGTCGTATCCCTGCATAAGATCGATCAGCCCGATCCCTCCAATACTGGCCTCGACGACGTCCACATTATCAAGATTCCCAACCCGCCTTGTCACTTCCCTGGCCACATAGATCCCCACTCCGTCATCCCGGAGGAGGGTGTTGCCGAGTCCTATAACAAGTGTTTTGTTCTTCATCTATTGCCCGTTATAAGAGTGCGAACAGGAAAATACAGTGAGGGGTAAGGGGTAAGGTGAAAAACGCAAAAACCGTGGTTCTACTCTCCTCACTCCTTACCCCTCACTCCTTACGGTAGTTACACTTCTACAGGTTTCTCGACACTACCTCTTTGAGATTACCCGCCTCATCATGGAAGCGTATCTCAAGAGGCATCTTGCCCGGCAGCGTATGGGTTGCACAGCCGAAGCAGGGATCGTACAACCTGAATGCCATCTCTACCCGGTTCAGCATACCTTCCGTGATGTTCTTTCCTTTCTTTATGACCGCCTGGGCCACCTGTTTCACTGCAAGGGAGATCGGTCCATAGTTGTTCGTGGTGCCCACCACCAGGTTCGCGCTGGTAACGATGCCCCGCTCATTCGTGACATAGTGGTGCGTCAGAGTGCCGCGAGGCGCCTCGACGACACCGATACCCTCTTTGGGCTTTTCCGAAGGTATGTTTCTGACATGGGGGTTGGTGATCTCCGGATCCCTGGAGAGTTCGAGGAGCCTTTCGGCTGCATAGAGGAGCTCCACCAGACGGGCCCAGTGGGTGGCGAGGAGGTTATGGACTGGTTTGCCCCCGAGGGTTTTGTACATCTCTTCATAGGCCTCCTGGGCCCTCGGTGTTGCCATACCATCGGAGGCATTGAGACGGGAAAGAGGCGTCGCTTGGTAGAGCCCGCTTTCTTTGCCGCCCACTATACCCTTCCAACCTACCTTTTTGAGGTAGGGAAACTTCAGATAGGTCCAGGGTTCGACCCTCTCTGCGATGACGTCCAGGTACTCGGCAGGGTCGTATTTTACAAATTCCTTGCCGTCCGGGTCTACCACGCGGATCTTGCCGTCATAGAAGTTGACCCTGTTATTTTCATCCACCATACCCATGTAATAGGTGGGCATGGTAAAGGGAGGCGAAAGGATCATGTCAAGGTACGTCTTGTCGGCAAGGACAACATCCTTAAAGAGCTGCAGGGTAAAAAGGGCGAATTCTATCTCATCTCGTGCCGTGATTTCTACCTGGTGTCTCTCTTCTTCCGTAAGCCTCTTGGCCACGCCGCCGGGAAGTCCAAAGGTGGGGTGGATCTTGCGGCCGCCCAGCATGCCGATGATATCCATGGCGCTGCCTCGGGCCTCGATTACCTTTCCTCCCACCTCAACGCCGACCTTGTGGATGACGCCGAGTATGTTGCGATCTGCCACCGGCGCGTCGGGGCCCATGACAAAGTCAGGACCACCCAGAATGTAAAAATGGGTGGTATGGTCCGCCACGAAAAAGGCGGAGTAGAAAAGCTCCCGCAGCTTCTTCGCCGTAGGCGGGGGATCGACACGAAAGACCTTGTCGCAGGCCTTGGTAGAGGCGATGTGATGGGCTTCCGGGCAGACGCCGCATATGCGCGGCGTGATGTCGGTCAGCTCCTCCACGCGCCTACCCTGGGCGAATTTCTCGAAACCGCGCAGTTCAGGGATAACCATGTATGCATTGGCCACGTCTCCGGCATCGTTGAGAAAGATGTCTATGCGTCCGTGGCCTTCCAGGCGAGTAACGGGATCAATGGATATTTTTTTCATAGCCTATTCTCCTCTATTCCTTCCCCAATTTTACCCGGTGGAGCAGGGAATTGGGCAGGCTGAAGCGGTAGAGCGTACCGATGGGGTCATCGATGTCATCCAATATACGGCGGGCCTCTTCCTCGGTGTCGGCGTCCACCACTGTGGCAATCGCGGACAGGAGGGCTGCGCCCTGATCTTCCACGTTGGGGACTGCGCCGTAGCAACCTCGACAAGGCATGTCGACCTTGGTGCAGAGGGCGCCGCACCCTCCCTGGGTAGCCGGCCCGGCACAGATTATCCCCTGGTCGAAAAGACACTGGGTGCTGTCCGGAATGATCTCGTGGATGCGATAGAATTTCTTGACCTTCTTCTCGTGACGCTCATGCTTGCATTCGTGGCAGACAGCCCTGCTGTTCGCGCCGATCACCCTGCCTTTGGGCGGGAGATTGCCCGAAACGATAGACTCAATCACCCTCCATATCTGGGGATCCTGGGGTGGACAACCCGGCAGGTAGTAATCCACATCTTCGACCTGGGCAAGGGTCTTCACGGTATCGTAAAAGCTCGGTATGGTGATCTCACCCTCGGGGACCCGACATGTGGTCTGAGGCACTATCCCGAACTGATTGTCGACGGAGGGGGATTCAAGATACACATATTCGAAGATAGACTTGCGATCGTGAAGGTTTGCGAGGCCGGGGATACATCCCTCGCATGCGCATGACCCGAAGGCCACGAGAACCTTCGATTTCTTCCTCAGCAGATGGGCAAGGTGCTCGTTTTCACTGGTCCTTATGGCTCCATTGAAGAAACAGACATCGATGTGTTCATCGGGCATTGCTTCTACGTCTTTGTATTTGGCGTCAACCGCCACGGGCCAGAAAACGATTTCTGCGACCTCGTCGACGATAAGGAGCTTCTTTCTGAGTTCCACCATGGCTATCTCACATCCGCCGCAGGAGGCAGCCCAGTACAAGGCCAGTTTGAGTTTTTTATTATCGGCCATGACAATCCTCCTCACTTGTTGTCGTTAGCTGAAAGATGACGCTTCCACTCGAGCGGCCCAAGCCTGTTCAGTCTGTCCCTCAGACTGGCGATGAGTACGGGCATTTTGTCTCCCCGTGGATCGATGGAGGTGACTACTTCCAGCCTTTCCTTTCTTATCCCGAAAGATTCCATGATCTTGTGAATCATGATTACCCTTTTCTGTGCGTCCAGGTTGCCGTCCATGAAGTGGCAGTCTCCCTGGGCGCAGCCGAGGAGGAGGACACCGTTTGCGCCTTTTTTCGTAAATGCCTCCAGGATGTCTGTTGCCCTGACCTTTCCGATGCAGATGACGGGGACTACCTCTTTGAGACTCGCAAATCTATCGTCTTCAGCAGCATAGGCCCATCCAAATTTACAGGCAAAACAGACAATGCCGGGCTGCTCGGCTATCTTGTCCCTTGCCATGGCGGAGAAGTCAGGCGAAATGGATCTGGCGCCCGCAGGACAGGCGGCAACGCACTGGCCACAGGACTTGCAGAGGAGAGGATCGGTGAAGGAAACCGTATCCTGACCTATGACTCTTCCCTCGAAAAGCACGGGCCTTTCTACCATGTGACAGGTATGGTAGTTACAGGCCGTCACACACACGCCGCAACCGCTGCAGATACGTTCGTTTACCTTGACGGTAGGCAGGGCCGGCTGAATGCCGGTAGCGACACAGGCCTTGCAGGAAACGCAGGGACCGCACTCGAGGCACCTGCGTGCCTCTTCGATGGCCTCTTCCAGGGTAAAACCCACCTCGAACATACCAAAATTCATCCTGTTGTCCGGTGAGGTCCACTTGGCAGGGGGTTCGGTCTTGTAGACTGCCCTGCGAGGAGGCTCACTGCCCTCGAACTCTATGGCCCAGCGCTGAACGATAGCCCCCTTGAGATAGCGATCGATGGCATAGGCTGCCTGTCTTCCCTCGGCCATGGCGTCGACCATGAAACCTACTTTCCTTACGTCACCGCCGATAAAGACACTCTCGTTCTCCAGACTCTGGTGTGTCAGGGGGTCAACGGTAAGTCTCCCCCTTTCGTCGAAAAGGCCGGCAAACTGAAGAAGCGATCTGTCGGGCATCTGCCCAATGGTGATCAGCAATACATCGCCTTCAACTTCGATATGGTCGCTGGGATCGAATTCCGGATTGAAGCCCCTTTCGTCGAAGACACGGACGCATTTGGGGCAATCGATCTTTGCAAATTTACTCTCATTGCCCATTATCCTTCCCACACCTCTCGACGCAACGATCCGTATGCCTTCTTGCCGGGCTCCTTCTATCTCTTCTGCGTCGGCGGGGATAGCATCCCTGTGGTTCTTGTCCAGGGTTTCAAGACAGACGACGGTTACGTCTCCGCCCAGCCTTCGTGCGGTCCGGGCTGCGTCGAATGCCACGTTTCCGCCGCCAACGACGATCACCCTTTGCCCGAGGTAGTAATCGGATGGGATTTTCCCTTTGCCCACCTGGTCCAGCAGGGTCAGACCGTATCCCACATTCTCCATGTCCCCTGACTCCACCGGTTTGACGCCAAGGGTCAAAGGGCGGGGATGGGGGGTGCCGGTTGCTATAAAAAAGGCCCTAAAGCCCTGTTCGGTCAGCTTTGCTATGGGATTGTCTCCCCCCACCTTGAAATCTTTCTCGACCTTGATACCACCAATGCGGACGATCTGTTCTACCGCGGTGTCGAGAACATCCTCGGGCAGACGGTAGTGGGGGATATACCGGACAGCCCCGCCCAGTTTCGGATTGTCGTCGAAAATGGTGACGTCGTATCCCCGCGTGCTCAAACCCCAGGCACACATGAGCCCGCTCGGGCCTCCACCGATCACGGCGACCTTGCCTTTGTCCTTGACGATATCGAGAGGGGGCTTGGTGGGAAGGTAGGGGGTATAGATATCCGAGAGAAACCTCTTGAGGAGTCTCCGTTTTACCGACCCCCCCTTTGTCTTATAGTTGCATTCGCTTTCGCAGATACCGCAGACGTATCCGCAGACGGTGAAAAAAGGGTTCCTCTCATAAAGATAGTCCCCTATCTGGACCACACCTTCTCGTGCTTTTTCCGGATCATTCGGAAGCATAGAGATCATGACGTTGGTCCGCTGAATTGACTCTCTGATCGGGCACTTGACTTGACAGGGCGGTAGAACCTGTTTTACCGCGGCTTCTACCAATGCGTCCTTATCCGTTCTGAGTTGCCACATAAGTCTTTCCTCCTTATACTCGACCCAAGCGTTTACATCTCAATCCCCGGGGAAAAGAGTCGGTTCCCGTGTATCCCACGTTGGACGTAGTCCCAGGTAACCAATGGTAAATTGTTGATGGAAATAGAGCAGACTTGTGGAAACCAAATAGCCTCTAACGCGAAATGGAGACCACCAAGCTCGCCCCGCACGAGGGGAACGAGGAATAATGCACAAAGGTAACGCTATCACTTTGCAGAGAGACTGTCAACAGGATTTAACGGCGGCTTATGGTGACGAGAAGCAGACCAATCAAAAAGACGAAAGGCTGTTTAGAACCATAGTAAGATCGCTATGTTATGGGGAAACTGATCGAAACCTTGGTCCCGTTGTCTGCCGCAAACTCTATGGTCCCCTGCAACTGCTTCGTCAGGCCCCGGACGAGCTGGAGGCCTAGGGAACGAAGGCTGTAGCCTCGCCTCTCGGGAACAAACCCGATACCATTGTCCTTAACAGCGAGGGTGCACTTTCCGCGGCTGGTCTTCGATAGGCTAACGACTATCTCGCCCCTCCGGCCTTCGAAGGCATGCTTCAGGGAGTTGGCCACGAGTTCATTGATGATCAGACCACAGGGGATCGCCACGTCCGGACCGAATAGAAGGTCTTCAACGGTCGTGGATAGGGATACCCAGGGCGCGCCGTGCGAAGCAACGAGTGAGGAGGTAAGGCTTCTTATGTACTCCGGCATATCAACGTGAGCTAGGCTGTTGGAGCGGTACAGGTGTTCGTGGACGAGGGCCATGGATTTAACTCGATCTTGACTCTCCCTGTATGCCTCGCGCACCTGTGCATCGTTCGTACTCTTGGACTGCAAGCGCAACAGGCTGTACACGATCTGCATGTTGTTCTTGACCCGGTGATGAACCTCTCGAAGGAGCACCTCTTTTTCTTCGAGGGACGCCAAAAGCTGTTTTTCCGCTTCAACCCTCTCGGTAATGTCATGGGACAGTCCTCCGACACCAATCCGATTGCCACTCAGCTTGACAGGGAATTTTCGGACCAAGAACGTCCTGTTGTAGAGACGCCTCTCACCGACATAGAGATCTTGGGAATGAAGGGCTTTCAGATCGGTTTCTCTCAAGATCTGGGCGACCTTCTGGTCCACTATATCCGAGGGCCGTCTGCCTATTACCTTCTCCTCACTTTTCCCGTGGAGATTCAGAAACGCCCTGTTAACCATGATATATTTGAGTTCGTCGTCCTTGAGGGTGGCAATATCAGATGTTGAGTCGATGAACGTGCGATACCGTTCCTCGCTTTCCCTCAAGGCCTCCTCTGTCTGTTTTCGTCGTGTTATGTCCTCGACCATTCCCTCGTAGCGGAGCGCCTCTCCAGCTTCGTGAGCGACGGTCCGGGCGCTAATGGACACCCAGATCGGCGTTTTGTCCTTCCGTATAAATCTGGTTTCAAAATCACGGACAAATCCGGAATGTTCCATCAGGAAAACGTACTTTTCCCAATCCCTTCGCTCTGCGAAGTGTCTGCTCCCCATGCCCCCGGCCTCGTCAATCAGGGCCTTGGGGCTGGAATAGCCGAGCATTTTGGCGAGGGCCGGATTGACACTGGTATATGCCCCCTCCGGCAGGCTCTGAAAGATGCCTTCCACAGCGTTGTCAAAGATTCCCCGATACTTTTCTTCGGCGCGTCTCAGGGCCTTCTCGTTCTCTCTCCGTTCCGTCACATCCATGAGAGTACCGATGATGGCTTGCCTCCCCTCGAACCACGTTCTGGAGCTGAAGACCTCTATGTCTCGGACAGCGCCTGTCGCCGTGACAATCCTGAATGTAAGGCCCAATTCTCTTGCTGTTCCCTCAAGACACCGGACAATGCTTTTCTCAACCATCGGCCAGTCTTCGGGATGCACCAGATCTTTCGGCCCCAGTTTTTCGGTGATTTCTTCGACCGATTGTCCTCGAATCTCCGCCACCTTAGGGTTGACGTACCTGAACGCCCAATCCTGAATCAGATAGATGCCGACGAGGGCCTTTTCGGTAAGCTTAAGAAACCTTACCTCAGACTCCTGTAGTTCCTGCTCCGCCTTCCTTTGCTCCGTTACATCGCGACCAACAGACTGCACCTCGATCACCCTCCCTGCATGATCGGTTATTGGACAATCGGTCCATTGCTGCCAACGCCTATTCCCCTGGCAGTCAGTTGCTTCATGTTCGTAAGAAAGGGGTTGTCCGGTTGCGAGCACCGTTTCGACGGAGGACGAGACCGAATCGCGGGTCTCATCCGTAAGCAACTCCATCCATTTTTTTCCAAGAAGGTCGTTGCCCTCCTGGCCAAAGAAGCGGCAGTAGGCCTCGTTTACGAAGGTAAGGGTCGTGTCGGGAAGCCACCGGCATACCGACACGGTGCCGGTTTCAACCATGGCACGATACCGGGCCTCACTGGAATGGAGGGCTTCCTCCTCCTTTTGTCGACTCGAAATGTCCCTGACCACGCTGACCCAGCCATTACTGTTTGCGTCGCCCTCAAGAGGATTTATGCTGTGCTCACTGTCAAAGACCGTTCCGTCCTTCCTCTTCATCTTAAACTCGAGACCATGGAGAAAACCCTTGGTTTCAATGGCCCGGCGCAGATACCTTCGAAAACGCTGCATTGCCGTACGGTCGACATACAGAAAGGTGGTGCGCTGGCCCAGCATCTCTTCCCGGCTATATCCGAACATGTCCGAGGCACCGGAGTTGCAGACCAAGATGCGACCCTTTTCGTCCGTTATGAACACGGCATCCGTGAGGCTTTGAAAGGTTCTCTCCAACAGCGCCTGAGATGCCTTGAGCACCTCCCCCGCCTTTCTGGCCGGTGCCAGATCTCTCCACGTCACCAGAAAGGGCGACGAGGCGTCGCTGCCTATTCTTATAGCGGTCACCTCGACCCATAGCTCGTGGCCATTCATGTCTTTGTGAAGCCATTCAAATCGATGCGCTGCCGAGCGGGTAGGGGCCTTTATCAGTCTATCGGCTTTTTTCTGAGAAACCTCTCCGTCAGGTTGATAGTCAGGGGACAACTCGCCGGGGTGGCGTCCGATAACATCCTCCTTTGCAGAGGCCTTCAGGATTGTTAGGGCAGCCTTGTTACAATCTATGAAGCGACCTTCCCGGACCAGAAAAACGGGGTCCACCGAATTCTCAAAAATGGGACTAAATGGAATAGATTCAAGAAGGTTTTCCGACTGCTCCATAGTGCCTGTCTCTTCGCCTCTTCATCTATGTGTGGAAAAGCAAAGCTGATCATACCATTTTGCGTTAGGCCTATACAGAGGTTTTCTGCTGTTGGCGGGGGGCATATGTAACAAGAGGCCCAGAAACGTGACGACGAGGCGTCGCTGCCCAAAAAGGGGAGGGGGATTGAAAAAGAAAACCCGGCTGTCGACAGCCGGGTTTTCTGAGGGTGTACCCGAGGGTCGTCAGGTGGGTGTCGCAGTAGAGAGTTCCTTCTTGAAAGACCAGTAGTAGACCGCACCGATGAAGAGGAAACCTCCCACGATATTGCCGATGGTCACGGGAATGAGGTTCCAATAAATGAACTGGCCCCACGTCACGTTTGCACCAAGCATAATGCCGGCCGGTATAAAATACATGTTGGCCACGCTGTGCTCGAAGCCGGAGGCCACGAAGGCCATAATGGGAAACCAGATACCGAAGAACTTGCCAACCATGTTCTTCGAACTCAGGGCGAGGAGTATTGCGACGTTGACCAGAAGGTTACACGCAATGGCCTTCATGAAGGCCGACCACAGCCCCATCCCTCCCACCGCCATGTACGGCAAGGTTTTCGCTTCGGCTATGGCTATAGCGTTCTGACCGAACACGGTGATCTCCGGTCCTCCGCCTTTGCTGAAGGGCCCGACGGACATGAGGTATGCCCAGAAAAGGGATCCAACGAAGTTCCCGATGTATACCCAGAACCAGGCGTTGAAAACCCTGCCCCATGTGGTCTTCTTCTGAAAGACGCCCATAGGTATAAGCATAGTATCGCCGGTAAAGAGCGACATGCCGGTCAGAACGATCGCAATGAGGCCGACGGGAAAGACGGAGCCGGAAATAAGTGACTTGAGACCGGGAACGGTCGTTCCGGTTGAGCAGACCGTGGCAAGTGCCCCTCCGACCGCGATGAAAAGGCCTGCCATAAAACTTCTGACAAGAAGGTTGTCCGCCGTGAGATTCCCCTTGTACCTTCCTGCATCCCCCGCGAGTTGAACCACCTCAACCGGTTTGTGTGCCATAAGCCACCTCCTTAATAATATTAGTAATTGTAGTAATTCTTTTTACTCCTACGGTTGTATCTTCTCAATCCTACAGGAACAAACCTTGTATTCCGGGATCTTGCAGACCGGGTCGAGGGCATCGTTGGTTAAGGTATTGGCGGCAGCCTCAAAGAAATGCCATGGGAAGAAAACGACATTCGGTTTGGTTCTGTCCGTCACCTTTGCTTTCACCCTGACGCTCCCCCTCCTCGAGGATATAGAAACCAACTCGCCATCCTGAACATCGTGGTTTCGCGCATCGTTGGTATTTAGCTCGATGAAAGCGGTCGGCACATTCTCAGCGAGAATTCTAGAATTGCGACTCATGGTGCCTGTGTGAAAATGATCGAGCAGGCGCCCGGTGGTCAATATCATGGGATATTCAGCGTCAGGCTCCTCGGCTGGTACCGTGTATTCCAACGGGGTGAGGAGGCCAAGACCTCTCGTGAACTTGTCCTTGTGAAGGAACTGCGTTCCAGGGTGATCCTCATTGGGACACGGCCATTGAAGCAATTCATCCTCGATCCTTTTATAGGTTATGCCCGCGTAGGAGGGGGTAACCTTTCTGATCTCCTTGAAGATATCTTTCGGCTCATCGTAGCCCCACTGAGCCCCCATGCGGTTGGCCAGCCCCATAATAACCCGCCAGTCGTCTTTTGCCTGGCCTGGAGGAGAGAGGACCTGACGCATCCGTTGCACCCGTCTTTCCGTATTCGTGACCGTGCCTTCCTTTTCCAAAAAGGAACAAGCGGGAAGAACGACGTGGGCATATCGAGCCGTTTCGGTAAGGAAGATATCCTGTACCACCAAGAGTTCGAGCGACTCCAGTGCCTCAATGACGTGATGTTGATTGGGATCGGAAACCACGGGATTTTCGCCCATTATGTAGAGCGCCTTGACCTTTCCCTGGATCGCACCATTGAACATCTCGAGGAGGGTAAGCCCCGGTGTCGCAGGAAGACCCTTAGCTCCCCAGGCTTTTTCAAACTTTGCCCTATTTTCTTCCACCGTAACCGGTTGATAGGCGGGGTAGCTGTTCGGGAGACCGCCCATGTCGCAGGCACCCTGAACGTTGTTTTGCCCGCGGAGTGGATTGACACCCCCGCCCGCAACACCCACATTGCCGAGGAGCATCTGCAGATTTGCGGTGGCCTTGACCCCATTTACCCCTGACACGAACTGGGTGATACCCATGGAGTAATAGAGGGCCATCGGCTTAAGGGTCGCCATGAGTCGCGCTGCGGCCACGATGTCTTGAGGATTGTCGAGACCGCATACGGCTGCCACGTATTCAGGCGTATATTTATCAAGAGATTTGGCGAGGTCAGCGAACCCCTCGCAGCGGGTTTCAACGTAATTCTTGTCGAAAAGCTCTTCTTTGACCAGCACATGCATGAAGCCATTGAGGATGGCGATATTGGTGCCGGGATTGATGGGGAAGTAATAATCTGCATATTTGGAAAGTTCTATCTTACGGGAATCCACCACGATCAGCTTCTTCTTGTCGTTGATGACCGCCTTTTTTATCATAGATCCGATGACGGGGTGATTTTCCGTGGTATTCGATCCTATTACCAGGTAACCGTCGGATTGGGGCACCTCCCTGATGGAATTTGTCATTGCCCCTGAGCCGAAGACTGCCGCCAGACCGGCGACAGTTGAGCTGTGTCAGAGACGGGCGCAATGNNAAGAGGTAGTTCTCCTCGTTGGTGCATTTGGCGGAGCAGAGGCCGCCGATAGCATCGTTGCCGTGCTGTCCTTTCAGAGAAGAAAGTTTTTCCGCTACATAGTCGAGGGCTTCATCCCAGCTCGTTTCCTCAAGGACGCCGTCTTTTCTGACGAGCGGCTTGGCCAAACGTTTTTCGCTATAAGTGAAATCGTAACCGAACCGACCCTTTACGCAGAGGTGACCTTGATTGGGGCCTTTGTCGTTTCCCAAGGCCTTTACGATGACATTGTCCGCGTTTTTGTAAAAATCGATGGCGCATCCAACGCCGCAATATATACAAATACTTGTCTCTTTAGATAGCTCCCAGTTCAGCCCGGAGGTCATAACGGGCTTGAGTGTGAGGGCACCGGTGGGACACATTTGAGCGCACTGTCCACATTTTACGCAGCTTGATTCCCCGATCAGTTTGCCATCGTCGGCAACCAAGGAGGTTCTGCTGCCCCGTTCGCGAAAGGCCCATACCCTGCACATCTGGATCTCGTTGCACGTCTTGACGCACCTCCCGCACAGGATGCATCGCATCTCGTTTCTCTTTAGGGCATTGCTGGAGGTATAATCGGTTTCTCTGTAGTGGCGCAAACTCGCGTCCTCTATGGGGCCCACCTGATATCTCTGCACCAGGCTTTGGAGCTCGCAGTTTCCATTGGCATCACAGTAGAGGCAGTTGTGATCACCCTCCATGAGCAGAAGTTCAAGTATAAACTTCCTGTCCCGGATGATACCCTCATCTTCCGTGACGACCTGCATCCCTTCAATGACCGGTTCCGTGCAAGCAGTCTTGAGCATGGTACCGTTAACCCTTACGATGCATATCCGGCAGGCACCGGTCTTGCTGATTCTGGGATGGTAGCAAAGACTGGGGATGAATATGTTGTGCTCCCGTGCGGTCTCCAGAATGGTTTGTCCTCTGTGGGCATTTATCTCTTGCCCGTCAATGGTTATTTTAACCAGGTCCGAATCCATATTTTGCCCCCTTACGTGACGTTACGACAATTGAATCGGTCTTCTGGCCCCGGCAAATGGTCTCCAGCCGCGAGGTCAGATCGAGTGCTTCTGTATCCGCTTGTTTCTGGTTCTGTTCGTGGGAAGGGGAATTCCTCCCCAGGTGCGATGGCTGCTGCACAAGGCTCACGGATCTCTTCGACGAAAACAGTGATTACGGTGTCTGAAACGTGATGGGTCGGCTTCATCACTTTCGCCATTTGTTGAAGGCTAACCGGATATGAAAATTATTTCAAGAAAAATTTCACATGCCGACGGCGCAAAAATCTTGCAGACCTTCCAACCCTTACGGCACGATCCCTTTTCGGGGGCTGGAAACCAATGCCCCGAAGAGTTGGGAGGGGTTCCAGTTCATCACAACGTGAGGCTACTATAGGACCGTCAGATTTATGGAGAACCGTACGAACCCGGGCAGGGCAGGGGGTGTAAGAGACTAGCGACAGGATCTGCCCCCGGCGGGCTTGATCACCATTCTCGAGCCTATCGGAGACGAGGTGGCCTTGGAGGACTTTGAGCTAAAGCTCAGCACATTCGGGGTGTGCAGGTCGGGGAAATGGTTGTTGAGGACCCATTGTTTGATTCGCGGGATCCTCAGGCAAGCCGACCGGCAGTTTCGAGTCTCCTCCTGCCGCTCGGTCTCTTTGTGGCAAGGTATGTCCTTGGAAGGACGGGGATTCTTGCCGGTACGGTCTATGGGAAAAGCTGCCTTCGCCTTGTCCCTCTTGATAAACGTCCGTTCACTTAGTACCATATAGGCGCATGAACCAGGTGACTTTAGCTTTCGGCGCCGTCGAGAATTTGTCGGAGGATGTGCATCTTCTCGCCCGAAAATATGTAGAGAACCCCATTCTCATCGTAGCTCAGGAGCAGGATGCGAAGGGTTTGGTAATCGAAAAGGCGTCATCCCTTTTCATCGAAGACAACGTGGTACTTGTCTTGATCGATCCCAAGCCCATGACGATCGAAGCCCTGAGGGACCAGATCGAGATCCTGAAAGAGAGGATCCACCTCGTCGTCTATTCGACGACCCATAATGCCGACCTTTGTTCTCTCCTGGGTCTCAGTCCCGTCATTCTTGAAAAAGAGAGAGAAAGCCGCATCAAGGCGCGCGTTCTTGCCATGACCAAGCAGCATGGTAAAAAGATGACCGACAAGGCCTTTCTCCAACTGAAAAACCGAATCAGAGATGAGGCTTTCATCGATACGGAGCTTATGAAGCTGATCGACTATGTGGGGGACAGGAAGACGATCGAGTCGAGGGACGTGTCGGTCACGGTCTCCGCAGGCCACGAAGATACACTTATTATGCTTTACGATTCCTTGGCAGGCAGACAGAGGAAAGAGATCAGCCGGATCCTGGTTCATCTGCTCGGTCAAGGGCTTCATGTCCTCGCTATCCATAACTTCCTTGCCAAGCAGATGCGTCTCCTGCTCCACGCAAAGGACACGGAGCCATTATTTCGGGAACATTACGAGTATAAGCTGTTCTCCAAAATCATTGCTCAAATGAAGGACCAGATAAGTTTTACTCCCCTCGACAGGAAACAATATCTGGCTTATCAGAAGCCGTTTTACGCCTTTACCCTATCCAAGACCAGTGCGAAGTTCAGTACGAAGGAATTGGAGGGATTTCTGGGTGTTCTCTCGAACTTCGATATGAGGGTCAAGAGAGGTACCAAACACGAAGTGACCCGTCTTGAAGCCGGTATTTTCGGGATGTAGATGATAAAGCACATCGTCCTTTTCGTGCTCACCATCCTTTCTACATTCTACGTCGGCGGCGTTTCCTACGGCATTGCCATCATGACGATCCTCCTGGCTCACGAAATGGGACATTATTTCGTAAGCAGACGATATGGTATTCCGTCAACGTTACCCTTTTTCATACCATTCCCTCTCTCACCTTTTGGTACCTTTGGGGCCATCATAAAGATGAGAGGCATTGTCATTAACAAGAAGGCGCTGTTTGATATAGGGGCAGCCGGTCCTCTTTCCGGCTTCATCGTGGCCGTCCCATGTGTGCTGATCGGCATGAAGCTATCTGTGGTGGGCGCAGCGACCCCGGACGCCTTGAGACTTGGTGATCCGCTCCTTTTCAAGCTTCTCCAGTGGCTTGTTGTAAAACCCCCTCCAGGGCAGGAGGTTTTTCTTCACCCCATCGGGTACGCCGGCTGGGTGGGCCTCTTTGTAACGGCCTTAAATCTCATGCCCGTCGGCCAGTTGGACGGGGGGCATATAATCTATGCCGTATTCGGTGAAAAGAGCCGGTGGGCCTATGGATTTTCCATTACGGTCCTTGCCGGTCTCGCACTCCTTTACAACCCCGGCTGGTTGGTCCTTATCGTACTTCTTCTCATCTTCGGTATGCGCCACCCGCGGCCGTTCGATGAAGAAACGCCCCTCGACCGGAAACGAAAGATCCTTGCCGTCGTGATGCTTGCCATCTTTATCTTGTCTTTTACGCCTACCCCATTTCCCGACCTGACTCCGCAGATGTTCGGTAAACACGGGCTGTTTCGATAGACTTTCGTTCAAATGGTCCGGCTTTGCCATGGGTTACCTGGGAATGGTTTTCAATCCCTGTGCGGACGGTGGGCAACGTGTAAAGCGGCCTTAATAGGGGGGCGGGGAGCCGAAGTAAGACGCTCTTAGAGGTCGTACTCCGCCCGGCGATCCGAGGTGACGTTGGGTTCCTTCACCCCAACAATCGCCCCTAATCCACCAGCCGTACGGGTACAGGATGCTTCAAGCTCTGACTGGTGACGATCTCCGCGTCTTTGGCTATCTCGGAAAAACTCGCGGTCTTGTCCAGAAAGGAAATGACATCGGCCTTCTTGATGTAGGCGACGGCGTATTCCAGATAGCCTCCGTACTTGGGACACTCGTTAAAATCGCGAACGGCCCAATAGACCCCAAAGGCCAATCCGTCTATGTCATCCTTTTCGAGATCGCGAACAGTCATGTATCGAAGGTTTGTGTCGAAATGGCGTGTCAGAACGGCACTGAGCCGTTGTTCGGTCGTGGTCGTGGCCCGGTCGAAGGCCAAGTCCGAGGGTTTCACGAGGACCATAAGATAATAGAAGCTCTGCCCATCCCGGTCCGTAAGTTTTGTAAAACCCAGGCCTTCTCTGTAAATGGCCACGGCTGCCTGGTGATATCGGCCAAAGATGTCCTGCAGGGATGCTTTGTACTTTTGATGCAAGCCAGCCAATTTGGGCTCTTCATACTTGCCCTTAATGGCGTCCTTGTGGGTATAGGCGATGTTGGGCGAGGGGGCGCATGATACGAAGGATAAGGCGAGAACAAAACCGAGTAGACATCCTTTCATGGTTGGTCCCTTCTTCATGCTCTGTCTCCTGCCCCAAGGATGTCCAAAAGCTCAGCCAATCCATCCCTTATCTCGTCCACGAGACGTCTCTGGTGGCTTAAGTACTTTCTGGCGCCGTCTATGGTAAACTTGCGTTCATACAACAGTTTTTTTACCGTAAAGATGGTACTCAAATCTTTTTTACGATAAAGCCTTTGACCTTTGGAACTCTTGATCGGCTTTATGTCTTTGAATTCCTGTTCCCAGTAACGCAGAATATGGGGTTTTAGACCCGTGAGTGTGCAAACCTCCCTGATTCGGTAGTATACTCGATCCGGTATCTCCGGATTCATTTTTCCGCGCTATCGTTGATCTCGCTCTTCAGCACCTGACTCAACCTGAAACTCAGCACCTTCCTGGGCGCTATCTCTATCTCTTCGCCGGTCTGCGGATTTCTGCCTTTCCGTGCCTTCTTTTCCCTTACCACGAAGTTCCCCAACCCCGATATCTTTACATTCTCATTGTTTGCAAGAGACTCTTTGATTATGGCGAAAAACTTCTCCACGATCTCGGAAGATTCACGCTTTGAAAAACCCAATCTCTCGTATACATTTGTCACGATGTCTACCTTGGTCATAAATCCTCCCTCTTTATCTAAGCCTGATTCCTTCTATTGACGTTAGCTCGCTGATGATTCTATCCTGAACCGCGCTGACCTCTTCATCTTTAAGGGTATCTTCAAAAGATTGAAAAACGGCCCGAAAGGCAACACTCCTTCCCTCCTTCTTGAACATGTCGAAAACACCGACGGATACGATGAGGGACGAGATAGCCCGTATCTTCTCCATGAGAGATGCGACCGGAATCGCTTCATCAATCCAGAACGAGAAGTCTCTGGTAACGCTGGGGTAGCGAGATATGGGGCGGTAAGTGGGTGCAGGAATCCCTCTGGTTAAAAGGGAGTCCATATCGATCTCGGCGGCATAGACCTTGTCTTCGATGTCGAATCTTTTGCAGATCTCCTCATCCAGTTGGCCGATCCACCCGACCTTTGCCTTGTCAACAATCAGATCACAGGAGTTGCCCGCCTTCAAAAAAGGCTCTTGACTCGGGGAAACGGTTATCTGAAGACCGAACCGTTCCAGGAATCCCTCCACCACACCCTTCGCGTCGAAGAAGTCGCTCTCCCCCGGTTTTTCTCGCCAGAAGTACTCTCGTTCCTTGCCGGCC
Source organism: Deltaproteobacteria bacterium UBA2221 (assembly GCA_002328485.1). Lineage (GTDB taxonomy): Bacteria > Desulfobacterota > Syntrophorhabdia > Syntrophorhabdales > WCHB1-27 > WCHB1-27. The sequence continues at coordinate 25,623 of DCUF01000052.1, forward strand.
ATGGCGAAAGCAAGGCGGAAACTCTCACGGGCGGTCGAATCGTGCCTAAAAAAGGCTTTCCCTACTTCAAAAAGCCGGACATTCTTGATTCCGCGATTGAGGTTGTATGCTAGATTTTCTAGAATCCCTGCAGCCAGGAATGTCCGCATAACACCCAGCTCTTTTGATATGGGATTGAGGAGCCGCACCATATGGGCTCGTTCGTCGGATTCGCCAATCCCGAACTTTGTTATGTCCCCTTCGTCGAAAAAGCCGTAGTTGATGACCTCGAAAAAACCGGCAGCCACCATGTAATCTCGGACAAGGCCAAGGCAGGCATCGACGGGGTCCTTCTGGACGGAGAGTAACATGGAAACCGGCATGGTGGCAGGAATATTCTCAAACCCGACCGTTCTGGCAATCTCCTCAACGATATCAATATCTTCAGTAATATCATGTCGGAAAGAAGGCACCATGCACTCGATCCTTTCGGCTTCCTTCTTTACGACCTGGATGCCGAGAGAGTTGAGGGACTTTACGGCTGTCTCCCGCTTCACCTGCACGCCGATCAGATCCGAGATGCGCTTCAGCCTTACAGAGATTCGACGAGGCTCCTTGCGTTCATAGATTTCCCTGGAGCCCTTAATGACCCTTCCGCCAGCAAGCTGTCCCATCAAGCTAATCGCCCTCTGGGCTGCAAAATCGACCGTCTCTATATCGATCCCCTTTTCGAAACGGGCTGAGGCCTCGGAACGCAGGTCGAGACGTCTCGCTGTCCGTCTGATATGGAGGGGGTGGAAGAAGGCGCTCTCCAAGGCGACATCTTTTGTTTCAGCAGTGATTTCCGAGTTTTCGCCACCCATGATGCCAGCCAGGGCAACAGGGCCATGGCCGTCACAGATCAGAATGTCGCCGGGCTCTAGACGCCTGTCCAGACTGTCCAGCGTCCGGAAGACGGACCTCTCTTTCGCAACCTTTACCTCGATCCGCCGGTCCGCAATCCTGTGGTAGTCGAAGGCGTGAAGAGGCTGGCCAAGCTCGAGCATGACAAAGTTGGTTACATCCACGATGGCGTTGATGGGTCTCATGCCGGCCTTCAGGATCTTGTTTCGCATCCAGAAAGGGGAAGGGACGATCGAGATATTCTTTATCAGCCTGAGTACGTACCGGGGGCAGGCTTCGCGGTCCTCTATAGCGAGGGAGAGGCTCGATCCGAATTCCTCGTGCTCCTCGATGGAAAAGCTTGGAAGTACCATCATGTTGCCGGTGAGGCTTGCAACCTCTCGGGCGATGCCAAGAATTGACTGACAGTCGCCTCGATTGGGAGGGACATTCACGTCCAGTACAAAATCATCGAGTGAGAGGGCCTTCTCGAGGGGATCGCCGATCTTGACATCTTCGGGGAGGATAAAGATACCGGTGTGCTCATCCGAGATGGCCAGTTCCTGTTCGGAGCAGAGCATGCCGTAGGACTCAAAACCTCTCACCTTTCGCTTCTCGATGGCCATGCCATTCGGTAGGCGGGACCCGGGCAAGGCGACCGGCACCTTGTCGCCCTGGTGGATGTTTGCGGCGCCACAGACGATCGGCAGGATATCGGAACCGACATCGACCCTGCAAACGGTCAATTTGTCGGCGCCGGGATGCTTGTCCATCTCCAATATCTCGCCAACAACAACGCCGTCAAAGTCCGTACGTATGGGCTCGAGGGACTCTACCTCCAGCCCCCTCATAGTGAGCTTGTGCGAAAGATCCTCTACGTCCATATCGATTGGGACAAATTCTCTGAGCCAGTTAAGGGGAACTTTCATGGTAGGCCTTTAAAACTGCGAGAGGAAGCGCAGGTCGTTATTATAGAACTGTTTAATGTCATCGATGCCGTATCGGATCATTGCTATGCGCTCAACGCCCATGCCGAAGGCAAAGCCCGAGATCTCCTCGGGGTCGTAACCGACGATCCGGAACACCTGGGGATGAACCATCCCTGACCCCAAAATCTCGAGCCACCCTGTGCCCTTACAGACCCTGCATCCGCTTCCCTTGCATATGACACAGCCGATGTCCACCTCCGCGGAAGGCTCCGTGAAGGGGAAGTAACTTGGTCTGAAACGAACGGGGACGTCGGCACCGAACATCTCATGAACGAATACGGTGAGGATACCTTTGAGATCGGAGAAGCGGACATTTCTGTCTACCATCAACCCCTCAACCTGGTGAAACATGGGTGTGTGGGAGATATCCTGGTCATTACGATAGACGGCTCCAGGTGCGATGACTCGCACGGGAGGCAACTGCTTCTCCATCACATGGATCTGAACAGGAGAGGTGTGCGTCCGCAAGACCACGCCGGGAGCAACATAGAAGGTGTCTTGCATATCCCGGGCCGGATGGTCTTTGGGAATATTGAGGGCTTCGAAGTTATAATAGTCGGTTTCGATATCAGGACCTTCAGCCACGGCAAAACCGAGGGATGAAAATATCCTGTCTATCTCCCGAAAGGTCGCGGTAATAGGGTGGACCCTTCCGGTTAGAGGCTTCTTGCCTGGCAGGGTAATATCGACGGCAGACTGTCTTTCCCTGCGTCTTTTTTCTTCCTCCAGGTAGCCCGCCTCCAGTTGATTGAGCCGCTCCTCAGTGCCATTCTTCAACTGGTTGATCTCGCGGCCGACCGTCCTCTTTTCCTCAGGACTGAGGGACTTGAACTGATCGAGGGCCTGGGCCAAGAGACCCTTTCGTCCGAGGACGGATGTTCTAACCCTCTTCAGATCTTCTAAGGATGCTATAGAGGCTAATTCCTGTGAGACCTTATCTTGTAGAACTGCTACGTCGAGAGCCATTGTTCCCTACTGCTGCGCAAGAGTCTTCACTCTCTCAACCAGATTCTGAAAGCCTGGAGGGTCGTTGACCGCCATCTCGGCAAGCGATTTTCTGTCGAGCCCTATATTGGCCATCTTCAGTCCATGGATGAATCTGCTATAGGGCATGCCGTTGGCCCTGCACGCTGCATTGACCCGTACTATCCAGAGTGACCTGTAGTCCCTTTTCTTCTGTTTTCTGCCGGCGAAGGCGTACTTCAAGGCCCGTCCCACAGCTTGCTGCGCCTGGCTGTAGATGCTGTGCCTGCCTCCGAACATACCTCTCGCGAGCTTCATGATCTTCTTTCTTCTTGCCCGCGCCTTTGTTCCTCTCTTTACCCTTGGCATTGCTGAACTCCTCTGTTAATTAAAGATAAGGTACCAGTTTCTCAATCCTTTTGGAATCGGATGGATGGACGATTGCGGACTGGGACAAATTCCTTTTCCTTTTCGGTGACTTGGAGGAAAGGAGGTGGCTGTGAAAAGCCCTGGACCTCTTCAGTTTGCCTTGGCCGGTCTTTTTCACCCGTTTCGCCAGGCCCCTATGTGTCTTTATCTTCGGCATTGTAACCTCCTACGCCGGTGCAAAAATCATGATGATGTTTCTACCGTCGAATTTGGGTTGCTGCTCCAGGTTGCTCAAGTCCTTCAGATTATCCATAATCTTCTGGGCAAGCTGTTGGCCCTTGTCCTTGTGCAAGATTTCGCGCCCCCTGAACATAACTATTATTTTGACTTTATTTCCTTCTTTCAAAAAATCTTTAATGTGGTTGAGCTTGAACTGTAGATCATGTTCCTCGATCTTCAAGCCCAGCTTCATCTCCTTAACCTGGATCGTGGTCTGTTTTTTCTTGGTCTCCTGGGCCTTCTTGGCGATCTGGTACTTGTATTTGCCATAGTCCATGATCTTGCATACC
>DCUF01000056.1 GCA_002328485.1 Deltaproteobacteria bacterium UBA2221
GGTGCCACCTGGGTCGTTGCCGCGTTGTCCAAATAGATCTTATTCATGCCTTCACAGGTAACATTAAAGGGGTTTTCCGGATCAAACTACTATAGTATGCAGGCTCCTTCTTGTCAATGAACGCCACCAGTGAACAGCAATTCCCGGTGAGCCCTGTTCTTCTCGTTAGACGCGCCGATACTTGGCCCTTCACCGCCCTTTCCGGATGTATCTGCCTGTCACATCTCCCCGACACCTCGCGGACATCGGGGAGATGAACGAAAGAATGGGGCCGAAAACGGCGCCCGGCACGCACCTCTCCCCAGAGAAGTGACAGAGCGGAGCAATAGAGAGATCATCCTTTTCTCCATGGTCAGCTATACCCGTAGTCAAGGGCGATACGCCCAAGGAGGTCATCCCAGTCGGGAAAGACAATTGCGTGACAGTACACCCGGAGATGATCCCACAAGTTTCTCTTACTCCCCAGGTTTTTCCGCAGCCATTGATAGGTTCGATCAGTAAGTTCGAAAATCTGGTGGAGGAAGAAGGCGAGGAGGTTCAAGAGGAAGAAGTTCATGGAGAGGTTCTTCACTCCATGGCCGTAGTTATGCTCGATATGGTAGCCATGGTTCTTGACGGTGTTGAAGACCTCATTCTCGATCATCCACCGCGATCTTCCTATACGGACCATCTCCTCTATGCACTCATCATCGAGGGGCAGATCGGTGACCCAACTATTGTGATAGACGGTCTTCTCACCGTCTTTCATCCAGTACTCGAAGTAGTTGACCAATGGGGCGTCCTTGTTGCCGTTCAACGGGACATCACCTACCCACTCATACACATGGGTCTTCCCCTTTCTGTCTTTGTATTCCATGTGCATGACTTCATTGATTGGACGGAGGCCGTTGACCCATTCCGTAAGTATCTTATGATCATCCGGTTTTGCCACGAGGACGTAGTGGTTACCCAGGGAGCTGATCTCTTTAACCATGGGCTGGTTGCTGTAGAGGCTATCAGCGACGATGATGAGGGGGAGTTTGGGATGGATCTTTTTGAGCTTCCCGAGAAGCCTTTTCGCCGCGTTCGTTTCACAGTCCTGCTTTTCAGTTCCGTCGGTGTTGCGTACCTGTTCAGGGCACAGGGGGATAACCTGGGAGCGCTTCGAATGGACTACTGCCGCCTGGACGATCTGGTGGGAGAACTGAAGGGCATCTCCCCGTTGCTTCTTTACCTTCCGTCGCAGGCAGAAAGGACAGCCGATATGGTAGGAGCTGAAGTATTCTCCCCCATCCACGACACAGAGATAGTACTTACCGAGCACGCGATACTGTTCGAGATGTTTGCCCCTTTGCAGGAGACGGAAGAAGGTCTTGAAGAGACCCTCGAACACCTCAGGGTCAATCTCATCCATGACGGTTCTCATCTGCGAGTCGGAAGGGACAGACTTGATGCCCCAGACATTCTTGAGATTGGCGGCAAGTGTAGAAGCTTTTGTGCGTTTCTGAAATTGAAGCAGCGAGGGGTCCTGAAAGCAAAACATAGCCAGGGCACCCATGCACACGTCCCTTAGCTCATGGTCTATCCTTTCTCGGTCCCGATGATCTTCTATACGAAAGAAGTGCCTGAGCAGCACATTCCTTATTCCAGGAAATCGCAAATGCAGTGTGGCCCTCACGAAAAAACCATACTACAGCATGAGAAAAAAGTCTAGTCTTCACAAGTAGCACAAGCTACTCCTTGCCTCATCGCGAAAAAGAATCTCAAACAATCATGTAACGACCTGTTGTTCCTGTCGATAAATTGTGGCCGGGAATTGCTGCGACCCATCGGGTTGCGATTGGTCTCTCATGGCCCAATTGACATTTGTACAAAAAAGCTAACCGGCCGCCTCATATCTTTCTTAGTGTTTGAAGAGTCGCTGCCCGGTAAATACCATGGTGACATTGGATTCATTGCAGGCCTCAATCACCTCAAAATCCCTCTCTGATCCACCGGGCTGTATAACGCCGGTTGCTCCTTCCTTAATGGCCGCGTCAACCCCGTCCCTGAAGGGGAAGAAACCGTCGGAGACCACAACGGACCCAACGAGCCCGGCTTTCTGCGCTCTGGTCTGCTCATCCAGTTCCCTCAAGTCCTCGATATTACGCAGCCCCCTCTCGGCCTCCAATTTAAAGATGGCGTAGGGAACACCAAATTTCTTGAAAACCAAAGCATCCATGAACTTGGTATAGGCCTTGAAGGTGGCGATCTCCACAACGCCTACCCGGTCCTGCTCACCCGTCCCAATGGCTACCGTCGCCTCATCCTTGATAAAAAGGGCCGAGTTGGAGCTGACACCGGACTCCACATACCACCCGAACAGCATGTCTCGGAGCTCCTTTTCCGTAGGCGCTCTGTTGATCCTGTAAGGCTGCCCCTTATACGTTGCCTCGGCCGGCCTTAGATCGTCTTTGGTCTTGATGGTAAAGGGCTGTGATTCCTGGACGATCAGGCCCCCATCCATGAGGGACTTGAAATCGATGATTCTCTTGCTTTTGAATTGCTGAAGCCTTTCGATCTCTTTGATCTGAAGGATCCGCAGGTTTTTCCATTTCTTGAGGATGTCAAGCGCGGGCCCCTCGAAATCAGGGGCGCATACAACCTCGAAATAGTAGGGGACCATGGCTTTGGCCGTCTCCACATCAACCGGCCTCGTGAATATCACCGCCCCTCCAAAAGCGGCGATTCTGTCGCACCAAAAAGCCTTTTCGAAAGCATCCGCCGATGTCGCACCGTAAGCGGCGCCGCACGGATTGTTGTGCTTCATAATGGCGCATGCAGGTTTCTCCCCAAGGAGTCGAAGGATGTTGAGACCGTTATCCACATCGGTCAAGTTGATCTTGCCCGGGTGCTTTCCAACCTGGAGCTGATCCTGTGCGGTGATCTTGCTGACCAGTCCGTTTTCAAAGGCAAAAAACCGAACGTCTCCGAGCACGATATTACCGTTGATCAACTCGTAAAGAGCGGCAGGCTGATCAGGATTTTCGCCGTAGCGTATCCCCCGTTCCACCTCTGTCTGTTCGTCGGCATCAAAGATATTCCAGACCTTCTTCCTGTACTCCAGCACCTGTCCATCAAAGTCGATCTTGATGGAATCCGGGAACTTGTCTTTCACAACCTTTTTGTACATCTCCTTGATCTCGGCCATGCTCGCTCCTTCGATTAATGATATTCGATCGCCAAAAGAATCGTTATGGTGTCGCTACACTCAAAGTTATGGGGTAATGCTAAGTGCCCTAAATCCCTCTACCTGATGACGTCTGGCTCAGTTCCCTCGGTAACGTCTCCTTACTTCAAAATGCCGAGCAGTGTCTCCGCCACTGCATCGACGTCCAGCCCCTCGGCCCGGAGAAGTTCCTCCGTGTCCCCGGACAGACCGTAACGTTTCACACCAAAGCTCATCACCCTCCCTGTATAATGCATGTTGAGAAGGGAATAGGCTATCTGCGGGCCTATGCCCGTCGCCACATTATGGTCTTCGTAGGTACAGATGAAGGGGACATTGATCAGGGATCTAATTACATCATCATCCGTCTCGTTCACACAGGGCATGTTGACAACCGCCACGTCCACGCCGGATCTGGACAGGAGGTCACGGATCTGAAGGGCCCGGCTCAGCATGCAGCCATAGCTGATAATCGCAGCGTCCCTACCCTGTCGCACAACTTCCATCTTTCCATAGGCAAAGGAGTACCCATTGGAGAAAAAGGCTCTCCCATCCTCATGGCAGATGACCGGCCCCTTGGACCTTCCCATCCCTATAAGAAAGTTCCCCTGTTCGCTGGCCGCAAAACGCACGACCCGGTCGGTTTGGTTGACGTCGGCCGGCATGATGGTCCGCATGTTGTGCAGGTTCCTGGCAAGGGCCGCATAGTCAACACACTGATGGGTCTTGCCATCCTGCCCAACGTCCAGCCCGAGATGGGTGACCACAAGCTTTAAATTAGCGCGGTTTATGTCGTTCAGCCGATGTTGGTTATAGGTTTCATCAATCCCGAAGGCACCGAAGTCGGCAAAAAAAGTGAGCACCCCCATGGTAGAGAGGACGCCCGAAACCGTGGCCGTATTATGCTCCTGAACGCCGCCCTCGAAGAAACACTCCGGAAACGCCGCGGCAAAGTCCGAGGTCTTCACAGAGCTCGCAAGATCACAATCGAAGACTGCGACGGGCCGCCCAAAGGGGATATTTCTCGCGCCCAAATCCTTCAACGCCTTTCCGAACGCCGTCCTGTTATCGAGTCCGTCTGCATCGGAGTAAGTGAAAGCCTGGCCTGGATCGATGGTGATCGATCGGGCATCCGACGACGGTTGCCATCCCCAAATACCCTTTCTCTTTTCACGATAGGCGGACAGATCGTCTTCGAATCCTAATGCTTCAACAGCCTTGCTGTATTCGCTGTCGTTGAGTGCCCTGCCATGATACTCCTCTTTGCCTTCCATAAAGGGGACACCCTTGCCTATGATCGTGTTGGCAACGACGCACGTGGGCCTAGGGGTCTTCCGAGCCCGTCTCAGTGCTGTGTAGATCTCGCTGTGATTGTGTCCGTCTATCTCTATCACGTCCCAACCATCGGCCAAATAGTCTTCGATGATGCGAACAGGCATGACCTTATTGACGTTCCCGCCTATCTGAATCTTGTTATAATCGATCACCACCGTAATATTGGCAAGGCCGAACTTGCTCGCAAAGCGACGTGCCTCCGCCACTTGACCCTTGGCTTGTTCGCCATCACTCATCAAGACGTAAACGTGAAAATCCTCTTTATCTATGGTAGCCCGCAAGGCAAAACCGCAACCGGCCGAGAGGCCCTGCCCAAGATTCCCGGTGGACCAGTCGATATACGGAATGCCTCGAACAACATGACCTTCGTAAGGGCTCCCGGCTTTTCGAAAAAAGGCGACAACCTCGTCGACCGGCAAATGGCCCAACCGGGCCAGGGCTGAATAGACCCCGGGAGAGGTGTGGCCGTGGCTCACAACAATCCTGTCCCTCTTATCGCCACTTAGATCGGCATAGGAAAATACAACCAGATAGATGTCGAGCGACGACATCGATCCACCCGGGTGGCCCGACCCGGCAATTTTTGTCATTTTCAGAATATCGCCCTTTGCCTGTTTCGAAAATTCCCTCAGGCGACCGAGTTCATCCTCAGTCAGTTCTTCTCTGTCGAACGGCATGATTCTCCCTCCTGTTTAGATGCAAAGGTGCAAATGGCAAATAGCGAAATGGCAAATCAAGCCAATAAGGTGTGCGGAGTTAGGTGCAAGACGATGCAGGGTGCATCCATCACAGTTTTTGAGCCCTTCACCCTTTGCCTCGCACTTCTGACTGCCTTTCCTTGAACCAGTTTTACTATTTTACTATTTTGCTATTTTGCTGTACTTCCGACAGCCAATAATTACAGTCTTCTCTCAGAAGACAATCAAGACAGCGGGGCTTCCGGGCAACGCAGACGTAACGTCCGTGCAGTATAAGGAGGAGGGAAAAATCAGTCCACTGAACCTGGGGAACGATCCTCTTCAAATCCTCCTCGATCTCTTCAGCCTCGTCACTTTTCGTCAAACCGACCCTTTTTGCCACCCTCATCACATGCGTTTCTACGATCATCGCCGGTCTTCCAAAGGCAACGCCAATAATCATGTTTGCCGTCTTCCGGCCAATGCCTCTCACGGACGTAAGGAGATCGATATCATCGGGCACCCTGCCTCCGAAACGGCTCTCAATGTCCGACGCAAAATTCTTCAAGCTTTTTGCCTTATTCCGGTAGAAACCTGTTGGTCTGACCTGTTCCTCGAGCTCTCCCTGCTCGGCGTTTGTGTAGTCCTTCGCCGATCTATATCGTCTAAACAGCTGTTCTGTTACCTGATTTACCCTCTGGTCCGTGCACTGGGCGGAGAGTATGGCCGCCACCGTTAATTCAAGAGGATTAGAAAAATTGAGCTCGATGCGCGGGTTGCCGTGCATCTCCCTCAATTTTTTAAGAACAGACAGCGTGTCTTTTGACATTCTTTATCCTTTCAAATATCGCCTTAACCTCCTCAACGTTTCGTGTGTTGAGCACGTCCTTTCTCTCCTGCCAGCCCTTTCGGGCAATCCCTACTCCATAGAAGAGATCCGAAAGGTCTTTTGTGGCATGAGCATCGGGATTGATGGAACACATTACTCCTTTCTCCCGGGCATATTTCAGATAACGCCAGTCAACATCCAGGCGGTACATGCTGGCATTCAGCTCGATAATCACGTTGTTCTGGGCCGACTGGTCGATCACCTTTATCATGTCCACCTGATAGCCATCTCTCGCAAGGAGGAGCCTACCCGTGGGATGACCAAACATGGTTATGAAAGGGTTCATCATGGCTTGCTCGATTCGTCTCTCCATGTCCTCCTTCGCCATGCCAAAGGAGGAATGGATGGAACCGATCACAAAGTCGAAGCCTTCCAGAATCTTCTCATCATAGTCCAGACTTCCATCCGGCAGAATGTCGCTTTCGATTCCTTTAAAGATATGGAGATTCTCACCGCGCGCGTTGAATCTGTCTATCTCGTCCCATTGCCGCAGGACATCATCGACCTTTAACCCACCTGCATAAAAGGCGCTTCGGCTGTGGTCCGATATTCCCACATAGGTTAGGCCAAGCTGTCGCGCCGCGTCGGCTATTTCCTCTATACTGTCGCGGCCATCGCTATAGGCGCTATGAACGTGGAAGAGACCTTGAATATCCTCTGGCCGGACCAGATCAGGCACTCTGCCATTCTCAGCCGCCTCTATCTCTCCCATGTCTTCTCTCAGCTCGGGGGGGATAAATGAAAGGCCAAGCGCCCCATAGACCGAAACCTCGTCCGCACAAGGTAAAGCCTCTTCATCCTCGAAAAGTCCGTATTCATTGAGCTTCAGCCCTTTCCTCTTGGCTATTCCCCTGAGCTTCACATTATGCTCTTTGCTTCCCGTGAAATAGATGAAGGCACTCGGGAAAGATTCGGGGCTAACGACCCGTAAATCGGCCTCAATGCCAGCGAACAGACGGCAGGAAGTCTTGGTAGGTCCTTCAGCGATCACCTCTTGGACCTGTGGCATCGACCTAAAAAGTTCCGAAACACCTCGCCAATCGGAACTGCTGACCAAAAGGTCGATATCCCGCACGATCTCCTTCTTCCGCCTTAAGCTCCCGCACACCTCCACATGCTCAGCGGACACCTCTCCGCGGAATCGTTCTTTAATGGAAAGGGCAAGAGGATATATCTCTCCGAAAAGATATTCCCCTTGATGCCTCTTGAAAAACTCGATCCCTTTGAGAATCTTCTCCTGGGTCTTCTCGCCGAAGCCAAAGAGGCTGATAAGACGGTTCTCCTTGCAGGCGTATTCGAGCTCGCCCACATTTCTGATGTTCAGCTCATCGTAGAGGGACTTGATCTTCCTTGGCCCCAGATTCGGGATTTGCAGCAGCCCGAGTAAAGAAAGGGGAAGCTCCTTCTGCAACTCTTCATGGTAAAGGATACCGCCCGTCTCAATGTACTCTTCTATTTTAGCAGAGATCGTCGCTCCGATGCCCTTGATATCCTTCAGGCGTTTTTGTTTGACTATCTCGTTTAGATCGTCGCTCAGCGTCGACAATACCTTTGCGGCATTCTGATAGGCCCGAACCTTGAAGGGGTTATCCCCCTTTATTTCAAGGAGAGCGGCGATCTCGTCCAGAAGCGTAGGAAGGGGCCTTTTTTCCATCGCTTATTATCTTATAGCTGTGAAAATGAAGTCAACGACCGAGTGCCGAACTACCACTCAAAGTCCGTCGCACCTCGAATGGCCAAGGGTAAGCAGTACCATCTTCGACAAAGGATCAAAGGCCCGGGTCGCAGTAATCCCCGTCAACTCCACGATTACCGCCTCCATAACGATGAATGCATCGCCCTTTTCTCGAAGGCATCCGACCTTCACGGTGTCCTTTTTTCCGAAAGCACCGTGGAGATGGATCTTCGGCTCCGGCCCTTCCCAGAACACTGTCCCGATGGCAAGGGTTTCGTGGCTCCCTTCCAGTTCCCTCCACTCAGGGGTAGGTGGAAGCTCCTCCCGGACGGGGCCGACAACGATTCGGGCCTCGGTGATCCCGCCGAGAAGGTACACGATGGCCGCCCGGATATCTTCACGCCTGACCAACTCAATAAGGGATTGAAGTATCGGCTCTCCGTCCTCGAACCGGGCGACTATGGTTCTGCCCGTCTGACCGACCTGGTAGTTCATGGCACCCCCCTTGCTGCAAACTGGTAAAGATGCGGCATACCAACTATATCATTAAGATTTTGCGGTGGTCAAAGAAAGTCAGGATCAGAGAAGATGGGGGTCTACGCGACGGGGATTCCTAATCGTCTTTATTGTCGCGTATGGTTGGAGCCGGCGATGGCTTGAACACCATTAAAAGGAGGCATGGCTGCGGATCTTCCTTTGGCAAGCACCTTTCGGATGCTGGACAGGACGTCCTCTTCCCGATAAGGCTTATCCAGGAAATCCACGATGCCAAACTCCTTCAAGCGGTCCCGCTGTTCCTCACTCATGAAGCCGCTGGAAACCATCACCTTCACATCGGACGACATTGCCCGTAGAGCCTTCAGCACCTCTTCGCCTTTCATGCCCGGCATAATCATATCGAGGATAACCAAATCGACAACGTTTTCGCTGAAAGTCTTGATGGCTGACCTGCCGTCTTCCGCCTGCAGCACACTGAATCCCTGCCCTTCCAGCACTCGTGCCATTAACTGTCTGATCATATCTTCGTCATCAACAAGGAGGATGCGCTGGCCGCTACTCGGTACGGGAAGAAGATCGCTCAACGGCTCTTCTATCACCTCTGGCTCGGCCTGTTTGGTGGGTATGTAGATGGTAAAGGAGGTGCCTTTTCCCGATTCACTCTCGAGTTCTATGAATCCACCGTGACTGCGAACGACCTTGTCAACGAGATAGAGCCCCATCCCCAGCTTGTTATTGCTCGTCTTTGTGCTGAAATAGGGCTCGAATATCCTCTTTTTTACTTCCTCACTCATACCGCAGCCGGCATCCACGATTTCGATCACGGCGAACTGCCGGTTTCCGACATAATTTCGCAGGCTGGTAGTCACCTGCAAGGTTCCGCCTTGGGACATCGATTCGCTTGAGTTTATGCAGAGATTGAGAAAAGCATGCTGAAGTTCCGCCTCGTCGCCTTTGACCAGGGGAAGACTGTTGTCAAAGGTCTTCACGATATTGATGTCTCTGAAACTCTCCTTCAGAAGAAAAAGCACATCGTCGAGGAGGCTGTTGACGTCAACCGTTCCGGTAAGACGCCTTTGCCGTCTCGAAAAATTGAGCAGGTGCTGTGTCAAAGCTGCAGCCCTCTTGGCAGCGCCTTCTATTACTTCGGCATACCGAAAAAGCTGCTGCTCACTCGACAAGAGGCGTTTCATAAGAGACGCATAGCCGAGAACACCGGTTAGCAGATTATTGAAGTCATGGGCTATGCCACCGGCCAGCCTGCCTATGCTCTCCATTTTCCCCCGGTGAAGATTCTCCTCCTCGCAGACCTTATCATCGACGACATCCTTCAGGAGAACGCTTTTCCAGATGACATTTCCGGCGCTGTCCTTGACGGGATAGCTCTCCAGCTTGAACAATTTGTAAGCCTCTCCCGACCTATACTCCATCTCACCCTTGAGAATCCGGTCTTTCTCAAAGAATTCCTTTTCAAGTCCAGGGATAACATCTTGAAGACTTTCTCCTACCAGCCGACCAGCATTGCTTAGTTCCTTTCGGGCATTGTCGTTGGCAAAACAGATCTCTCCATCCTCGTTGATAAGGAGGAGTGCGTCGGGAAACTGATCGATGACATTTTCCAGAAGTTTGTTCGTCATCCCCAGCTTCGAGTCGAGGGCGTTCCGCTTCACCTCTTCATCTTGTCGCAGATTGGCAATAAATAGATTCAACTGAACGGACTTGGTCAAACCCTCCCCGAGAAGCTCGAGCTCCCTCTGAAGGTGCGGGTCCAGTTCCATCCGGTCTTTCTTTCCAAGGACCAAGTAGCCCAATGAATTGATGCCGTAGGTGAGGGGATAGATAAAAATCGTTCCATAACCGAATTTGTCAGACCAGACACGGGGTGTTACAAGGGTATCTCCGAGACAATCAATCGTCTCCATCTCTATGGCCGACAACCCCTTGTCCAGGCTGTAGAAACCGCTTCTGGCTTCTTTGTCATCCTTCACCGTGATCTGGCACATATCAAAGACTGTTTCTTCCACAAATACCTTGGGGAGGTGCGCTACCAGGCCGTCACCATCCTCAATATACTGAAACATCCTGACAAGGATAGAGTAGTTGCTGATGGTCCTCTCATAAAAATTCCACTGAAAACGAAAGGAACGTTCTCGAAGATTAGCCCTTTTCATTCGCCATTCCTAGTAGTTCCATGATTCGACCGATTTCCGATTCGATCTTTTCCTTTTCCTTCAGCAGGATCAGCCCTTCCATCCCGAGGTTTTCATCGGGGTGGCTGGCGAATCGGTCGGCGATCCGTACGAGTCGAAGGAGCATATCCTGCTGTCCTCCGCCCTTCGCAGTGTGGTGATTCCTGATAACGCTGCTGAACTCGTCCGGAAACCGCCACTTCACACCCATATAGTACCCGATCTCCTGATGATCCGTTCCGAAAAGATCCCTTTCTTCCACGCAGAGATCTCTGCCAGGCTCCTGGCACTGAAGGAGCATATCGCCATACCCTTCATAACTCATGTAGAGTATGATCTTTCCCACGTCATGGAGCAGCGCAGCCGTAAAGGTCTTCTCGGGATCCTCTACGAACGTCCTGGCCGATAGGATCTTGGCACTATAGGCCACATAGAGTGAGTGATACCACAGAGAGCGAAAATGGTCCTGCCTTAGCTTCATCTTCTTCAAGATCTCATCCAGAAAGACGAGGCAGGTGATGATGTTCTTTATTTCCTCGAACCCAATAACGACCATGGCGCGGTGCAGGTTCAGTATCTTCAGCCCGCGGCAGAAATAGGCCGAATTGGCTATGCTCATTATCTTAGAACAGATCGCCTGATCGTACTGGATAACATCTTCCAACTGGTCAAAGGATGAGTTCTGATCGTTGAGCACGGAAAAGACCTTGTCAATGATATCGTGGAGTGACGGGAGGACCTTTAGCGTTTTCGCCTTGGTAAGTAATCGTTCTCTAGCAACTTCTGTCTGCATGATATATATTGTCGAATATTAGTTCGAAAGATTAAGGGAGATGATCTACTATTCTGCGCCACAGAGACAATCCCCTCGGCAAAAGCGGGTTATGCAGCTATGGCTTGATAGGAATTCTTATGGAATTTTCGGTCCTGAAAATCCTTGATGGCCGTTTGGTCGCCACTATTATCTTTTATAATTCCTATTTGTAACTAAAGCTTCCATATTTTTTTAAATTGTGATATATAAAATAATCATGTGAGCGTGCCATCTCACATGCGTCTTTCCCTCCTCCTCCCCCCGCGATTATCACCCGCGATCACGGGGGGTTCTTTTTGCCATAGAAATCTGGTTTGTAGGCTGGCTCGAGGATTAGAGAACCCTCCCTCCGAAGACGCCTCAGCCGGGCTCGAAGATACTACGGTTCATGTCCAGGATCCGTTATGCTCCTGAGCCTCAGCTCAACGTCGCATGGATGTCCGCTTCGGGCCGAGTTCCAGACACCCTCTGGACGCCAATTAACGCCAAACTGTTTCGGAAAGACTGAGCGGGGATTAGGCTGAGGTTACGTCCGTGCCGCCGGCAAGGGTTGGCTGTTCCGTATCGCCCCTCCTAACCGCGTGGACTGAGGTGGCCTTGAAGGAAGCGAAGATTTCTCCTCCTTCACGAAGGGACAGCTGTTTGACGGAGGCAGCGGTAACGAACGATGCGAGAGGGAAGCCGCAGTCGAGCTCGACCTTATAGAACGGCCCCGATGGAACAACACTGGTGATGCGGGCGGGAAATAGATTGCGGACACTCGTTTCGTTTCTTGTTGTTCTAATTGATAGGGCCACGTTTTCTGGCCTAATGCACAAAGTAACTCTGTCGCCTATTTGAAAATCTCCAACGCCTTCGATGGTGCCCCTCTTCACATCAGCGACAAAACAGTTGCCATCGCAAGAAAGTATCCTCGCAGGAAGCATGCAATCCATACCCACAAAAGAGGCGATGAAGGAGTTTTTCGGATCATTCATCACGTCTTCCACAGAGCCGAACTGCGTGATACGCCCTTTTTGAATAGCAGCCACGGCGGTGGCAAGCTGGAGCGCCTCGAGGCGGTTGTGAGTCACAAAGGCCACGGTTATGTCGGTCTTTTTAACAATGTCGCGCAGATCCTTGACCAGGGCCTCATGGCTCGGTTGGTCGAGGGCGTTGAACGGCTCATCCAAAAAAAGGAGGGCAGGATTGGTTGCAAAAGCGCGGGCGATGTTTGTCCTTTGCGCCTCTCCGCCCGAGAGTGTTCGGGCCGACCTGTCAGCGAGATGAGAAATACCGAACAGTCCGAGGGCCTCGTCAACGCGCTCTCTCATGAGTCTTTTTGTCATCCCCCGAATCTTCAGTCCAGAGGCCACATTTTGATACACGGTTGTGTCAAAGAGCAGGGGTTCCTGAAAGGCCATGGCCAGTCTTCGCCGGTAATCCAGAACCGATATCCCCTTAGCAACTTCCAGTCCTTCAAAAAAGACGGTTCCCTCAAAGGGTTTCAGCAGATAGGCAAGGGCCTGGAGGAGTGTCGTCTTTCCCGCGCCGTTTGGTCCGATAACGGCAAGCACGTCCCCTTTACGGACGACGAAAGATGGGACGTCAACAAGAACACTACCCCCTCTGACGACACGGAGATTTTTGGCCTCAAGCAGTACGTCGCTACCTTGCCCTTTCATCTGGGACGCTCCCGCTGTTGAACGTGAGTCAGCACGAGATTGATCAAATATGCCAAGAGAAGAAGGATGATGCTCAGGGCAATTGCTACATCGAAATTGCCCCTGCTCGTCTCCATGACCGTAGCGGTGGTGAGGACCCGTGAATATCCCTTGATGTTCCCGCCCACCATGATCGAGGCGCCGACCTCGGAGATAACCCCCCCAAATCCTGCCATAATGGCAGCGAGCAAGGGTAGCTTGGCTTCTTTTATCATGATCCAGATCATCTGGAGCCGGGTTGCGCCAAGGGCCTTGATCTGCAGTCTCAGTTTGGGCGGGAGGTTCTGCATGGCTGCCAGCGAAACGCCCATGACAATGGGCGTCGCTATGACCGTCTGGGCTATAATCATCGCCGTGGGCGTATAAAGGATGCCGAGAAATCCGAGAGGGCCACTGCGCCACAACATGATGGATACAAAGAGTCCGGCCACGACGGGCGGCAGTCCCATCCCTGTGTTGATAACCCCAATCGTCAGCTTACGCCCGGGGAAACGGGTAAGGGCAACGACGGTACCGCTGGAGATGCCGAGGACAAGGCTAATCAGTGTAGCGATACCGGATACCTTGAGCGACAGCCAGGTGATCCCCATCACCTCCGCGTCAAAGGTGACGATCAACCAAAATGCCTTCTTAATTCCCTCGAAAATAAGATCCATCTTAACCCATGAAACAGAGAAACGAGGATGCGGAAAGGCAAACTGTCATCTTGCCGCATCCTCGTTTCATCCCATTATCGTCTCCCTCGTCTTTACTTTCCCAAATCCTCCACCTTCTTGCCCGCATCCGGGAAGAAGAGGGGCGAACCGAATTTCTCTACACCAAAAGTCTTTATAACACCCTGGGCCTCTTTCGACACCATGAAATCGGCAAAGGCCTTTCCTCCCGCAACGTTTATCCTTCGAAATTTTGCCGGATTCGGTTCGATCACGTGGTAGACGTTGAGCAGGGCGGCATCGCCCTCGGATAAGATAGCAAGGTCAAGGGTCTTTTTCAGCGAGAGGTACGTGCCACGATCGGTGAGGGTATAGGCCCTTTTCTCCGACGCCACGTTGAGTGTTTGGCCCATACCCAATCCTGTCTGCTGGTACCACTTCTGCCCCTCTTCGGGTTTGATGGCTGCAGCCTTCCACAACCCCTTCTCCTTGGCATGGGTCCCAGAGTTGTCGCCTCTCGACATGAAGATGCTTCCTGTTTCTGCGATGCGTTTCATGCCATAGGTGGCAGACTTCACGCCTTTGACCTTTGCCGGGTCAGAAGGGGGCCCCACAATGATGAAGTCGTTGTGCATGACCAGCCTGCGATTGGCACCGTAACCTTCAGCCATGAACTTCTTCTCCGCATCGGCTGAGTGGACCAGAAGGACATCGGCCTCCCCTTTCTGCCCCATGGCCATAGCCTGGCCCGAGCCGACTGCTATTGTTTTTACCATGTAACCAGTGTTTTTCTCAAATAGGGGGATCAAAACATCAAGAAGCCCGGTATCCTGAGTGCTCGTCGTGGTCGCCAGAATAATGTTCTTCTGCGCAGCGGCGATCGAAACCTGCGAAAACAGGGCAACCAGGGCAAGAACCGCAACTGCCAACACATAACCAATCCGCTTCATATTCCTACCTCCTTCTGTTTCTTACACGTTATTGTCTTTGTTCCTTCGTGGCCTTCTTCCACTCGTTTGACTCGGGGAAAAACAGAGGCGAGCCGTATTTTTCTTTCCCGAAGTCTCGTATTAACTTCTGCCCCTTATCAGGCGCCGTAAGCCACTCTATGTAGATCATCGCATCTTCGTTGTTCACACCGGGGAAACGCTTGGGATTCACCGGTATAAGGCTTATGTGGTTTAAAAGGGCTTCGTCGTTCTCTACAAGCACCGCCAGCTTGATCTCGTTTCGAAGTGTCAAAAAGGTGGCCCGATCGATAAAGGTATAGGCTCCAACCTGATCGGCATAGCGCAGTGTCGCCACATTTCCTTCCGACCCTCTTTCATAAACCTGGTACCAAGAACCAAGCGGCTTTATCTGGGCCTTCTGCCACAGGGCGATCTCGGCCATGTTCGTCCCTGATTTATCTCCCCTGGTAATAAAGGAGGCTTTCGACTGAGCAATCTTCCCCAACGCTTCCGTAGCGAGTTTCAGCCCCTTGATCCGAGCGGGATCAGCGGCAGGACCCACGATCACGTAATCATTATACATGAGGGGTATCCGCTCCGTCCCGTAGCCCTCGGCGATGAACTTCTCCTCCAGTTCCTTTGCGTGAACCATCACCAGGTCCATATTACCCTGCTGCCCCATCTTGAGGGCCGCCCCTGTTCCCGCACCTACGTGTCTCACTCTAATGCCCGTCTCTTTCTCGAACTGATCCTCCAGAGCCCCAACAATACCCGCGTCTATAGGGCCGATCGTGCTTGCCATCAGAAGGAATCCCTTTGACTCGGTCGCCCCAACCTGGCCGCCGAGACCGAATAGGATCATAGAGATACAAAGACAAAAGATCAGCTTCTTTACCATATCTGGCCTCCTTATTTTTTTACTTCAGGAAGTGCGGCGATATATGATAGCACTCCAATAGGAGGCTTTTCAAGCCTTTTGATACTTTTTAAGGCATTTATATCCCTTATTCTGCCTGTTTATAACCGCATAGTCCTACTTGTGACACAATTGGAATCTCTTTTGGATGATATTTTCAGTAAGAGCGGCGCGAAAAGAGCATTCTTTATGTTAAAGAAACAAAAGGATCATTTATATCGGCCTTGCAACAAAAAACCTCACGCCACCCCTATGAAATGTTCTATGTAGACCCGATTCACCAGGGGCTTGTATAAGCTCTCCCCCTTGGGCTTCACCGTTTCACCATATCTGCTCCGGCGTAAAACACGACCTGCTACTATTGTGGCTGGAAACTACAGTTGTTTCGTATCTATTACTGTAGAATATTCACCACAAGCACCCTTTGGCACGCAGATTCCCCGCTCCGGCTGATATCAGAAATTCGACCAATTCCTTGATTGTAGAGTGCTTTTGTGATATGTCTCATGTCACGGTAGTGGATTCCTAACCCTCCAAAACCTCTCGGTCGGTCAGGGTATACCAGCTACCAGCAAGATCGTTCTTTTCGGATAATTAGTGCGCACGAAAAAGCGGGTGCACAGGCTGTAACCGCCATCATATTGCAAGGAGGAACATTGGGATGGAAATCAAGACCATAGGTGTTGTGGGCGCAGGTTCGATGGGTAACGGCATCGCGCAGGTAGCGGCTCAGTCCGGTTACAACGTTATCATGAGCGACATCGAGGAAAGGTTTGTACAGAACGGATACAACAACATCGACAAGTTTCTGGCAAAGAGCGTCGAAAAGGGGAAGATGGCCGCAGATCAGAAGGCTGCGATCATGGGCAGAATCAAGACCACGACCAAGATCGAAGACATGAAGGATGTGGACTATGTGATCGAGGCAGTATTTGAAGACATGGGTATCAAGAAGGCCACCTTCAAGCAGCTTGATGAGATTACGCGAAAGGATGTAATTCTTGGCACCAACACGTCATCCATGTCCATTACCGAGATCGCCAATGCCACGAATCGGGGCGATAAGGTCGTGGGTCTCCATTTCTTCAACCCGGTTCCCCTCATGAAACTCATCGAGATCATCCATGGTTTCAATACCAGCGACGAGACCGTAAAGGTGTCGTTCGACCTCGCAAAAAAACTTGGTAAGGAGCCGATTGAAGTAAAAACCGATATCCCCGGCTTTGTCGTCAACAGGCTCATGCTTCCCCACATGATTGAAGCAGTTCTGCTCTACCAGGATGGCGTCGCATCAAAAGAAGACATAGATAAGGCGGCGAAGCTGGGTCTTAATTATCCTATGGGACCGTTCGAGCTCATGGACCTAACAGGTGTCGATATTGCCCTTAATATCGCCAACTATTTCTATCAGGAACTGAACACTGAAGTGAAGTGGTCCGCGCCTCGTATGATGAAAGATTTGGTAAAGGCGGGACGGCTCGGCAGGAAGGTCGGCAAGGGTTGGTACGACTACGGCAAATAATCGATCGAGACTGGGGCGGGCTATGATTTATAGTACGATTAGCGTTGAGAAAGAAGAGTCAATAGCTGTTGTCAGCCTAAGCCGGCCCCCGGTCAACTTCCTCATTCCCAAGTCCTACATCGAGCTCTATCATGCGTTCTCCGAGCTTGATAGGGACGACACGGTCAGCGTGATAATCCTTACCGGGGCGGGAGATAAGTGCTTTACGGTAGGCCTGGACATCATACACGCGGCAGGGAAGACAATGTCAGAGTACCTCGGCTTTGCAAAGGCGGTCCGGAAGGCGCTCGACAGGATCGCCAATACGAAGAAACCAACCATCGCGGCACTCTTTGGCTTTGCCCTGGGTGGCGGCTGTGAGCTTGCCCTCGCCTGTGACCTGAGGGTCGCGGCGAATGACGCCACCATCGGTTGTCCCGAAGTAAACCTCGGCATCATGCCCGGATCAGGCGGCACCCAGAGGATGGCCCGGTTGATCGGAGTGTCAAAGACCAAAGAGTTACTGTTGATGGGCGATACCGTTACAGGTGAAGAGGCAGCGCGTATCGGTCTGGTTAACAAGGTGGTGCCGAAAGAAGCGGTTATGGACGAGGCGAGGAACTGGGCGGAAAGGCTTGCAAAAAGGCCCAAAATAGCGGTTAGTTTGATAAAAAAGGCCATCGACCAGGGTATGAACATGGATCTGGCCTCCGCGATTTCCCTCGAGAGCGAATGCTTCGCCGTTTCCTATGTGTCGGAGGACGGGAGGGAAGGCATGAGCGCTTTTGCACAGAAACGGAAACCGGTTTTTAAGGGAAAGTGAGCACCCGGTGAGCAACATCCCATGTCTCGACGCAGGGATCCACGGCACACCTCTAAGCCCGGGCAAAAAGCCTGCGTGGCACCGACGCAAAGAAGTGATTCTTTCTTCTTGACAATGAAGGAGAAATATAAGAAACTGATGGCCGAGGTTATAGTGAATTATTCCGGCTTCAACTTTTTTTGCTTTTTTAGCTTTTGGAGGGTTCACTCATGCCTCTAAGCTAGAGCATTAGAGCAGAGGCCATGGGTGAGCCTGATCAGCCATCCATGGCCTCTTTTTTTATGGTGAGGCCATGGGAATGAGTATGTCCCTGGCCTCTTTTTTTATGGCTCGAAAGACCGCCGATGAGAAACGGGTAGCCACGAACGGTCCCTCTATCCGCGGTGACAGACAGAACAAATGATCTTAAGGAGATGAGATTTGATGAATTCAAAAGAACATGAGCCGATTCAAACCGCAGCCTATTCGTTGCAACTGGGAACGGGTAATTCTCGGTCTCCCAGAACCTTAGCCAACGGCGAGAATGACATCCGGAACACCGAGGAGGCACTTGTATGAGTACTTTCAGCAAGGCGTACATTCCGTATAACGGCTACTATTCGACGCCGTTCTGTCGCTGGCAGGGAAGTATGCAGTACGAGAATTCCATTGAGTTGGGCGCCAAGACAGCTAGGCGGTGGTTTCTGGAGAAGAAGAAGATAGATCCCACCATCGTTGATTATCTCTACTTCGGCATCAGCGTTCACCAGCCTCGTTTCTTCTACGGTCACAACTGGGCAGCCGGCATACTGACGGATAACAAGAAGAACGTTTCCGGCCTCATGGTCAACCAGGCATGCACCACCTCCACCACGGTCCTGAATCTCGCAGCCCTTGCCTTAGAGAATCGTGACTTCCAGGTAGCCTTTGGACTCATGGTAGATCGTACCTCCAACGGCCCCCACACCGTATGGCCGAACCCTATGGGGCCAGGCGGCGAGGTAATCCAGGAAAACTGGGTAATGGACAGCTTCAATAGCGACCCGAATGTCTCCCCGCCCACCAAGATGGTTGGGACTGCGGAGAATGTAGCCAAGGCGGAAGGTTTCACCAAGGAAGAGGCCGACGCGGTTGTCATCAGACGGTACGAGCAGTATCAGGATGCCCTGAAAAACGACCGGGAATTCCAGAAAAAGTATATGTTCCCGGCAGAGGTGAAACTGGGCAGAAAGGGCGCAAGAGTGATCGAAAAGGATGAGGGGGTCACCCCCACCACCGCGGATGGCTTAGCCAAGCTGAAGCCTGTGGAGCCAGGCGGCATCCACAGCTACGGTGCTCAGACATTCCCGGCCGACGGAAACTGCGGCTTTATCATCGCCACCCGAGAGCGCGCCCGAGAGCTGAGCGCCGATCCGAGTATAGAGGTACAGATCGTCTCCTACGCCGCCTCTCGCGTCAGTCCGGGGTTCATGGCATCAGCCCCGGTGCCTGCTGCCAAGAAGGCTCTCTCCTGTGCCCGCCTGAAGATCACCGACATGAAGGCGATCAAGAGCCATAACCCCTTTGCCACCAACGATTTGAACTTTGCAAAAAAAATGGGTATAGACGTCATGTCCATGAACAACTACGGTAGCTCCCTCATCTACGGACATCCTCAGGCCCCCACAGGTGGCAGGCTCATTGCCGAGATGATCGAAGAGGTGGCCATGCTGGGTGGCGGTTACTGCCTCTGGACCGGCTGTGCTGCCGGCGACACCGGTGCGGCCATGATCCTCAAGGTAGGCTAAAAATAAAAACCTCCCGAACACCCCGTCAGCCATTTCTTTCATGCAAGGAAATGGCTGATTTGTTTCCCCAACCTGCAAACAATATTTGCTTCCTTTCTCCATTTTTATTATACTGTCCTTTATGGAAATTCTATCAGCCAAGGAACTGTCAAAATACCTCAAAATCAACGAGAAAAAGATCTATCAGCTTGCACGGGAATCAAAACTCCCCTACACGAAGATTGGGGGGAAGATTGCCTTTGCCAAAGAACTGATTGATCGTTGGATCACCCAGACAACCGAGCAGGAGCATCACCTCTATGTTGCGGGGAGCGATGATCCCCTCTTCAGCAGGATCATCCACGATTACAATACAGGACCTGCCACCATATTCTACGCTGGGGTCGGCTCCCTGAACGGTCTGAAACTCTTGAAGAAAAGGGCAGCGAACATTTCGTGTGTCCATATTTTGGATGTGGACAAGAAGGAGTACAATCTCAGTTATCTCGACCGCTACCTTGATGGCGGCGACTACTACGTTATGAACATGTATTCTCGGCAGCAGGGTCTCTATCTTCCCAAAGGTAATCCAAAAAGGGTGCAGTCCATCGAGGATCTTGCAGACAAGAACCTTGAGTTCTTAAACAGGAACGAGGGCTCAGGGACTAGGCTCCTCTTTGATTTCCTCCTCAACGAGAGGGGCGTTCAACCCCACAAAATCCGCGGTTACAACACAGGGGCAGACTCCCATCTCGACGCAGGGCTAAAGGTGCTGCGCGGAGAGGCGGACGCTTCCTTCGGTATCCAGTACGTGGCCCATGTGCTCAGTCTTCACTTTGTGCCCCTCTCTAAAGAGAGGTTCGACCTGGTTATGCCTGAAGAATACAGCTACAGCGATCAGGCCAAGAAGCTTCTATCCTTCTTCGAGCAAGGTAAACTACTCCCTTACCTGAAAGACTTCCCAGGGTACGATACCGAGAAGAGCGGCAGCGTGCTGAGGGGGCATGGGTAAGAGGGGCCAAAGCTGGATCCAAAAAACACCAGAACCACAAGAACGCTGATGGTAATCAGGGCCGAGAAAGGGGCAGACGAGCTGTTGCCCCCCGAGGTCTACGACGTCTGCGACGGCACCTGGGTAGAACAAACCGATTCCCATCATATCTTGATCAACCTTTATCCTAAATCCCTTGACAGGCTCGTCTCGTTGCTTGCGAACTCGGGTCTTGCCTACGACGTGGTCGACCTGCGGGAAGAGGAGGATCGGGACTATGTGGCCTTGATCAAGAAGCATTTCACCCCGATCTCTGTGGGCAACATAACCATTCTCCCTCCCTGGAAGAGGAGCCTCAGAGCTGGGCCAAAGATAGTTATTGAGCCCGGCATGGCTTTTGGCACGGGCAGGCACGAGTCCACGAGGATCATGCTTAGAATGATGAGTGCGATCAGCCTGGAAGGGATGAGCGTTCTGGACATCGGCTGCGGCAGCGGCATCCTGGCGATTTATGCCCATATGATGGGCGCCAGCAGGGTGGTAGCAGTCGACCACGATATCTGTGCTGTCGAAGCGGTAGGCACGAACGCCAGTCTCAACTCAGCCGATCACATAGAGGCTATCTGTGCTGACATAGCCGGCCTCAGGGGACAGTTCGATGTTGTACTCGCCAACCTCGATGCAATGACCTTTTCGAACTATTCGGCTCATATCACAGGACTGGTAAAGGATCAGGGATTCCTTTTGGTCTCAGGGATCGAGGCAACCCAGAAGGATGCTGCGATGCCCCTCTTTTCCAACCTCCGTCG